>CAXTCI010000086.1:0-20808 GCA_964242325.1 uncultured Acetobacteraceae bacterium
CAGATGAACTTGGGAAGCCTGAACGGGTCAGAACTTTCGGCGGTTGGTATGAGTCACACGCAACGCTGAAGCCAGCCGGTTGTGGGTTCCGGCGGTAGCGTCGCAGGCCCGGCGGTTAGACGGCGCCATACAGCGCCAGCCCGGTGTCGAGCTGCTGCAGGTCGTCGCGATACGTACGCGACAGGTCTAGCAACGCCACAAGCAGCCTAACTGCCTCCGGTATCAGACCGAGCTGGACGTTGCCGACACCGCAGACGATGGAGGCGATGCTGTCTAGAGATAGCATGGGCGTCCACTCCGCATTGGAGCATTGGACGCGATGCTTGGGCTGAGGCCTCACGGGGCGATCGCGGATGGCCCATTGGATTACAGGTTCCACTCGCTGGACGGCGGTGTCAAGCGGGACTGCTTGCTGCTCTCTCGTCTTTCGGGGAGGAAGTCAGGATGCCGTTATCAGAAGAACACCGGCTTCACGATCACCATAATGACGGCGGCTACCATCAGCAGCGTCGGGACCTCGTTGGCGATCCGATAATATCGGTGCGGCTTGGCGTTGCGATCCTCCAGGAACTGCCGACGCCACTTGCCAGCGGCGCCCTGGAAGCCGGTCATCAGCAGGACCATGCCGAACTTCACGTGCCACCAGTTGAAGCCGGACCAATCCACGATGCCCGGTGTCAGCACCAGCAGCGCGCCGAAGAACCAAGTGGACAGCATCGCCGGTAGCATGATCTGCTTGAGCAGGCGGCGCTCCATCACCTTGAACCGCTCGCTTTCGACGGAGCCACGCGGCAGGTCGCAGTGATATACGAACAAGCGCGGCAGGTAGAAGATGCCGGCCATCCAGGCAATCACGCTGATGACGTGCAGTGCCTTGGTCCAGGGATAAACGTACGCGAGCGCCGCGATGGTCATAGGTCGGGGTCCATAGGGTGCGGCTCAGGCCGCAGCGCGCATGGCAACCCGGAACAGCGCCGGGCACTCGGACAGGGAATGGATCGGATGGGCGCCGGCGGCAAGCACGGCGGCGCCGTCGCCGTGTGGGTCCAGGCCCAGGACGGCCATGCCGGCGGCGCGGGCGGCGGCTATGCCGGGGAAGCTGTCCTCCACCACGATGCAGGCGCCGGGAGGAACGCCCTCGGCGGCGGCGGCGGCCAGGAACACGTCGGGCGCGGGCTTGCCGCGGGGCACGTCGCGGGCGCTGTGCAGGCGGCCCTCAACGAGGGGGATCAAGCCGGTGCGGGCGAACTTCGCCGCCATCTCCTCGTGCGAGGAGTTGGATGCGACGCGATAGGGCAGGCCCAGGGCGGACGTGGCACGCAGGGTTTCAACGGCGCCAGGCATGAGTTCGAGGTCGCGGCCGAGGGTCTCAATCAGCTGGGTGCGCACATGCTCTACCCAGCCCGGCGGCACTGGGCGGCCTGTCTGCGCCTCCAGCAACGGCGGCATGTCGGACAGGCGGATGCCGGTGAAAAGCTGCAAGGCCTCGTTGGGCGTCATGGCCCAGCCCAGCCGGGTGCATTCGGCGGCGGTGACACGGGCAGAGGGGCCTTCGCTGTCCACCAGCACGCCGTCGCAGTCCCAAATGACGAGACGCAGGGGTTGGGGCGTCAAGCGACTTCGCCCAGCACGCGCTCCGCCGCGGGAACCTTGGCGCCGGCGCGGGCGTGCGGGCAGTCCTTGAAGGGCTTGGGGCAGGTGCGCCCACCCACGAAGCTGCACAGTCCAGGGCCTCGGCCCATTGACGCGCGGACCAGTTCGGCCAGGGCCTCGATGAAGCCGGGGTCGCTATTCTGGGCGGGGCAGCGGAAGTAGCCGGGGACGCCCTCCTTCTCCGCTAGCTCCCGGTATTCCACGTCCAATTCCACGAGGGTTTCCGAGTGCTCGGACACGAAGGCAATGGGCACGACCAGGACGGCCGTCTTGTCATGGGCGGCGCGCTCAATCTGGGCTTCGGTGCTGGGGTCAATCCACTTCTGCGGTGTGGCACGGGATTGGAAGCAGGTGATGTAGTCGAGGTCGGGCATATCGAGGGCGCGTACGACGCCGGCCACCGTGCGCTCGACCTGGAATTGGTAAGGGTCACCCGCCTTGACGATGCTTTCCGGCAGGCCATGGGCGCTAAACAGGATGCGTAGCGGGATGGCGGGATCCAACTCAGCCCGGGCCTTGTCGTAGCTGAGCCGGACCTCGGCGGCAGTGGCGCGGAGGTAGCCGGGGTCGCTATGGTAGCAGCACAGGGTTGTCACCGGCTTCGTCAGCCCGGCCTGCGCTGCGGCCTCACGCCAGGCAGACAGGCTGCTGCCGGTCGTGGTGGTGGAATACTGCGGGTAAAGCGGGACCAGCACGACCTCGTCCGGGTCCCACGCCTTCACCTCGCGGGCGGTGGCGAGGCTGAAGGGATGCCAATAGCGCATGGCGACGAAGCACTTGGCATCCAGGTCGGGGAGGGCGGCCTCTAACGCGGTGGCCTGGTCCAGGGTGAGTTCCAGCAGCGGAGACTTGCCGCCGAGGATGGCGTAGTTGGCGCTGGCGGCCTTGGTGCGGGCATAGGCGATGACGCGGGCGAGCACGGGCCGAACGAAGAACGGCACCCGCAGGATGGCAGGGTCCTTGAACAAGTTAACCAGGAAGGGCCGCACGGAAGCTGGCTTGTCCGGGCCGCCGAGGTTGAACAGGACAATGGCGACTTTGGGTTTGTGCATAGATCTCAAGGTGGCTAATCCGGGTGCTGCGTCAAGCAGTCGTGTCGGGCTGCGTAGGGCAAGGCTGAGATAACCGGGCCTGGGGAGCTGTGCTTGTTCCTTTCCACTTGCATCTCTAGCCCGGCACTGGCCTTGCACCCACAGGGTGCACGTCATGCATATAATCTGCATCGTATGAGGGCGGCATCCATGCGCCTTGCAACGGCTGAGTTTATCAGGAACTACGGAACGCTGGCGGCCCAGGCACTATTGGAACCCTTGACCATCACCAAGAACGGACGGGACCGCCTAGTGCCGGCGGCGGAGCGGGGCGCAGAGAACCCGCGCGGCGCATCAAATCTTTGCCTCCAAGCCCTACGCCGCCCGCACCTGCGCCACCAACGCCGCCACATGCTCCGGCGGAGTCTGCGGCACGATCCCATGGCCGAGGTTGAAGATATGCGGCCGTCCTCGCACCGCATCCAGCACGCCCTGCGCTTCTGCATGTAGCGCAGCACCGCCTGCGACCAGGGCCAGGGGGTCTAGGTTGCCCTGGGTGGTGACGTTACCCGGTACCAGGCCTGTGGCGACGTGCAACTCCGCCCCAGTGTCCAGCGCCACCGCGTCCACCCCCGTCGCCGCGGCATAGGCGCCGACCTGGACGCCAGCCAGCCGCGGGAAGCCGATGATCGGCAGGCCGGGATGTCGGTCCCGCAACGCCTGCACGATGCGCCGTGTCGGCTCGGTGACGTAGCGGGCGAATAGCAGCGGCGACAGCACGCCGGCCCAGGAGTCGAACAGCATGATAGCGTCGGCGCCGGCGTCCACCTGGGCGGAGGTGTATTCAACGGTTGAGTCCACCAGCACGTCAATCAAGCTGCCGAACAGCGCGGGGTCACTGTGCGCCATGCCGCGGATGCGGGCAAAGTCTTTGGAGCCACCGCCCTCCACCATGTAGCAGGCGACGGTGAAGGGGCTGCCAGCGAAACCGATCAGCGCCGTCCCTTCGTCCAGCCCGGCCTTCGTGCGCTGCACGGTTTCCAGGATCGGGGCGATGGCTGCGCCGACTCTCGACGGGTCGAGAGCTGCGACCTGGCTGGCTTCGGTGAGACGCGGCAGGACCGGGCCTTCGCCCTCCTTGAACGCGAGTCCGTAGCCCAGTGCCCAGGGCAGCATCAGGATGTCGCTGAACAGGATGGCGGCGTCGAAGCCATAGCGGCGGATCGGCTGGAGAGTCACCTCCGACGCCAGCCGCGGCGTCGTGCACAGGCTAATGAAGTCTCCAGCCTGTTGCCGCAGCTCGCGGTATTCCGGCAGGTAGCGCCCGGCCTGGCGCATCAGCCACATCGGCGGGGGCCAGACGGCTTCGCCTTTCAGGACACGCAGCAGCGGCTTGGTCATCGGCGGTGTGCGCCCTTCCTTAAAGAGAAGATAAGATTCTTAAGATGGTTGTAGGAGTCTTAGGGGGTGTGAGTCATGTGGTACCCGGTTCTCCCCGAGTTATCCACCATCTGTCCAGCCCCTTGAACTCCGGCAAGTCATTGATTCCGGCTGTGGGTCAGCGGGGTACCCGTGACTCGTACAGGTTGCAGGCGCGTACTATCCCCCGTACCAGGATTCCGGCATGTTGTCCCCGCTGACCCACCTGGCCCGCACGCCGCAAACACGGGACTCGGGGTTATCCCCGACTCACACGTCAACCGTGAGTCATGCCGGAGGACGCCCATGAACCTGCATTTGGTTTCGGATGCTACGGGAGAGACGCTGAACAGCATCGCCCGTGCAACGGTCTCGCAGTTCGAGCAGCCGGAGATCGTCTATCACCGTTGGAGCTTGATCCGGACCCGCTTCCAACTGCACCGCGTGCTGGAGGGGATCGAGGCGGAGCCGGGGCCGGTGCTGTCCACCGTCATTGACAAGGCGCTGCGCAACGACCTGGAAACCACCTGCCTGCGCTTGGGCGTGCAGGTCGTGAACGTGCTGGACCCAGCGATGGAGATGCTGCAGGCGCATATCGGCACCCAGGCGCAGTCGCGGCCGGGCCGCCAGTATGTGCTGGATGCCGACTACTTCCGGCGGATTGATGCCATGCACTACGTTTTGGCGCATGACGATGGCCAGGCGCAGGCGGGGATCGCCGAGGCGGACGTCGTGATGGTGGGCGTGTCGCGCAGCAGCAAGACTCCGACCTCGTTCTATCTGGCGAACCGCGGGATCAAGGCAGCGAACGTGCCGCTGGTGCCGGGCACGCCGGACCCGCCGGGGCTGGAGGCGCCGATGTGCCCAGTGATTGGGCTGACCTTGGACCCGCAGGCGTTGATCGAGATACGCCGTCACAGGCTGAAGCTGATCGCCGCGGGCAACGACACCGGCAAGGTGCGGCAGGACGTGAGCGAGTACGTGGACGTCGAGGCGGTGAAGGCTGAGCTGCTATGGGCGCGGCGGCTGTGCACCCGGCGCGGCTGGCCGGTGATTGACGTGACCCGGCGGTCTATCGAGGAAACCGCCGCTACAGTGCTGCAGTTGATGGACGCCTGGCACGACCGGCGTCGCAAGGAGGCGCGTGCGCCGACAGCGCCAGCTCCTGTGCCTTTGACTCCCACATCGCTGGCTCCGGCTCCGCGGGCCCATGCGCCAGGCTGAGCAGCCACGGCTGGTGCTAGCCAGCCAGAGTGCGGCGCGCGCCAGGTTGATGCAGGCGGCGGGGCTGCAATTCGAGGTGCGTCCAGCGCGGGTGGACGAGGCGGCGGTGAAAGAGGCATGCCTGGCGGAGGGGTTGGACGCGTCCGAGGCTGCATCAACCCTGGCAGAGATGAAGGCGGCGCGGATACGGGACCCTGATGCCTTGGTAATCGGGGCAGATCAGCTCCTGGTGTGCGAAGGCACCTGGTTCGACAAACCGGCAGACTTGGCCGGGGCGCGGGCGCAATTGCGGGCATTGCGCGGGCATAAGCACACCTTGGTGACAGCCGTGGTGTGCCAACGTGGGGGACAGACGGTGTGGCACCATGTCGCAGTTCCCGCCCTGACGATGCGCGGGTTTAGCGATGCCGTATTGGACGATTATCTAGCCTTGGAAGGCGATATCCTACTGTCGTCCGTCGGCGCCTACCGCGTCGAGGGTGCCGGCATCCATTTGTTCGACCGGATCGAGGGTGAACATGGTGCCATACTCGGGCTGCCCATGCTGCCGCTACTGGGGTTTCTGCGGCAGCATGGGATACTGGCTACTTAAGGGTGAGCTGAATGCCGTCAGCAGAGCCGGACAGGCGGGCACCGCGGGTCACATTGTCTATCCGCAACTGTACGCCAGCGCTATTGACCAGAACTTGCCCGGCTATGCCGCGGCCCACCGTCGCCTCGCCAGTCGAGGCAGCATAGGTGCCTGTGAAGTCTTCGACCTTCTTGAGATTGTAGACCCGGCCACGACCACTCAGGCGGCTGAAGCCAACGTCGGCAACCGTAATGCCTTTGACCTCGAATGGGTAGCGGTGGCCGTTGAAGGTCAGGATGCCGTCGCCCCAGGTGAAGCCGACACCGACAGCGGCAGCCTTCGCCTGCAGGCTCACGGTGCCAGAGGGCCGGCCTGGAGCACCGGGATCCTGGGCGGCCAGGGCCGGGGTGGTCCAGGCTAGGGTGGAGGCGAGAAGGACGGGTATCGCCCGGCGGAAAACTGGGGTCATTGGGAGGGAGGTCATGCGGCGTCTCCTGATGCAGTAACCAGCGATGTAGTAGTGAAGCAAACGCGGCAGGGCGGGTCTGGTTCAATGGACGGTTGGGGCTTGATCCCTGGCGTGAGCCGGGTGTAAGGACGCGCCTTCCCAAGCGGGGTCGCGGTGCGGCCCTTGCATCGGCGGGGCCGTAGCTCAGTTGGGAGAGCGCCTGAATGGCATTCAGGAGGTCAGGGGTTCGATTCCCCTCGGCTCCACCACCTGCGCTCCTGCAGCCTGCATACCAGACGGGACCAGTTATGCCGCGCACCATACTCCTCTTGCTTGCTGCCTGTGCCCTTATCAAAACAGGGGCTGCACATGCTGCCGACCCTGCGCCGGTGCGCATTACCGTCATCGCCGACCTCGACGACGATATCTATGACGCACGGGCCGGGCGCGGCGGAGTGGATGCAACGCGGATGGCGGTTGCGGACTTCGGCGGCGCCGTCCTGGGCCGGCCGGTGGCGGTTGATGCGTTAAACGACCACAACAAGGCCGCCCTGGCGCCGGACTTGGCCAAACAGGCGTATGACGCCGGGGCCGACCTGCTAATGGACGTGCAGAACTCGCCCATCGCCCTGGCAGTGTCCAAGGTCGCGGCGGAGCGGCACCGGCTGATGGTCACGACCGGGTCCGCGGTCCCGACGCTGACCCGGGCCGCCTGCACTAAATACGCCTACCACTATTCATTCGACTCCGTGAGCATCGAGACGGCCACCGCTGCCCACATCGCCGTGCAGCCCGGCGGCAAACGGTGGGTAGCCATCGTTGCCGATGCCGGCTTTGGCCGTGGCGCGCTGGCGACAATGACGCCGGTGCTCGCCTCGCAGGGTGGTGAGGTTGTAAAGTCCTTCATTGTCCCGCCCAACACGCGGGACCTGTCCGCCATGCTGACAGAGGCGAAGGCGCTGGACCCTGACGTGATTGCCGTGTTCAACGCCGGGGCGGACGCAGACGCGGAGGTGGCCGCCGTGACGGAGTTCGTCGCCAAGGCCGGGATGCGGGCGCAAGTGGCGACGGCGTTGCTGTATCTGTCAGACGTGGACCGGGTCGGGCAGGGCTATGCCGGCGTGGTCGCTGCGGTGCCCTGGTACTGGAACCTGGATCCTGCGGCACGGGCGTGGGCAGATCGCTTCGCCGCCGGGCATAGCGGGATGCGGCCGACCGCGGCGCAGGCGGCGGACTACTCGGCGACGCTGCAGTGGCTGCAGGCCGTGCAGACGGCGGGCACGACCGATGCGGATGCCGTGGTCCACGTCCTGGACGGCCATCGGTTCGAGGACCCGTTCGCCCGCCATGCCGAGTGGCGGGCGGCCGACCACATGGTCGTGCATGACCTGTATATCGCGCAAGTGCTGCCCGCGGCGGGGCTGGCGGAGCCACATGCCTGGTATCGTGTGCTGGCTACAGTCCCGGCGGCAGTGGCATTCCCGCCAAACGGAGTTTGCCACCTGGCGCCGTGACGCCAGCGCCGTCCTGATCCCTTCCGCGCTGTCAGGCGTTGTAAGCCAGCCGCAGCCCCGGCGTGTCCCAGTGGCAGGACACCAGCCGCCCAGTGGACGACAGCGTGATGAACGCCGTTTGCATGTCTGGCCCACCGAAGCAGATGTTGGTCACCCAGCGCTCCGGCATCGGCACATGGTGGACGGACGTGCCGTCCGGCGAGATGACGCTGATGCCGCCGTGCACGAGCGTTGCCACGCATACGTTGCCGGCCGCGTCCACCGCCAGGCTGTCGAAGCGCTGGAAGTTGGCACTGCCCGTCACCAGCCGGCCGCCATGTGGCGACGGCCAGGGCTGGCGTCGGATCTGCCCCGGTCCGTCCAGGTCGAAGGCCCATAGCCGCGCTGGCTCGGTTTCGGCGACATACAGCGTGGCGCCGTCCGGCGACAGGCCGACGCCGTTCGCGGTGAACATGGGGAAGCACACCTCGCGTATGCCGCTTCCGTCGGCCTGCGCGTAGCACACGCCGCCGCGGTCGAGGTCACGGGACCGGCCCTTGCCGAGGTCGGTGAAGTAGAAGCCACCATGGGTGTCGAACACCAGGTCGTTGGGTCCGCGCAGCGGCGCCTGGTCGCTGTGGGTGTAGATCGTCTCGAACGCACCGGTGGCGAGGTCCACCCGCTCGATCCGGCCGCCGCTGTAGTCGTCGGCCTGCAGGACCGGCCGCAAGCCGGTCTCGTCATCCACCCAGCGGAAGCCGCCGTTGTTGCACACGTAGCAGCGTCCGTCTGGCCCGATGGCGGCGCCATTGGGGCCGGCGCCCAAGTGGACGATCACGCTCACCGTCCCGTCTGCTGCCACCCGGGTCAGGGTGCCGCGTTCGATCTCCACCAGTACGACCGAGCCGTCGGCCATCGCCACGGGGCCCTCGGGGAAGCGGAGGCCGGAGGCCAGTTCGTTGAGAGTCATGCGCCGGGCCTGGTGCAGGCAAGGATCAGCACTTGCGCGGCAGTCCCAGTTGCCGCCTGCCTGGGCGCGGCCAGCCGGCCAGTTTGCGGGCGCCCTGCGACCATTGACGTGCAGACCATGGATTCTCCTCCCGTTGTTCTGTCCGGCAAGCTGACATCCAAACGGCCGGCCCAGCAAGGCTGGGCCAGCCGGTCAGGCCTGCCGCGTAACCGCTGGCCAGCCCAGCGATCCCTCCGGCCCCGGCCGGTTCCGCAACCACCAGGACCAGTCCTGCGGGATCAGCGAGAACGGGTCGTTGTGCGCCAGCTCGCGCGCCGCCCATACCGGCCAGTGCGGGTTGGCCAGCGCCGGGCGGCCGAGAAACACCAGGTCAATCAGCTCGTCCCGGATCACCCGGTCGGCCACCGCGGGCAGGCCCAAGTTCCAGCTTACACCGACGGGGATGCCGACCTCGCGCCGGACGCGGGCGCCGCGCTCCACCATGAAGGCCACGTCGCTGAACGGCACGTCCTTCGTGTCGTCGGTGTTCATGCCCAGGCTGAGGTCGGCCAGGTCCAGCCCATGCTCCTTCAGGGCGCCGACCGCCCACACGGCGTCGTCGAACCGCACGCCCTGCTCGTGGAAGTCGTCCGATCCCAGGCGCATGGTCAGCGGCAGCCGTTCCGGCCACACCGCGCGCACTGCATCCAGCGCCTCCCGGTGGAAGCGGACGCGGTTCTCCAGGCTGCCGCCATACTCGTCCGTCCGCTGGTTCGCCAACGGTGAGAAGAAGCTTGCTCCCAGGTAGCCGTGGGCGAAGTGCATCTCAAGCCACTCGAATCCGGCGTCCAGCGCCCGCTGCGCCGCCTGGGCGTAGCTGCGGTGCAGGTCCTTGATTTCGGCCACCGTAAGGGCCTGGACGGGGAAGGTGTAGCGTCCGCCATAGGTGATCGCCGAGGGGCCACGCACCTGCCAGCCGTCGGGATGGTCGGGCGGCAGTTGCAGCTTGCCCTCCCACGGCTTTAGTTCACTGCCCTTGCGGCCGGTGTGGCCGAGCTGGATGCCGGGCACGGCGCCCATGTCCCTAATGATGGCCGTCACACGCCGGAGGCCGTCCACCTGCGCGTCATCCCAGATGCCGGCGCAGTGTGTGCCGGTGCGTCCGTCAGGGGTGATCGCCAACTGCTCGGGGAACACCAGGCCGAAGCCGCCGGCGGCGCGCGAGCCCATCAGCATGACGTGGAAGTCGTTCATCAGGCCGTCGGTGGAGCGATACATGGTCATCGGCGACATCGCGATCCGGTTGCGGAGCGTGACGCCCTTGAGGGTATAGGGGCTGAAAAGGTCTGGCATGGGGGGAGGCTCGCCTTGGCTGGAGGCGCCATCGCGGGGATGGCAGGCCTGGGGACAGGCAACGTCCGTGCCAGGCTGGTGCCGCATCCACTCTCGAACATGTGGCTTGCGGCAAAGTCCCGCGTCTCGCTTTGAAGCATGGGTCGACGTGCGGGCGAGGCGGCCCGTATGCGGCCAAGCCGTCCGGCGAAGACCGGGATACCCGCGTTCTCCGCGTGATGACAGGAACGGCCCGGACGTGGGGCCGTTAAGGCAAGGCACTCTCAAACGCTGGGTTGGCGCCTGCCTCGGTGCAATAGCTGCTGCCGGCCCGAGGTATCGGCGCTGGCGTCAGTCTTGCAGGGCAGCCTGGCCGACCGTTCCCAACCTTCAAAGGACTTGCAAGATGACCGACCCGGCCGGTGAGGGAACTGCGGCGCCGATCGGCCGCGGACTGACCCTGGTGATGGGTGCCGCAGCCGGGATCGCGGTCGCCAACATGTATTATTGCCAGCCGATGCTGGGGATCATGGAGCGAGACCTTGCCGGCCCTGGCGGCGGCCCGGGCGTGACGGGGCTGGTTCCGACGGCAACCCAGCTCGGCTATGCCGCCGGGCTGTTCCTGTTGGTGCCGTTGGGCGACCTGCTGGACCGGCGCCGCATCATCATCGTGCAGTTCGTGTTGCTGGCTGCTGCGCTGGCCTTGGTGGCGATGGCGCCTTCTGCGGGGCTCGTGATGCTCGCGTCGCTGGCGCTGGGCGCCTGCGCGACGGTGGCGCAGCAGGTGGTGCCGTTCGCCGCCGCCCTCGCGCACCCTGCCAGCCGCGGCAAGACGGTCGGGACGGTCACGGCCGGGGTGCTATGCGGCATCCTGCTCAGCCGGACGCTCGCCGGCTTCGTGGCCATCCACCTGGGCTGGCGGGAGATGTTTTGGCTCGCGGTGCCGTTGGCGCTCGGGGCCGGGGTGGTGATGGCGGTTCTGCTGCCGCGCAACCATCCGCACCTGACGATGGGCTATGGCGCGGCGCTTGCGTCGGTGATCAATCTATGGCGGCGGGAAGCGAGGCTGCGCCGGGCGACGGTGGTGCAGGCGCTGCTGTTCGGGTCGTTCAGCGCGTTCTGGACCGTGCTGGCGCTGCACCTGCAGGAGCCGCGGTTCCATCTCGGCGCGGACGTGGCGGGGTTGTTCGGCGTAGTGGGCGCGGTGGGAGTGCTGGCTGCGCCGGTGGCGGGCCGCATCGCCGACCGGCGCGGCCCGGCGCTGGTGGTGGGCATCGGGGCGCTGCTGACCTTGTTGTCTTGGCTGCTGTTCGGACTGTGGGGCGCGTTGCCGGGGCTGGTGCTGGGCGTCGTTGTGCTGGATTTTGGGGTGCAAAGCGCCCTTGTGTCCAGCCAGCATGTAGTGTTCGCCTTGCAGCCGACAGCGCGCAACCGGCTCAACACGGTGTTCGTGACCGGCATGTTTATCGGCGGCGCGGCGGGATCGGCCGGGGCGACGCTGGCGTGGGGGCTGGCGGGGTGGCCCGGGGTGTGCGGGTTCGGCGGCGCGCTTGCTGCTGCGGCGCTGGCGGTGGAGGGCACGGGCCGGCTGCGCGGAGTGGCGGAGAAGGCGCCCGTGCACGAGCGGGCCCTGTGAGGATCGGTGGCGGGCAGACCCGGGCTACCCTCTCCCTTATTCCGGTTTCGCTAGCCAGGCCGGGCTGGATGCGCCGTCCAGGGCGGCTTTGGCGGCTGGCCGCGCCGGACTTGGCCGCGGCCTTGCACCGGCGGCAACGGCCCGGGCGACCGCCACAGGCGCCAGGTGGCGGGATAAGCCGCGCTCCATCCGATTCCACAGCCGGCTGATCGCCTCGGTGATCGCCAGGTAGATCAGCGCGGCATACAGATAGATCGTGAAGTCGAAGGTTCGGGCGAAGATGAATCGGGTCTGCCCCATCAGGTCCAGCAGGGTCACGATGGCAGCGAGCGCACTAGCCTTGATGATGCTGATCAGTTCGTTGCCCAGCGGGCGCAGCGCTACCAGCAGCGCCTGCGGGCCGACCACATGGCGCAGCATTCGGTAGGGCGACAGGCCCAGGGCGCGCGCGGCTTCGATCTGGCCACGGGGCACGCTCAGGATGGCGCCGCGCAGAATCTCGGCCTGGTAGGCCGCGGTGTTGAGCGTGAAGGCGAACAGGCAGCAGTAGAAGCTGTCGCGGAAGAACCACCACAGGTTCGCGGAGGTGAGGAACGGACGCACCTCACCCGCGCCGTAATAGACGATGTAAAGCTGGCACAGCAGCGGCGTGCCGCGGAAGAAGGTGACATAGGCCAGCGCCGGCCAGGCGATGAAGCGATGCCGCGACATGCGCGCCCGCGCCAGGGGGTAGGCCAGCAGGAAGCCCATGCCGCAGGCCAGCACCA
Organism: uncultured Acetobacteraceae bacterium; assembly: GCA_964242325.1. Lineage (GTDB taxonomy): Bacteria > Pseudomonadota > Alphaproteobacteria > Acetobacterales > Acetobacteraceae > DASWOJ01. Next base: position 12,524 of record CAXTCI010000086.1, read on the forward strand.
CGACCTCGGTGGTGATCTGCAGCCCGGACAGCAGCCGCATCCCCCAGGTTTGCAGCAGGTCGAGATCGAGCACCGCGCCCAGGATGTTCGTCAGCATCAGGCGAGGCCCTGCACGTGGCGGCCGTCACCGGCATAGCCCTGGTTGGCCCGGCGCTCCAACGCGGCCTGGCCGATGCTGGAAAGGATGCTGAACAGCAGATATACCCCTGCCGCCGCCGTGTAGAACAGCAGCGGGCGGGATGTCGCCCGGCTGGCCTCCGACGCAGCGCGCAGCAGGTCCATCACCGCAAGCGTCGAGATCAGGGACGTGTCCTTGACCAGGATGGTCCAGATGTTGCCGAGGCCCGGCAGGGCAACCCGGCCAAGCTGCGGCAGCACCACCAGGCCGAACACTTGGCGCCGGTTCAGGCCCAGGGAGCGCGCCGCCTCCGCCTGGCCCGGCGGCACCGCCTGCAGCGACGATACCCAAACCTCGCTGCTGTAGGCGGCGACGACGACCGAGAGCGCGATGACGCCGGCGACGAAGGCGTTCATCTCGATCCTCCAGCCGTCGCCCAGGTGCGCCGACGCCCAGTTCAGCAGGGATTGCAGGCCGAAATAGACGATGAACAGGGAGAGCAGGTCGGGGATGCCCCGGAAGAACGTTGTGTAGGCGGCGCACAGGCCGCGGACCACCCGGCTGCGCGACAGCTTGAGCAGCGCCAGCGCCAGCCCGCCGCCGAAGCCGAAGGGGACGGTGGCCAGGCTGAGCAGGATGGTGACCAACACCCCGCGCAACAGCAGCGATGCCCAGCCTTGGGCGCCGAACAGCAGCTCGAAGGCAGGCACGGGGCTGCCCCGCCGTTACTTCCCGCGTATGTTGATCTTGAAGTACTTGTCGGCGAGGGTCTTGAAGGTGCCGTCCGCATCGGCCTCGGCGATGGCCTTGTTGAACATGACGGCCAGGTCCTTGTCGTCGGGACGGAAGGCGGCGCCGACGCCGGGGCCGAAGATGTCGGGGGTGCGGGGGATTTCTTTGACGACGCGGCAGCAGCCCGGGTTCTTTTCTATGAACCTCTCCGCCACCAAGATGTCGCTGACCACATAGTCTATGCGGCCGCTGGCGAGGTCCAGGTATGGTTCGTCACCACCGGGATAGAGCTTTATCTCGATCCCTGGGTAATACTTCTCCAGGTAGTTGGCAAAGGTGGTGGAAGATTGGGCGCCGACCGACTTGCCCTTCAGGGCGGCGGGCGAAACGTCGTCGCCCTTGATCTCGGAACCTGCGACCCAGACAGGCGCGGTCGCGTAGTACATATCGGAGAACAGCACTCTCTGCGCACGGGCCGGAGTCATGTTCATGCTGGAGAAGATGACGTCGAACTTGCCGGATAGCAACGCGGGGATCACGCCGTCCCAGTCCTGGTTCTGGAAGGTGCAGGTGACCTTCATCTTGGCGCATAGGGCGTTGGCATAGTCCACTTCGAAGCCGACGATCTTGCCGCTGGGGTCCACGCTTTCCCATGGCGGATAGGTGGCATCCATGCCGAAGCGTATGGTGGTCCACTCCTTGGCGGCGGCGGGCGCAGAGGCGAGGCCGGCGGCGAGCAGGGCGGCTGCCCCGAGCAGCGACACGAAGTTCATGCGGGTCATCGGCGTCTCCTGTTCCTTGGTGGGCGCGGGTCTGGCGCGGCGATTGTTCCGCGGGAATGTCGGACAGCGCAAGCAATCAATGTGCCAGGGCAGGATGGTTTTGGTCCGGCAGCAGCGGTCATCGGGCAGGTTGGCGGAGTGACGCCTGCTCCCTCCCTTCCGGGAAAGGGCCGGGGTGAGGGAAGCCCAGCAGCACCGTCCTGCTCCGAGGCAGCCCAGCAACGGCAGCGTAACTCTTGCGGCCCCCCTCGCCCCAGCCCTTTCCTGGAGGGAGAGGGAGCAGAGGGCTACCGGTTATCTGAACATCTCAACGGCAGCTGCGACCAGGGTGACGTTGCCGGAGGCAGCCGTGCCATCCGGGAGCAGGCTTCCATCTTCCAGCCCGATGCGCGTGGACCAGCGGCGCCCGGCGGCCAGGGCAACGAAGTCCCAGATCGTGGCGTCGAAGCCGTGCAGCAGCCGGGGCCGCCGCAGCCCGGCGCGGTCCAGCACCACCGCGATGCCATCGGCAACGGCATACGCCTCGCCAACGTCCTGCTCACTGATTTCGACGAGGATGCGAAGGGTGTGCCCGCCCCGGTCCAGCGCGGCCAGGCGCTCGGCATCGGCGACGGAGGCCAGCCCGGCTTCGATGCCGACGCCCTGCTGCCGCAGCCTTTCTATGACCGCCGGGGCGCCGGGATCCGCTGGGTTAACGGAGGCGTAGTCTGGCAGCTCGCGCCAGCCCTCAATGGCTGAGAGGGTCTGTTGCTTGTCGCCCTCGATCCATGCCCCGGTGGAAACGCCGATCAGCGTGCCGGGACAGGCTTGGCGCATCGCGAGCATCGTCGCGTCTATCGTCGCCGCGTCCAGGGTTTCGCGGCCGTCAGGGTTACGGGGGTGCAGGTGCAGCTCGGCCGCTCCGGCGGCGATGCAGGCGGCGCCATCCCGGGCCATTGCCGCAGGGGTGAGCGGCAGGGCAGGGTGGAAGCTGGCTGGGCGGGCGCCGTTGATGCAGGCTTGGACGATCATGGGGCTGGGCTTCCGCGGACTTCGATCCTGAGTTGGCGTTGCGAGTTGTCCTCCGTCAAATGGATTTCAACATGCCGACAGGAGTTTTGCTTTTCCTTTGTTCAAGAGTGGGTGCAACCTCCTTTTCGCAGGGTGGGAGAACACATGGCAGGTCCCGTCGTCGTCGCTGATCCAGTCCTGGTGGCCGAGGCCGAACGAGTCATCGGGGAGGGTCTGAGCGTCTTTAACGACGAGGTGACAGGCGTCAACGACCGCCAGCCTTTGGCCGTGGTGGTCCGTGACCCGAATACTGGCGCGATCCTGGGCGGCGCTGCAGGGCGGACTTCATTGGGCCTGCTGTTCATCAACGTTTTTCATCTGCCCAAGCACCTGCGGGGCGCTGGACTGGGCAGCCGCATCCTCCATCTCGCGGAGGAGGAGGCTCGGCGCCGCGGTTGCTGCTCGGGTGTGCTGCTGACCATCAGTTTCCAGGCACCCGGCTTCTACGAGCGCCACGGCTGGCACCGGTTCGGGGAGGTGCCGTGCTGCCCACCGGGCACGAGCCGGATCTGCATGATGAAGGAGCTATAGGCGCATTGCCTCACTTTGATTGCCGCTTGGCAGACGGTGGCAATTCCTGGATCACGATGCCATCACGGCAGAGCAAATTTTACTTTTACCCGCACGCGGTCTTCTCGCGCAGGTCCAGGTTCCGACGATTCTGTTCAATCGCCTGCTGCGCCAGCTTCGGAACACCCTCGAATTCTTGGATCAACGAGCGGGCACGTTCCACTCCGCTATCATAAGGTGGTTTGGCAAGAAGCTCCTGTAGCACAAAAAGGTCCGACCTGGCTCCCTGGATGGTGTACCTGAAGCTGGTGATGCTGTCCTTCTTCGTGGTTGATCCTATAAGTGTCATCGCGGCCTCGTTTCGTACAACCAATTCAAGTAGCTGGTGCGTAGAGGCAATAAACTGAACCGCTGCTGTACGCATCCTCTCCAAGGTCTGGCGATTCGGGGTCTTCACGTACATGCGCAGGGATGGCAGGAGACCATGATTACCTTCAACTACGCTGGGACCTTCGTCGTCGGATTGGAGCGTCCCAGCAACGTTCGTGCAATAGGCGCTTAGCAGAGATAAATCATCGAGGGAGATCGCACAGATGGCTGGCGGGTTAGCTGACCCGGCTCCGGGCCATCCAGTGATCCACGTTAGCACACCTTTTAGGTTATCTATCCACCCAGTCCAGCCAACTTTTCCAAAAATCTCTGCCTGGGCGTCAGCCTGTTCCGTAAGGGCATGGACTGTCAGTACGACACCCGCCGACGTGAGCAGCAGACGACGTTTCACGGTGCGTTTCCCCCTTCTTACGGCAGCATCATGACTTGCTTTTGTTAGCATGCAAAACAAGGTTCCCGATGTCCAGGTTACTGAGGGGTGCCCTGCTATACCTTTGTAGACTTTCTTTGGGGATCAGGTCGCAGAAAGCACTCGTAGCGCACCTGCCAGATGGAGGTTTGGCGACCACCGGCTAAGCTCTCGTTCTTGCCTCTGGTGTTTGCGGGGGCGGCTCCGATGCAAACTTACTGGGCGGCCGGGGTCGTACAAGATGGCCGTCCGTTAAACCAGCCCAGACCGGTCACACCCGCCCTGTCCGGAAATCTCTGGCCTCCCACGGCGAAGCGGACATTTTGATTGCCGGACAAGGCAACAGACAAGCTCGTCCGCTTCTCGCACTGGTCCTACCTGAGCCTGCTGCCAGCGGTCATGGTTCGCGCCGTATTAAAATCCGGTTTTAGATTGGAGACATCATCCTTGTGCGGTTCGCAGAACGCCCACATCCGCTTGGCATCCTGCACCGCCGGGCGCAGATTGGCACCAGCCTTGCACAGCCCCGCCCACTCCCGAAGGACCCCGCCATGATCCGCACCGGCGCCCAGTATCGCGACAGCATCCGCGACGGACGCGAGGTTTACGTGAACGGCGAGCGGGTGCGGGACGTGACCGTGCATCCGATGTTCAAGCCGCTTGTGGACATACGCGCCGACATCTACGACATGGCGCATGACCCGGCGACCCGGGACATCATGACGTGCATGGAAGGCGGGCAGCGCAACGCGGTCGGCAATAAGCTGCCGCGGGTGCAAGGGGACTGGTGGGACAAGCGCCGGGCTACCGACACGGTGCTGGAGCGGATCGGCGGTGTCGTCACCCGCGTCGGCGATGAGACGGTGGGCGAGATGTGGTCCTTGTTCGACGGCCGCGACGTGCTGAACGAGGTGGACCCGCAGTTTGCTAGGAACATTGAGGCGCATATCGAGAGCGTGCTCGTGCACGACCCGTTCCATGTCTCGGCCAACACTGACCCGAAGGGAGACCGGTCCCGCGCGCCGCAGGACCAGGACCCGGACATGCTGCTGCATGTCGTGCGGGAAACCGACGCCGGCATCGTCGTGCGCGGCGCCAAGTACGAGACCGCCGCGGCCTATGCCAACCAGGCCTTCACCAAGCCGACCATCGCCAACTGGGGCGACAGCGCGCTGTCGGACTATGCCGTGGGGTTCATCTGCGACCTTGGCTCGTCCGGCATGAAGTTCATCTGCCGGACCGGGTTCGCGGGGCGGGCTAGTGCTGCGGATTATCCGCTGTCGAACCGGTTCGACGAAGTGGACACGCTGGTGATCTTCGACGACGTGCTGGTGCCGTGGGAGAACGTGCTGTTCTACCGCCATACGGAGGCGGCGACGTTCATCCGGGCGACGCTGCACCGGTATTCGGCATTTGCCTTCGTGCAGCGCAACCTGAAGCTGGCGGACATGCTGATCGGCGCGGCGCTGTTCAACGTGCGGCAGACCGGCCTCGACAAGCAGCAGGCGGTGCAGGAGAAGCTGTCGCAGCTTGCGGTGTATCGCGAGGGGATCAACGCGCACCTGACGGCGTCCATTGCACTCGCCGAGCCCAGCCCGGGCGGGCTGCTGATGCCGAACCAGTCGCTGCTGTATACCGGGCGGGTGCTGGCGTGCTCGCAACTGCATCACATGATGCACCTGGCGCGGGAACTGTGCGGCGGGCAGATCTGCGTGACGCCGGACAAGGCGGCGTTTGACGCGCCGGAAACCAAGCCTTGGCTGGACAAGTTCTACAGCGTCAATGACGGCTGGGTGGCGGAGGACCGGCGGAAGCTGCTGGCGTTTGCGAGGGATCTGCTGAATTCGGACTATGCCGGGCACCGGCTGACGTTCCAGTTGTTCGCGCAGTCGGCACCGTTCGCGCACCTGGCAGCGGTGTATCGCAACTTCGGCTGGGATGGGCCACTGGCCTTCGTGAAGCACGCGGCGGGGCTGTCGGAACAGGTGCCGGGCGGTGCGGCAGGTGCCGCGGGAGACAGCGCGGTGCGGCAGTGGTTCAGCCAGGGCCCGGAGTACCGGCAGGCAGCCGAGTAGCGGCGGAATGGCTCACCAGCGCATCCGTCCGTTCAACACGCGCGACACCTATCCTGAGCAGCGGCTGGACAACGACCTGGCGCAGGCGGTGGTGGCGCGGGGGCGGATCGTCTTCCTGCGCGGCCAATGCCCGCAGGATCTGGACTCGGCGGAGAGCGTCGGCGTCGGCGACCCGGCGGAGCAGGCGCACCGGGTGATGCGGAACATCCGCCAATTGGTGGGGGAGGCCGGGGGCGAGATGCAGCACCTGGTCAAGCTGGTGGTCTACCTGACCGACGTGCGGCACCGGGAGCCGGTCTATCGCGTGATGGGCGAGTATATCCAGGGTGTGCATCCCGTCTGCACCGGGCTGGTGGTGGTGGCGCTGGCACGGGCGGAGTGGCTGGTGGAGATAGACGCGACGGCGGTGATCCCGGATGGGGACGGGGTGTGATGAGGCGGCTGGCGTGACCTTCTCGATCGCCGCACGTTGCGCCGGCACGGGCATGTTCGGCATTGCTGTTTCCTCCTCCAGTCCCGCCGTTGCTGCCCGGTGCGCCCACGCGCGGGCCGGGGTGGGCGTGGTGGCGACGCAGAACATCACGGACCCTCGGTTGGGACCGGCGGGACTCGATCTGCTGGCGTCGGGGATGATGGCGGCGGATGCCCTGGACCGGTTGCGCGCCGGCGCGGCGCACGCCGAGTTTCGTCAAGTCACGCTGGTGGACCGCAATGGAGGCTCGGCGTTCTTCTCCGGTAGCCGGACATTGGGCCGGCATGGCGCGGCGGAGGCGCCCGGCGCGGTCGCGGCCGGCAACATGCTTGCCAACGACACCGTGCCGCGGCGGATGGTGGAGGCGTTCGCGGATGCGGGCGGGGCCGGGCTTGGGGACCGGCTGCTGGCAGCGATGCGTGCCGGGCTGGACGCGGGCGGGGAGGAGGGACCGGTGCACTCCGCCGGGCTGCTGCTGGTGCGGGATGTGCCGTGGCCGGTGGCCGACCTGCGGGTGGACTGGACTGAGACGGACCCGGTAACGGCGCTGGCCGGGCTGTGGACGCTGTGGCAGCCGCAGATGGACGCCTATGTCGCCCGCGCGCTGGACCCGGCTGACGCGCCAGGGTTCGGAGTGCCGGGCGCCGCATGAGCGATGCAAGGGAGGGTGTCGATGCCGGGCCAGGAGCTGAACATCATCCCTGCCCGCCGAGGCGCCGTGGCCAGGGTGCGCCGGGGGCAGACGGTGCGGGTCGTCAAGACGCATGGCGACCAAGTCGTGGACGTCTGGCGTTCAACGCCGCGCACATGGCCGAGCATCTGTCCATGGAGCATACCCGGCCCGGCATTTTGAAGGTGATCCCTCGGGTGGGCGACGCGTTGCTGACGAACCGGCGGCGGCCGATCCTGACGGTGGTGGAGGACACTTCGGGGAGGTGAACGACACGCTGATGGCGGCGTGCGACCGCTTGCGCTACGAGGGGCTGGGCTGCACGGAATACCACGGCAATTGTAGGGACATCCTGCCGATCAGCGGGGTGGGGTATGCGCCGACGGAGGCGCATTTCGGCGTGGGATAGGGGCAGTCGCGCGTCCGTGGGCCGGGCCGGGTAGCCTTGCACCGAATGCGTAGGCAGCCGTGGACGCTCGTTGCAATGCCGGCCCTGTTCCAACGGCGCCTATGTTGCCCAGCGGCCATAGGGTGGCCTATGGTCCCGGGTACCAAGCAAGAACACAAAGGAAACGCCATGTCCCGCCTGCCGATCCTTGCCGCCGTTGCGGCAACGCTGCTATCCGCCCAGGCCGCGCTAGCTCTTGAGGTGACCCAAACCGTCACCACGTCGGCGCCGCCGGCCAAGGTCATGGCCATCATTGGGCAATTCGACAACATTGCCGCCTGGCTGCCGGGCGTGGAGAGCAGCCCGGCGGACAAGGGGAACGCCGCCGGGTCGGTACGGGTGATCACGCTCAAGGCGCCGGGCAGCCCGACGGTAACGGAGCGGCTGACGACCAGCACGCCGACAGGCTACAGCTACACCATCTCGAAGGTGGACCCGAAGGTGCTGCCGGTGTCGGAGTATTCGTCCACGCTCAACGTCGCGCCCGACGGCACCGGGTCGGCGGTCACCTGGCAGGGGACGTTCAAGCCGGCGGGCGGTGCTGACGATGCGACGGCGGAGAAAGCGATGACTGGGCTTTACCGGGCCGGGTTGGATAACATCAAGGCCCTGGCGGAGAAGCAGTAGGG
>CAXTCI010000087.1:0-20777 GCA_964242325.1 uncultured Acetobacteraceae bacterium
GCACGTCGATCTGGACGTGGTCGATGAAGTTGCGGTTCCAGATCGGCTCGAACAGGCCGTTGGCGAAGCGGAAGGCCAGGATGTTCTGCGCCGGCTCCTTGCCGAGGAAGTGGTCGATCCGGAAGATCTGTTGCTCCTCGAACACCTCGTGCAGCCTGGCGTTCAGCGTCACGGCGCTGGTGAGGTCGGTGCCGAACGGCTTTTCCATGATGATGCGGGAATGCTCGACCAGGCCGGCCTCTTGCAGCAGCCGCACCGCCGGCAGCGCGGCGCTGGGCGGCACGCTGAGGTAGTGGATGTGCTGGGCGTCGCCGCCCAGGGCGCGCCCGGCCCCCTCGACCGCCTGGCGCAGCGGCAGGGCGCCGGCGCCCATCGGCACGTAATCCAGGTTCTCGGCGAAGGCGGCCCAGTCGGCCTCGTCCACCTTGCGGCTGGAGAACTGGTCCAGCGCCTTGCGCGCCAGGGTGCGGAAGCCGTCGGCGTCCATGTCGTCCAGCGACATGCCGACGATGCGGCAGCCCGGGATGAAGCCGAGCCTGACCAAATGGAATAGGCCTGGCAGCAGCTTGCGCTGGGACAGGTCGCCGGTTGCGCCGACCAGGGTGACGACCTGCGGCAGCCTGGGACCGACGCCGGGGGGTATCTTCTTCATGCATCCATCCTGTTTTGCCGCGTTCCGCTGGACCGCCGCACCGCACTGCACATCAGCCGGCGGCCCGGCGCAACAGCAGCCTCCATGAAGTATTGGACGCGCTTCGAAGAAAGCAGCCGTCCAGGTTCAGAAAGGACCGCCCATCATGCGCGGCGGAGGATGTCCGCCAAGTAGCCGCGGTGCCACCGGGCATACCCGTCCTGCACCACGCCCAGCCGGTTGCGCACGGCGGCATGGGCGTCGGGCAGACGGTGGAACGGGATCGAGGGATACAGGTGGTGCTCGGTATGGAACGACATGTTCCACATCAGCAGCCGCATCAGCCCGTTGGTCAGCGTGGTGCGGGTATTGGTCAGGCCGTTGGCGTCCAGGGTGCATTCCGTGTGCTCGGTGAGCAGGTAAAGCCGCAGCAGCGGCTGGCCGAGCAGTTGCGGCACGATCCAGAATGCGAACGGCACCCACCAGCCGAACACGGCGGCGGACCCCAGGGCAAGCGCCGCCATGAACACGCACATTGCCCGTACGCTGCGGACGACCCGTGGTGCCGCGGCGCCTGGGATGTAGGGATAGCCCGACAGGTCGCCACGCCAGCAGTCCCGGATGACAGCCGCCCGCGCCCGCCAGTAGTTCACGCCCAGGACGCGCAGCAAATATGTGTCCAGGCTGCCCGGCGGCAGGGGCGTCAGCTCGGGGTCGCGGTCCGGGTCCTGGGTGAAGCGGTGGTGCGCCAGGTGGAAGGCGGTGTAGAAGTGCAGGTTCAGCAGGGACGGGCATGCCGCCAGCCAGCCCACCACGGCATTGGCCCGGCGGCTGCGGAACACCGTCTGGTGCATCGTTTCGTGGATCGGCGCGAACAAGGCCGATTGCAGGACGCCCACCAGCAGCATCGCCGGCAGCAGGGTCCATGGGCCTGACAGCGCGACGCCCGTGCCGGCCAGCGCCAGCGCGCCCCCATGCAGCGCCGTCCGCGCCGCGCCGCGGGCGTTGGAGCGGACGGACAAGGCGCGCACCTCGGCGCCGGACAGCACGCGGGACGTGGATGTGTTCATTCGGGGCGCCCTGGTTTTGAGCAGTGAAGCCTAGGGGCACGGTTGATTGCAAGCGAATGCACAGGGATGAGGCACGTTGCCATTGGCTTGTACCGTTGGGCGACCCTTGAACGTAGGCAGGCGTTGACCCCTGGCCCAAGAGTCATGATGCTCCGCGCAACCATCCGGAAAGGGCCGATCATGCTCCGCATCCTCCTGCTTGCCGGCGCCGCAGCGTTGTCGCTTTCCGCGGCGCAGGCCAAGACGCTCGTGTATTGTTCCGAAGGCTCGCCTGAGAACTTCAACCCGCAGCTCAACACCACGGGCACGACGTTCGACGCGACCCATCCCGTGTATGGCCGGCTGGTGGAGTTCAAGCCGGCCTCGGTCGAGATCGAGCCGGGGCTGGCGGAGCGGTGGGACGTGTCGGAGGACGGCAAGACCGTTACCTTCCACCTACGCCACGGGGTCAAGTGGCAGTCCAACGCCAGCTTCAAGCCGACGCGCGACTTCAACGCCGACGATGTGCTGTTCAGCTTTAACCGGATGGCTCGGGAGGACCATCCTTATCACAAGGTTTCCGGCGGCAGCTACGACTACTGGGGCGACCTCGGCCTGAACACGCTGGTGGAGTCCATGGACAAGGTGGACGACTATACCGTCCGCATCGTGCTCAAGACGCCCAACGCGCCGTTCGTGTCCGACATGGCGATGGAGTTCGCCTCGATCTTGTCGGCCGAATACGGCGCGGCGCTGATGAAAGCCGGCAAGCCCGAGCAGATTGACCAGGTGCCGATCGGCACGGGACCGTTCAGCTTCGTTGCCTACCAGCGGGACGCCACCGTGCGTTATCGGCGCTTCGACGATTTCTGGGGGGAGAAGGCTAAGCTCGACGTGCTCGTGTTCTCCATCAACAAGGACCCGGCGGTGCGGCTGGCCAAGCTGCGGGCCAATGAGTGCCAGGTGTCGGCCTACCCGGCGCCGGCGGACCTGCCGGGCATCCGGTCGGACGCGGCGCTGCAACTGATGGATCAGCCCGGGCTGAATGTCGGCTACCTCGCGTTCAACGTGACCAAGAAGCCGTTCGACGACAAGCGGGTGCGGCAGGCGATCAATATGGCGATTGACCGTAAGGCGATCTTGGACGCCGTGTATCTCGGTGCGGGGGAGCCGGCGCGGAACTTGATCCCGCCCACGGTGTGGTCCTGGGACAAGGACGTGCCGTTCTACCCGTTCAATCCGGCGGCGGCGAAGAAGCTGCTGGCGGATGCCGGGTTCCCCGATGGGTTCGAGACGGAGCTGTGGGCGATGCCGGTGCAGCGCCCCTACAACCCCGACGCCCGGCGTATCGGCGAGCTGATGCAGGCGGACCTGGCCAAGGTCGGCATCAAGGCGCGCATCGTCAGCTACGAATGGGGTGAGTATCGCAAGCGTGTGCAGCAGGCCGAGCATACGATGGCGGAGCTGGGCTGGACCGGGGACAACGGCGACCCGGACAACTTCTTCGTCCCGCTGTCCGGCTGCGCCGCGGCGCGGATCGGCGGGGGCAGCAGCACCAAATGGTGCAACAAGGAGTTCGATGACCTGGTGAACAAGGCCGTCACCCTGACCGACAAGGGGGAGCGCACCAAGCTGTATGAGCAGGCGCAGGTGCTGATGCACGAGGAAGCGCCGTTCTTCCTGATCGCCCACTCCGTCGCCTTCCAGCCGATGCGGAAGGAGGTGCTGAACTACCACATGTCGCCGTTTGGCCGGCACGACTTCGACCATGTGGACATGAAGTAGGGGGCCTGAAATAGGGGCGGGGGCGGCTGAGCTTGCGGCCATCCCGCGGCTACCCATGCCGGGCCGTCGTTGCGAGCCGCGTGCAGCGTGGTTATCCAACTGGCCTGGCTTTTGCCTGGTCCTGGATGGCCGCGTCGTTGCGCTCGTTGCAATGATGGTTTTCCTGCAGGACGCTTAACCTATGCTCCGCCTCCTGGCCCGGCGCTTGGCGCTGATCGTGCCGACCTTCATCGGCGTCACGCTGCTGGGCTTCATCCTGATCCATGCAGTGCCCGGCGATCCCGTCGAGGTGCGCACCGGCGAGCGCGGCATCACGCCGGAGCGGCTGGCCTACTTCCGGCATGAGTTGGGCCTGGACCAGCCGCTGTGGCGGCAGTTCCTGACGTATGAGGCCGGGCTGGTGCGGGGCGACCTGGGCCGCAGCGTGAAGACCCAGGCGAGCGTGTGGACCGAGTTTACGACCTTTTTCCCCGCCACGCTGGAGCTGTCGTTCTGCGCCCTGCTGTTTGCGGTCGTCGTCGGCCTGCCGCTGGGGGTGATGGCGGCGGTGCGGCGCGGGTCGGCGCTGGATTACGGGCTGATCGGCGTCGCGGTTACCGGGGCGTCCATGCCGATCTTCTGGTGGGGGCTGATGGCGATCCTGATCTTCTCGGTGTGGCTGGGCTGGACGCCGGTGTCCGGGCGGATCGGCGACTTGTACTATATCGAGCCGGTCACGGGATTCCTGTTGATTGACAGTTGGCTGGCAGGCGATCCCGGCGCGTTCCGCTCCACCGTGCAGCACCTGGTCCTGCCGGCCATCGTGCTGGGCACCATCCCGCTTGCGACCATCGCGCGCATGACCCGGTCCGCCATGCTGGAGGTGCTTGGGGAGGATTACGTGCGGACGGCGCGGGCCAAGGGTTTGGCGCCGGGCCGGGTCGTGGTGGTCCACGCGCTGCGCAACGCATTGATCCCCGTGGTGACGGTGCTGGGGTTGCAGGTCGGGGCGCTGCTGGGCGGGGCGATCCTGACGGAGACGGTGTTCTCCTGGCCCGGCGTCGGCCATTGGCTGGTGGAGGCGATCCAGAGCCGCGACTACAACGTGCTGCAAGGCGGCACGCTGCTGATCGCCATCCTGGTGATGCTGGTGAACCTCGGGGTGGACGTGCTGTATGGGGTGTTGAACCCGAGGCTGCGCCGGTGACGGCGCCGGATGCCGGTGTGGCTGTGAGCGGCACCGTCGCTGTGCCAAGCGCCGGGCTGTTCCGCCGCTTGGTGGAGAACCGCGGCGCCGCGGCGGGGCTGGCCGTCATGGCGCTGCTGGTGGCCCTGGCCATCGCCGCGCCGCTGGTGGCGCCGCACGGCCCGGCGGAGCAGTTCCGCGAAAGCTTCCTGGCGCCGCCGTTCCAGGACCCGCACTTCCCATTGGGCACGGATAGCCTGGGTCGGGACATCCTGAGTCGGCTGATCTACGGGGCGCGGTTGTCCCTGGTAATTGGTGCCGTCGTGGTGGCGCTGTCGCTGTCGGTCGGCACGCTGCTCGGGCTGACCGCGGCGTTCGTGGGCGGGCTGGTGGATATCGCCATCATGCGGGCGATGGACGTGCTGCTGGTGTTCCCCAGCCTGCTGCTGGCGATCGTCGTGGTGGCGATCCTGGGGCCGGGGCTGACGAACGCCATGCTGGCGGTGGCGGTCGTGCTGCTGCCGGCCTACGTGCGGCTGTCGCGGGCGGCGGCGCTGGGCGAGCTGGCGCGGGAGTATGTGACCGCGACGCGCAGCGCGGGGGCAGGGGTGTGGCGGCTGATGCTGCTGGTGGTGCTGCCGAACTGCGCGGCGCCGTTGATCGTGCAGGCGACGTTGGGCTTCTCGAACGCGATCCTGGACGCGGCGGCGCTGGGCTTCCTGGGACTGGGGGCGCAGCCGCCGACGCCGGAATGGGGAACCATGCTGGCCGACGCGTTGCAGTTCTACCAGCGGGCCTGGTGGCTGCTGACCTTCCCGGGGCTGGCGATCCTGGTCACGGTGATGGCGTTCAACCTGCTGGGGGACGGGCTGCGCGATGCGCTGGACCCGAAGCTGCGGCGGTGACGGCCCCGCTTGGCGCACCGTTACTGGAGGTCGAGGACCTGACGGTCCGTTTCGGCGCCTTTCCGGCGGTGGAGGGCGTGGACCTGCGGGTGGATGCGGGCGAGGTGCTGTGCGTCGTCGGCGAAAGCGGCTCGGGCAAGAGCGTGTCCATGCTGGCGGTCATGGGCCTGCTGCCGCGCACCGGCCGGGTCGCGGCGCGGGCGGTGCGGTTCCGCGGTGATGACCTGCTCGGCGCGGCGCCGCGTGCCCGACGCCGGCTGGTTGGGCGCGACATCGCGATGGTGTTCCAGGAGCCGACGACCTCGCTCAATCCCTGCTATTCCATCGGTTGGCAGATCGCCGAGGCCCTGCGCGTCCATGACGCGGCGCCGCGGGCCGAGATACGGCAGCGGGTGGTGGCGCTGCTGGGCCAGGTCGGGGTGCCGGCGCCGGAAACGCGGGTGCGCGCCTTTCCGCACCAGCTTTCGGGCGGGCTGAACCAGCGGGCGATGATCGCCATGGCCATCGCCTGCAACCCGGCGCTGCTGATCGCCGACGAGCCGACGACGGCGCTGGACGTTACGGTGCAGAAGGGCGTGCTGGACCTGCTGGTCGGCTTGCAGCGCAGCCGGGGGATGGGGCTGGTGCTGATTACCCATGACATGGGCGTGGTGGCGGAAACGGCGCAGCGCGTGCAGGTGATGTATGCCGGGCAGGTGATGGAGGAGCAGCCCGCCGCCGCCCTGTTCCGGCACCCGCGCCATCCCTATACCGCCGCCCTGCTGGATGCGCTGCCGGAGCGTGCGGAGGGCAAGGCGCGGCTGCCCACCATTCCCGGCGTCGTGCCGGGGGCCGCGGACCGGCCTGTTGGGTGCCTGTTCAGCACGCGGTGCGCCCATCGCACCGGGCGGTGCGACGTGGAACGGCCGGTGCTGCGGGTGGCGGCCGGGGTGCGGGTGCGGTGCCATTATCCGCTGGACGACGCCGGGCAGCCCACCGGGCGGGGCTAAGCGGCGGCTCCGGCGCGACTATCTCCCGGTCAGGCGGCGTCAGGCGTGGCGGGCACGAGCGCGTGCAGCCTGCCGGCGAGGTCGCGTAGGCTGGTGTCGCCCTTGTTCAGCACCTGGTTGGCGCCACTCAGCCGGCGCCGCTCCTCGTTGGTCAGGTCGCGTGCGGTCAGTACCACCACCGGCACGTCCGCACAGCCGGGCTGCTCGCGCAACGCGTGCAGGAACGTGAAGCCGTCCATGACCGGCATGGTAAGGTCGAGCAGGACCACCCTTGGGATCGCATGCGCGACATGCTGCAAGGCTTCCTGCCCGTTGCTGGCCTCGATGACCGACCAGCCGCTTTTTTCCAGCATCGCCCGCATCCGTTCGCGGGTGTCCGCGTCGTCGTCCACCACCAGCACGTTGCCATCGTCATCGCGGAACCGGTCCATGACCTGCCGGAAACGCTCCCACTCCACCGGCTTGAGCACGTAGTCGGCGGCGCCCAGGGCCGCCGCGAGGCCGCGCTCGCTGACGAAGGTGACCATGACGACCGGGATGCTGGCGAGGTCAGGATCGTCCTTGAGCGCGCTCAGCACCGACCAGCCGTCCATGCCCGGCATCATCACGTCGAGCAGGATGGCCCTCGGCCGCAACGCGCGCGCCATCTCCAGCCCGGCAGGCCCGTCGGCTGCGGCGCGGGCGCTGAAGCCCTCGCGTTCCAGGAACCGGCTCATCAGGTCACGCTGGGCGGCGTCGTCGTCGATCACCAGCACGACGTCCCTTCCGGCGCTGGTAACCTCTCCGCCCTCCGCTGAAGCCGCGGGCTGCTCATCCGCGTCTTCGGCAGGCTCCGGAAGCCTGGCCGGCAGGCGGACGGTGAAGGTGCTGCCCTGCCCGGAGCGGCTTTCCACCTCGACGGCGCCGCCAAGCATGGCGCTGAATGCCTTGGTCAGCGACAGGCCCAGCCCGGTGCCGCCGAACTTGCGCGTGGTGGACGCGTCGGCCTGTTGGAAGCGCTGGAACAGCTTGGCAAGCTGCTCCTCCGTCATGCCAAGCCCGGTGTCGGAGACCCGGAACACCATCCGGTCGGCCTGGTGCTCCCCGGCGCCGCCGGCAAGGTCCGGCGCGACCTCCCGTTCGGCAGACAGGGTGATCGTGCCGCCCTCGGTGAACTTGGCAGCGTTGCTGAGCAGGTTGAGCAACACCTGCCGCATCTTGGTCACATCCGAGTGCATCGCTCCAAGGTCGGGCGCGAGCTGGACCACCAAGGTGTTGCGCTTCTTTTCCACCAGGCCCTGCACGGTCGCGGCAACCGTGCGGACCATGTCGGCGGCATCGAAGGTTTCGGCATAGACTTCCATCTTGCCGCTCTCGACCTTGGACAGGTCGAGCACGTCGTTGATCAGGCCGAGCAGGTGCCGGGCATTGGACTCGATCTTGCCGACATCGTTGGCGATGTCCGCTGGTTCGCCGCCGTCCTCGATCTCTTCCTGCAGCATCTCGCTGTAGCCGATGATCGCCGACAACGGCGTGCGCAGCTCGTGGCTCATGTTGGCGATGAAGGTGCTTTTTGCCTTGTTGGCCTCCTCGGCCTCGTTGCGGGCCGCCTCCATCTGCGCCTCGGCCTGCTTGCGTTCGGTGACGTCGGTGTGGGTGCCGACCCACTCCCGCACGGAGCCGTCGTCGTCGAGGACGGGCACGCCGTGCACGGCCATGTGCCGCCAAGCGCCGTCCGCACGCCGCAGCCTGTGCTCGACCTGGTATCGCAACCGGGCCGCAGAGGCGGTGCGCCATGCGTCCAGGGTGTGCTCGCGGTCTTCCGGGTGGATCGCTTCCAGCCAGCCGACGCCGCGCGCCTGCTCGAAGCTTTGTCCGGTGAATGCGCTCCAGCGCGGCTGCGGGTCGCGGAACTCGCCTTTGATGGGGTCGGTGGTCCAGACGATGGTTGCTGCGGTGTCCACGAGCAGGCGGAACCGCTGCTCGCTGTGGCGTACCCGCTCCTCCCATTCGCGTTGCTCGGTGACGTCCGTGTTGGTGCCGAACCAGCGCATGACCTGTCCCTGCCTGTCCCGGATCGGCAGGGCACGTGACAGGAACCAGCGATACTGCCCATCGCTGCCCCGCAACGGGAAGGTGTCTTCCCACGGCTCACCGGACTCGAAGGCGTGCTGGATGTGTTCGAGGACGCGGCCGATATGGTCGGGATGGTGGACCCGGCGCCACTCCCATCCCTGCATCTGTTCGAACGTGGTGCCGGTGTAGTCGTACCAGCGCCGGTTATACCAGAAGATCGAGCCGTCGCGGTCCGCGATCCAGGCGAGCTGCGGGATCGAGTCCGCCAGCATGCGGAAGTCGTCTTCGGTCGCCATTAGCAAACCTCGGCTGCCCGGCAGGGCCGGAGTCCCGTCATCCGTCACTGGAGCCGCGGCTGGCGGCGCCGGTTGGTTGGACGGAACGGTCCTGTCCAGAGCTTCATCGTCGTTCATCGCTTATGCTACCTTCTCGCCCCCGCGTTGGCCCGGGCCCGGCGACAACGCGGGATCGGCGTTATAGCTCCTAGCACAATGGCGGGCAGTCACGTTCGGCCCGGCACGCCGGGTGGTCTCGGGCTGCTGGCTTGGCCGGATGCAGGGCCGCCCGCCTCATGCCACCCGCGCCGTGAATGGCACGGTACGGACCTGGCCGCCCGCCATGAACTGCAGCCACAGCAGGTAGGTGCCCGCCTTGGACGCGTGGACATGAAGCGTCAGGTCGGGCGCGACCTTCGTGCCCGGACGCATCGGCGCACCGCCCATGCCCGGCATCGCGCCATGCTCGCCGCCGGGGTGGCCTATGCCGGGCATGTCCATCCCTGCCGCTGCCGTCATGTCGTGCTGCATGGCCGTCTCCATGCCGCCGGCAGTGGGAGCGGCAGCCGGGGCGGCGTGGGCGTGCACATAGGTGAGGTTTGCCGCCGAGATGAATACGGCGTGGGCTGCGACGCCCAGGTAGGGCGTCACATCCGGCGCCGGCTGGCCATCGCGCAGGAGGTGCAGGTTCAGCTCCGCGTCCTGCCCGGCCTGCAGGTCTAGCGTGTCGAAGCGGACGCCATACCGCCCGTCGGCGCCCTCCAGCCCCGATGGTTCGGGCGGCGGCTGCGGCCCGGACGGCTCGCCGCCCAGGTCCAGGTCGAAGCGCATCACCTGCTGGCCCAGGCCCACGGGTACGGCGTCGGCGTAAACATGCCATAGACCCCCGTGCGGGAAGGTCATCGGCACCCGGAAGCGCCCGTTTCCGTCCGGCCTGTCGCCGTGGCCGTGCACGAAGGTCCGGAGGTCGCCGCTGACCGCGATCAGGTGCAACTGCTTGCTCAGCTCGGTTTGGTAGTGCGTGATGAGTTGGCTGCTGCCGCGCCTGGTCATGGCCACTTCCAGGACCCGTGTTCCGGGGGGACCACCGGCCTTGGGCGTTGCGGTCAGCGTGGCCGCAACTTTGGGCTGTCCGTCCGGTAGGGCATAGGCGCCGGACAGGGTGGGCGCTGTGGGATGCGGCGCATCGGCGGCATTGGATTGGGGGGCCGACAAGGCTGCGGCCATGGCGGGGGGCAGCGCGAGCAGCGCGGTCCGGCGGGTTAAGGGGGGCATGATGGTCCTCGTTGCTGGCCCGTGCGATGGCGCGGGCGGATAGCGGTCGGGAAAGCTGGATGCCGGTTTGCCGGGCGCATAGGGCTGGCGCCGCGGCTTGCGGCAGAGCGGGCCTTAGAGGGCGGGTCCCGGGGGCTCGACGTCGCGAGGAAGCATGACGCCAATTGGGGATGGCAGGGGAAAGGCAGTCCATGCCGCGCGGGCCGTGCTGCCGGGAACTGGAATGGATTGGGGTAGCAAGCCGTTCTCCAAGCAGGAGGTGGCGCACTCCGCGATGGCCGGGCAGCCAGGACAATGCCGCGATGCCTCGGTTGGGTCTGCGTGGGGATCACGGCGAACAGGGTCCGCATGGACGTGCGATGCGCCGGCAGCTTGGACGGGGGTAACGCCTGCGACCGGCTTGCAGGTGAACGCTGGGGTCGCAAGCCCGGACAGTAGGACCAAGGCCAGCGCCCAAATGACGCGGCGGGACGCCATCAAACCCATGGCTTGCCGATGTGAGTCGAGGGACATCGCTGCGGTGCGGCGGACGCGCCTAGGCCGCCAGCGGCCGTGCCGGGTAGCCCTCGGCTTCAATCGCCTGAGCTACTTGGTCAGGAGGCACCGTCCCGTCGCGCACCGTGACGCGGCCGGCGCCCAAATCCACCTCGACCTGGGCTGCCGCGTCCACGCCGTGGATCGCCTCCGTCACTGCACGCACGCAGTGGGCGCATGTCATGCCGGACACCTCGAACCTTTGCATCTCTGCCTCCAAACCTCGTCGGTTGATGCAGCCTTCCACCGCGGGAAGGTCAAGCGGCCTGTCGCCTTATCCCGGATATGTCATCGGGTGGGCAACTGCCGCTACGGGTAATTGCGATGCCGCCCGGTGCGCCGCAGGGCCGGCTCCGCGATAGAAACATCTCGGCACCCCTTACCTTCCCATGGTGGGAAGGACCATCTCCTGAAACTGACGGGATGGTGGATGTTCGGCATGGACCAGGCTTTGATCGAACGCGACGCGGCCGGACGGGATGGCGGCGGTGGGAATGCAAGTCGTCTCGACCTGCGTATCACCGGCATGAGCTGTGCGGCGTGTGTCCGCCGGGTTGAGCGTGCCGCGGCGGCCGTGCCCGGCGTGCAGGCGGTTGCGGTCAACCTGGCGACGGAGCGGGCCGCGGTCACGGCTGCTCCGGGCTTGCGCCTGTCCGAGTTGGCGGCGGCGTTGGGGAAGGCGGGCTACCCGGTTGTGGAGGACACGGTGGACCTCGCCGTCACCGGCATGAGCTGCGCGTCCTGCGTTGGCCGGGTGGAGCGCGCGTTGCTGCGCGTGCCGGGCGTGCTTGCGGCGGAGGTGAACCTTGGCACTGAACGCGCACGGGTGCGGGTGGCGGCTGGTGCGGCAGGCCCGGGGGAGCTGGCCGCCGCGGTAGAGGGCGCAGGGTATGGAGCCGCCCTGCCGGGAGTTGGTTCCACCATGCCGGGGTATGAGGGTGATACGCCGGGCGGCGCCGTGGCGAACCGGCCAAGCCGGGACGGGCTGGCGGCGGTGGCGGCCTGCGTGCTGGCGGCGCCGTTGGTGCTGCCGATGCTGATGGTGCCGTTCGGGGTGGACCTGGCGCTGCCGGCGCCGGTGCAGTTCGTGCTGGCCGGAGTCGTCCAACTGGTGTTTGGGGCGCGCTTCTATCGTGGCACCTGGCACGCGTTGCGGGCCGGGACGGGCAGCATGGACACGCTGGTGGCGCTCGGCACCTCGGCCGCCTTCGGGTTGTCGGCTTGGCAGTTGCTGGCCGGGCAGGCGGCGATGCAGGGCGGGCAGCTTTATTTCGAGGCGTCCGCGGCGGTGATCGCGCTGGTGCGGGTTGGCAAGTGGCTGGAAGCGCGGGCACGGCGGCAGGCCGGTGAGGCCATGCGCGCCCTGGAACGGCTCCGCCCCGAGCGGGCCCGCGTGCGCCGGGGTGGCGCGGAGACTGAGGTGCCGATGGCGGCGCTGCGCAAGGGCGACCTGATGGTGGTTCGGCCGGGAGAGCGTGTTCCCGCAGACGGCCTGGTGCGCGAGGGCGAGGGCAGCGCGGATGAGAGCCTGCTGACCGGCGAAAGCCTGCCGGTGCCCAAGCAGCCCGGCAGCCGCGTCGTGGGCGGCAGCCTGAACGGCGAGGCGCTGCTGGTGGTCGAGGCTACGGCGCTGGGGGCGGAGGGGCAGCTTGCCCGCATGGTGCGGCTGGTGGAGGACGCCCAGGCCGCCAAGCCGCCGGTGCAGCGCCTGGTGGACCGGGTGAGCGCGGTGTTCGTGCCCGTCGTGGTGGTCATCGCCCTGCTGACGTTCGCCGCCTGGTGGTTGGCCGGGGCCGGGGGGCAGCCGGCGCTGGTCAACGCAATCGCGGTGCTGGTGATCGCCTGCCCCTGCGCGCTGGGCCTGGCGACGCCGGCAGCCATCATGGTCGGCACTGGGGCAGCCGCCCGCCACGGCATCCTGATCCGCGACCCGGCGGCGTTGGAGGGCGCGCGGGCCGTACGTACGGTGGTGTTCGATAAGACCGGCACCCTGACGGAGGGCCGCCCGGCGCTGGTGGCGCTGCGTCCCGCGGCGGGCGTTGCCGAGGCGGAGGTGCTGCGCTTGGCTGCCGCGATCCAGGGCGGTAGCGAGCATCCGCTGGCCCGTGCGGTCCAGGCTTGTGCTGCTGGGTTGGAGGTGCCTGCCGCGGCCGGGGTGCGCGCCTTGGCCGGCCGCGGCGTGGAGGGCACCGTCGAGGGCCGCCGCCTGCTGCTGGGCAGCGCCCGGCTGATGCGGGACGAGGGGGTGGACACCGTGCCGCTCGCCGCCGAGGCCGCGCGGCTGGCCGAGGAGGGCCGCACCGTATCTTTCCTGGGCGCAGCCGGTGGGGCCGAACCGGCGCGGCTGCTGGGCCTGCTCGCCTTCGGCGACGCGGTGAAGCCCGGCGCGGCAGGGGCAGTTGCGGCGTTGCGCCGGGCGGGGCTGCACGTCGTTCTGCTGACTGGAGACAATGCGGGTGCTGCGGCGTCCGCCGGGCGGGCGCTGGGGATCGACGACGTGCGCGCGGAGGCGATGCCGGCCGACAAGGTGGCGGTGGTGGCGTCGCTGCGCCGGGACGGGGCCGTGGCGATGGTGGGTGACGGAGTGAACGACGCGGCGGCGCTGGCCGTGGCCGACTTGGGTATGGCGATGGCGACCGGCACGGACGTGGCGGCGGCGGCGGCTGGAATTACGCTGATGCGCGGCGATCCCGGCCTGGTGCCGGCGGCGCTGGACATCGCTGGGCGGACCTATTCCCGCATCCGGCAGGGGCTGTTCTGGGCATTTGCCTACAATGTGGTCGGCATACCGCTGGCTGCGGCCGGGCTGCTCAGCCCGGTGGTGGCGGGGACGGCGATGGCGTTCTCGTCAGCCGCCGTGGTCGGCAATGCCCTGCTGCTGCGCCGCTGGCGGCCCGGAGGCGGGCGGTGAACGCGGGGGTGGAGCGCGGCCCGTGAACATAGGGGAGGCGGCGGCGGCGTCGGGCGTGTCGGCCAAGATGATCCGCTACTACGAGGAGGTCGGCCTGATCGCGCCAGCCGGGCGCAGCGCCGCGGGCTACCGCAGGTATGCCGAGGCGGATGTGCAAACGCTGCACTTCTTGCGGCGGGCGCGCTCCCTCGGATTTTCAGTGGCGCAGATGCGCGAGCTGCTGGCGCTGTGGCGGGACGGGAACCGGGCCAGCGCGGACGTGAAGCGCCTTGCGCTCGCGCACGCCGCGCAGCTTGAGGAGAAGGCTCAGGCAATCGCCGAGATGAGCCGGGCGTTGCGCCACCTCGCTGAGCGCTGCGGAGGCGACCACCGGCCGGACTGCCCGATCATTGACGAGCTGGCGACGGCGTGTGCGGGCGTTGCCGGGGCGGCGGCCAACGGCGGGCCGGGGTAGCGGCCGCCGGCTTGCTGCAGGTCTGCGAGTCGTCATGCCGAACCGCCTGCTGCCGTGGCGCTGGACGGGATAGGATAGGCCCCTGGACTATGCTATATTGGGACCATGACGCATACGGTCCGCGAGAAGGCGAAGCTGTTGGCCCGCGTGCGCCGCATGAAGGGGCAAATGGAGGCCATCGAGCGCGCGCTTGAGGCCGAATCCGGCTGCGAACAGGTCATGCAGCTCATCGCAGGGGTGCGCGGCGCCCTGGCCGGGCTGATGGCCGAGGTGGTCGAGGACCATATCCGCACGCACCTGGTGGACCCCGTTGCCCATCCCGGTGCGCTGAACGCGGATGCGGCCGGGCAGCTCCTGGATGTCGTGCGGACCTACCTGAAGTGAGGATCTGACATGGACGGCTCCCCGGCCATCGCCTCCGGCAGCCCGTTGGGGCACAGCCACGTTTTCCTCGGCGCCGGGCACGAGCAGGCGGAACGGCGAACCTGGTGGGTGATCGCGCTCTGCGGCGCCATGATGGTGCTGGAGATCGCCGGCGGGCTGCTGTTTGGCTCCATCGCGCTGGTGGCGGACGGGCTGCATATGAGCACGCATGCGGGCGCGCTGCTGCTGGCGGCGCTGGCCTACTCCTATGCCCGGCGGCTGGCGAATGACCCACGGTTCACCTTTGGCACTGGCAAGCTGGGCGACCTCGCCGGGTTCACGAGCGCGGTGGTGCTGGCGATGATCGCGCTGCTGATCGCCTATGAGGCGGTGTCGCGGTTGTTTGCGCCGGTGCCGATCCAGTTCACCGAGGCCATTCCCATCGCAGTCCTGGGTCTGGCCGTGAACGTCGCCAGCGTGTGGCTGCTGAGCGGGGGCGAGCACCATCACCATCACGGGCATGGGCACGAGCATGGGCATGACGATGGCGGGCATGGTTATGACAGCGGGCATCGCATCAGGACGCCCGGCGGCGCGCTGCTGCTGCAGGTGTTCGAGGACGGTGTGCCCCCGGTGTTCCGGTTGCGGCCCGAGTCCGGCGGGGTTGCCGGCACCGGGGCGGTTACTGTGGAAACGGTGCGTCCGGATGGCGCGTGCCAGGTCTTTGCCATGCGGGACCGCGGCGGCTGGCTGGAAAGCGTGGAGGCGATCCCCGAGCCGCATGCTTTCACTGCGCACGTGCGGGTCGGCGAGCAGGACCATGCCGTCGTCTTCGAGGAGCATGCGCATGTTGGCGGCGGGCACGGGCCGGACCAGCATGGGGCGGCGCACCGGGACAACAACATGCGTGCGGCGGTGGTCCATGTCCTGGCCGATGCCGCCGTGTCGGTGCTGGTCATTGTCGGGCTGCTGCTGGCACGTGCCTTTGGCTGGCTGTGGATGGACCCGTTGGCCGGCATCGTCGGGGCCTGCGTGATCGCAAGCTGGTCTTGGGGGCTGGTGCGCGACACCGGCGCCATCCTGCTCGACATGGTGCCGGATGCGGGCGTGGCGGATGGCGTGCGCCAGGCCGTGGAGGCGGAAGGGGACCTGGTGGCGGACCTGCACCTGTGGCGGCTGGGGCCGGGGCACCTTGGCGCGATCCTGTCCGTCGCCACGGTGGAGGCGCGGGGGCCGGAGTTCTATCGCGGGCTGCTGGGGCGGTTTCCGGCGCTGTCGCATGTCACTGTGGAGGTAGTGCGGGCGGGGATTTGAGGAGGGGCCTGCTCGCCGCCTCCGCCTGCGATCGGACTACCCAATCAGGTTCTAGCGGCGGCCTCACCGCAGGGCGGGGCAGCGCACCGCAGCGA
The DNA here is from genome assembly GCA_964242325.1 of uncultured Acetobacteraceae bacterium. Classification (GTDB taxonomy): domain Bacteria; phylum Pseudomonadota; class Alphaproteobacteria; order Acetobacterales; family Acetobacteraceae; genus DASWOJ01. The sequence continues at coordinate 15,801 of CAXTCI010000087.1, forward strand.
GAGCCTACGCAAGATATGCCGTGCTGAAACCTGATTCCGCCGGGGTTCCTGACTGATCCGCCGCCGATCCAGGCGAGGCGAAAGGAACCAACGTTGGCAGGGGGGCGGTCAGGCCGCCCGCCGTGGCCCCGACTGCCGCCCGCCCTGCGCCGGCCGGCCCTGGCTCCGTCCACCGCCGCCGAACCCCCGTCCACGCCCACCGCCGCCGCCAAGCACCGGCGGCTTCATTGTGGACATGGCGGCTGCCTCGCTGTGCAGCGGGTGATCGCGGAACACCGGCACGGGCTGGCCGATCTCCTTCTCGATGTCGCGCAGCCACTGCCGCTGCTCGGCGTCGCACAGGCTGATGGCCCAACCCTCCCGTCCCGCCCGCGCCGTGCGGCCGATGCGGTGGACATAGGTTTCGGCGACGTTCGGCAGGTCGTAGTTGAACACGTGGCTCACGTCGTCCACGTCGATGCCCCGGGCCGCGATGTCGGTCGCCACCAGCACCTTCACGGCGCCGGAACGGAACCCGGCCAGCGCGCGCTCCCGGGCGCCTTGCGACTTGTTGCCGTGGATTGCCTCCGCCACCATGCCCTGAGAGGTCAGGAACTCGGCGACCTTGTTGGCCTCGTGCTTCATCAGGGTGAACACGATCGCCCGAACCACGGTCGGGGATTTTACCAACGTGGCGATGGCGGCCTTCTTGTCCGCTTCGTTCACGAACATCACCATCTGGCGCACGCGGTCCACCGTGGTGGACGGGGGCGCCACTTCCACCCGCACCGGGTTGCGCAGCATGGAGCCAGCCAGCTCGGCGATGCTGGCGGGCATGGTGGCGCTGAACAGCAGCGTTTGACGCTCGCGCGGCAGCGTCGCCACGATGCGCTTGATGTCGCGGACGAAGCCCATGTCGAGCATCCGGTCGGCCTCGTCCAGCACCAGCACCTCGGTGCCGGACAGCTCGACATGGCCCTGACCCATGAGGTCCAGCAGCCGGCCCGGCGCCGCGACCAGCACGTCCACGCCGCGGCGCATCGCGTCCACCTGGCGTCCCTGGCCGACGCCGCCGAAGATGACGGTGTGGGTCAGGCGCATGTGCCGGGCATAGGTGGCGAAGCTTTCGTCGATCTGCGACGCCAGCTCGCGCGTTGGTGCCAGCACGACGACGCGGGCGCCCTTCGGCTTTGGCTGCACGCGGTGCAGCGCCAGGCGGTGCAGGATCGGCAGCGCGAAGGCGGCGGTCTTGCCGGTGCCGGTCTGGGCCAGGCCCAACAGGTCACGGCCTTGCAGCAGATGCGGGATCGCGCCAGCCTGGATCGGGGTCGGAGTGGTGTAGCCCTCGTCGGTCAGGGCGCGCAGCAACGGGTCGGCAAGCTTGAGTTCGGCAAATGTCGTCATACGGGGAGGGCGCCTCCTGGCGCCGGGTCTGGAATACGGAGCGCGACGCGGACCGTGCTCAGGGGGGTGGCGTGGCAACGTGCCTTCCGCTGGCTCAGTGCTATACTTATTTGTGCGGCGCAGCAAGCAATGCCAGCGCCGAGAAGGACGGGATGTCACAATTCTGGCATGAACCTTGCGAGTGGCTCTGCCGAGTGAACGGCAGGGGTGCGGGGTCGTTTACTGCGCTGGTTCTTAATACTTAGGCAGGTCCGATGTGCAATTTACCTGTGCCGCACACCCAAGGTGCTCAGTGCCGGTCCTAACCGTCTACCACCGTACGACCTACCGCTATCGTCGCCCTGTCGGCTTTGGCGAGCATCGCATGATGGTCCGCCCGCGCGACAGCCATGACCAGCAGCAGCTCGGCAGCAGCCTGGAGATCACGCCTACCCCGGCCGTGGTGTGCTGGTCGCACGACGTGTTTGGCAACAACGTCGCCATCGCCCGCTTCGCCGGGCGCGCAAAGGAGTTGACGTTCCTCAGCACGTTGCGCGTGGACCACCAGCCGCAGGATGCCGAAGGGATCGAGGCGGCGCTGGACGACCATGCCCGCACCTACCCGTTCAGCTATGATTCCGGCGACTTGCCGGACCTGATGCGTCAGGTCGAACGGCAGCATCGCGATCCCGCCCGCATCTTGGACGATTGGGTGCGGTCACACCTGCATGCGGACGGGTCAGCCGGCACGCTCGGCATCCTCATGGCGATGACCCAGCGCATCCGCCGCCAGTTCACCTACCGCGCCCGGCACGAACCCGGCATCCAGCCGCCTGCCACCACTCTCCGGCTGGGCACCGGGACTTGCCGGGACTTCGCCGTACTGATGATGGAGGCTGTGCGTTGCCTGGGCTTGGCCGCGCGGTTCGTCAGTGGCTACATCTACGTGCCCAGCCGCGACCGGCCTGGCACGGAGCACCGCGGCGGCGGCAATACCCATGCCTGGGTGCAAGTCTATCTGCCCGGCGCCGGCTGGGTGGAATTCGATCCGACCAATGCCATCGTCGGCACAAGGGACCTGATCCGTGTCGCCACCGTGCGCGATCCGCGGCAGGCCGTGCCGCTGTCTGGAAGCTGGATGGGCGCCGCCGGGGACTGCCTGGGGATGGAGGTGGCGATCCGCGTCACCGCCGATGACGCCCAGCAAGCCCGGCCGGCGATGCTTGCGTGACCCGTATTGACCCTTACGCCGCCCCGGCCCAGAAGGTCCCCATGATGCGCATCCAACAAGGCTTCACCATCGCCTACGACTGCCCACAGCCGGTTCCGATGGTGCTGATGTTGAGCATCCATCCTTCACGCGAGAAGGATTTGCTGACCCCCCACGTCATCAAGTTCGACCCTGGCATCGAGGCCCGGCGCTACGTGGATGCGTTCGGCAACGTGTGCCACCGCATCGTGGCGCCGCAGGGGCCGCTGACCATCTCGGCCTTGTTTGAAATCAGCGACAGCGGACTGCCCGACCCCGTGGTGCCGGAGGCCAAGCAGATTCCGGTGGACGAGCTGCCCTCCGCCGTCCTGGTTTATTTGCTGGGCAGCCGCTACGGCGACACCGACCTGCTGCGCGACACGGCGTGGTCCCTGTTCGGCGGTGTGGAGCCGGGATGGGGGCGGGTGCAGGCAATTTGCGACTTCACTTTTGACCGGATCACTTTTGGCTACGAGTATGCCCGGCCGGACAAGACTGCGCGCAACGCCTATGATGAGCGCCGGGGCGTTTGCCGTGATTTCGCGCACCTGGCGCTGACGCTCTGCCGTTGCATGAACATCCCGGCCCGGTACTGTACGGGCTACATGGGCGATATCGGCATCCCGCCGGTGGACGCGCCGATGGACTTCTCCGGCTGGTTCGAGGCATTCCTGGACGGACCGGAGGGGCCGCGCTGGTATACCTTCGACGCCCGGCACAACCGCCAGCGCATCGGCCGCGTGCTGATGGCGACGGGACGCGACGCGACGGACGTGGCGCTGGTCACGAGCTTCGGCCCGAACTGGCTGGCGAAGTTCGACGTGATTGCGGCGGAGATGACGGAGAAGGTCTGAGCTTTTCCGTCCTTGGTCAGGGCGTGACGGGCGAGGGACCGGGCGCCAAGGCAAAAGCGGGACCGGCCGTAACTTCGTTTGTTCCGTTTTAAGCAGGCTTACGCGGCTTGTCATACAGATGGCCTATGGCCGTGCCAGGCCGCGTAAGTCTGCTTAGCTTTTTATCTGTGTGCGAACCTCCAGAGGTTTGCTTAGGTGAAGCGGAAAATCAGCGTCGTGACCGGGCGCGTGTGAACCGCTATCAGGATTATACACCCGGCCTGGTAGCTTGCTGGTTTGCAACTTCGTTGAGGAGGCATGCAGGGACTTTGCCAACTCAAAGGAGATTTGAGGCGACGATTAGCCTAGCCGTTCTCAGCGACGCGCCTCGGTTTCCTCATTTCCACATCCAGCGTGCCACGGTGCTCCGGCATCCCATGCAGCAAACGGTCAGTCACCAAACCGAAGCTGTGGCTGACCTACGATGCCCCTGCAGAAGGTGCCTACGGCTTGGGCAGCGGCCTGGAGGTCACCGGCTGGACGGCGTCCGCGACCCGGTTGGTGGGCAGTTGATCCACTAGCCGGGTCACGGACCGCATCACCTTCATCTGGTAGACGTGGTTGTGGATCGGCGTGTGCGAGTTGTAGTCGCCGATGGCCTGCATCAGGTCGCCACCGGTTTCCTGCAAGTAGCCGTGCAGAATCATTCCGGCAGCCGAGATGTTGTAGCAAGGACTGGTCAGCAGTTGGTGCCGCACCTCGGGTATGGACTGCTGCGAATACCTGGCGAGGGTCGGCAGCCAGGTCGTGTTGATCTGCATCACTCCCATGTCCTCCGAACCGTCGGTGTTGCGGTGGATGACGCCGATCCCGCCGCCCTCGACCGCCTGGATCGACGGCAGCACACGGGGCGGGAGATCATAAAGCTGTGAGACGAACGCCAGGCAGGCCAGGAAGGGAATGGCCATCAGGCGAAACCGCTGGTCAGAATAGCCATGGGTTGTTTCCAGTATTAGTTACTGAACAAGCCACTAACATGGGTTTAGGCGGCTGGATCGTGCGGAACTGAAAGGATTTGCTATATGCCACCGATCTATTGCCCCAACCATTCCGGGCGTGATCGCGAGCCGCTGGCGGCGGGGCGCCTCGGGGCCGGCACGACGGCGTTTGCGGCTCTGCATTGGCGCGCAGCGTCGCTTCCCGCGGTGGCAGTAGGGCACAGGGACCCGGTGGTTGCTGTGGCGCTGGTTAAATGAAGATTGACCGGCGGGTAAGTGAAACGCTCTACTCTTGGCTGCTCAGACCCTGCATTCGCCATGATGCCTGACTCGGAACGGCAAGGCCTGTGCAAGACGGTTCCAGCAAAATTATACCAACCGCCATCTGCTTTGATCGTTCTAAGCCAGGCTTACGCGGCCTGTTACACAGATGGCCTGCGGCCGTGCCAGGCCACGTAAGCCTGCTTAGCTTTTTATCTATGCGCAAACCTCCAGAGGTTTGCTTGGCGGTGAGGGCCTTTGCGGGGCGGACAAC
>CAXTCI010000088.1:0-20748 GCA_964242325.1 uncultured Acetobacteraceae bacterium
TTGCGCAGCACGTGGCGCCCCAGCACCACCCGGCGCCGCAAGCCCTTCGCCGTCGCGAACCCCACGTAGTCCGCCTGCAGGGCCTCGATCAGTGCCTGCCGCAGGCTGCGTAGCAGCACCGCAGACAAGGACAGCGCGAGGGTCAGCGCCGGCAGGAACAGATACCAGAGATTCTCCCAGAAGCCGCTGCCGATGCCGCCTACCGGGAACCAGTGCAGCCCGGCCGCGAGCGTGATCAGCAGCACCAGGCCGATGTAGAACACCGGCATGGAGAGGCTGACCTGCGACGCCGCCTGGATCAGCAGGTCTGGCCATGCGCCAGGGCGCAGCGCCGACACGAACGCCAGCGGAACCGCGATGAACAGCGCCATCGCGACCGCCATGCCCGTCAGGGTCAGCGTAATGGGCAGCCCGTCGCGGATCAGTTGGGCGACGGGCACGCGCAAGGTGATCGAGTCGCCGAGGTCTAGCGTCACGGCGTGGCGCAGGAACTCCCAGAACTGCACGCTGACCGAGCGGTCCAAGCCCAACTCGTGGTGCAGGTTCTGGATGGCGGCGTCGGTGGCCCGGTCCCCGAGCAGGGTGACCGCAGGGTCCCCGGGCAGCATCCGCATCAGCCCGAACACCAGCAGCGCCACCATGACCACGGTGGCCACAACCTGCACCAGGCGGCGGCCCAGAGCGCTCAGAAGGTGCAATCCCGCCTCCTGCCCTACGGCCGCCTACTTCTCGACATACGTCTCGACGAACAGGTTGTTGCCCAGCGGAATCTGTACGAAGCCCTTGACCGCCTTACGCATTGCGACGGGGTAGGGCACCTCCATCGCGAACACGATGGGCGCCGCCTCGGCGTAGCGGTCCTGCAGCTCCTTGTATTCCGCTGCGCGCTTTGCCGGGTCCAGCTCCACCTGGCTCATGTCGAACAGCTCATCCACCCGCTTGTCCTGCCAGCCGGAGCGGCCGGCCTGGCGGGTGGGATAGTAGGCCAGTAGGGACGTGATTTCGTTGGGATCGTTGATGTCGTTGGTCCAGAGCGAGGCGCGGAGCTGGAAGTCTCCGGCGTTGTAGCGGGCCAGCCTGGTCGCGGCGTCGAGCTGCTCGATCTTCAAGCGGATGCCGGCTGCTGCCCATAGCTGCTGCAAGATCGTGAGCTTCGCCGAGTCGTCCACGCTGCCGGCCAGCGCGAGGGCGGTGATCTCGAAGCCTTGGGGATAGCCGGCCTGGGCCAGGAGCGACTTGGCCTTTGCGGGGTCATAGGGATACAGCCGCTCGGGTCCGGAGGCGAGCGGCGTTTCCATCGGCATGAAGCTGCGTTGCACCCGCCCGGTGCCGTAGCTGACGGCCTGGATCAGCGCGTCCTTGTCGGTGGCATAGTTCAGCGCCTGGCGCACACGCACGTCCGCCATCGGGTTCTTGCTGCCGTCCTTGAAGGTCGGCCGGGCGTTCAGCGAGAAGTAGTTCACCTGCGCCGCGGGGAACAGCACCATGTCCAGCTTCGGGTCGGCGCGCAACTCGGCCACGCGCGAGTACGGCACGAACTCGGCGATGTCCAACTCGGCCGCGCGCAGCTTCAGGATGCGTGCGGCATCGTCGGGGATGATCTGCAGCCGCACGCGGTCGAGGTAGGGCAGCGGCTTGCCGTCGGCCGCCTTACGCCAATAGTACGGGTTGCGCACCAGCACCATCTCCGTGTTGCGCTTCCAGCTTTCCAAGGTGAACGGGCCGGAGCCGACGGGGTGGTCGGCGAAGGCCTTGGTCTTGTCCTCAAGCGTGGCGCCCGGGGCAGCCATCAGGAGCTTTTCCGGCATGATCCCGGCGTTGAAGGTCGAGAGCGCCTGCAGGATCACCGGGTCCGGCTGGGTCAGGTTGACCAGCACCGTGTCGGTGCCCCGTGTCTCGACCGAGGCGATGGAGGACAGCAGGAAGGAGAACTCACCGCCGTCGGGCTTGGCGCGGGCGCGGTCCAGCGACCACTTCACGTCGCTGACCCCGATGGGGGAGCCATCGGCGAATTTCAGGTCCGGGCGCATGGTCAGGGTGACGACCTTGCCGTCGCCGGACACCGACCAGGCGCTGGCCAGGCCGGGCTGCACCCCTGTGCCGTCCGCCGTGGGCTGCAACAGCGTGTCGTAGATGTTCAGGGATATCCAGATGTCCGCATTCTGCGAGGTGCGGGTGGGATCGAGATACTGGCTTTCGATCGCGCGGCCGAACACCAGCGTGCCGCCCCTCGTTTGAGCGTGGGCGCCACCGCCCAGCAGAGCGGTGAAGCCGGCCAGCAACGCGGCGGCGGTCAGAAGATGGCGTGCGGTCATGGCGCTTCCCGGAGTCATTGCATCATTGGCGGCGTAGCTGCCCCGCACGCATCATGCAAACGGCGTGCAAGATTTATGTAGGCGCGGCTGCCTGCCTTGCTCGCGGGCTTGCGCCCGTGCCAGGCTGGTGTCGCAGCAGATGAAGGACAGTTCCATGCCCCGGACACCCGGCGAAACCCTGCTGCTGACTCCGGGGCCGGTCAGCGTGTCGCATACGACCAAGGCCGTGATGATGGTGGATCGCCCATCTGGCGACGCCGAGTTCCAGGAGGCACTGGAGTTCGCCCGCGGCTACCTGGTGGGCCTGGTGCGTGGGGAAGGCAGCTACACCGCCATTCCCGTGCCCGGCAGCGCCACTTACGCCAACGAGGCTGCCATCGCCTTGCTTGTGCCGCCGGGCCGGAAGCTGCTGATCCATACCAACGGCGTCTATGGAGACCGGCTGATCGAGATCTGCGACGCGCTGGGCATTGAGACGGCGGTGCTGCGGACCGGCCCGTTCGCGCCTCCGACCGGCGCGCAGTTCGCGGAGGCGATGCTTGCGGATGCGGCAATCAGCCATGTCATGGTGGTGCACTGCGAGACGAGCACCGGGGTGCTGAACCCGCTGGAGGAAGTGGCGGCCCTGTGCCGCGCCCAGGGTAAGGGCCTGCTGGTGGACGCCGTGGCGTCATTCGGGGCGCTGGACATCAACGCCCCTGAATTGGGGGTGGATGCGGTGATGCTGTCCTCCAACAAGTGCATGCAGGGCGTGCCCGGCGTTGGCTGGGCGGTGGTGCGCCGGGCCGCGCTGGAGGCCGCGCCGCCTGGGCGCCGGTCCCTGAGTCTCGACTTGCGGGAGCAGGGGCAGCACATGGACGATACCGGCATGTTTCGCTTCACCCCGCCGACCCAGGTGCTGGCGGCCTTCGCCCAGGCGTGCCGGGAGCACGCGGCCGAGGGCGGGTGCGCGGCCCGGCTGGCACGCTACACGCGCAACTGGCAGCGGCTGGTAGACGGGATGCGGCAGATGGGGTTCCGCACCGTGGTGCCGGACGCGGCAGCCTGCCCCATCGTGGCGACGTTCCACAACCCGGACCATCCGGCGTTCCAGTTCGATGCGCTGTATGCGGGAATGCGGCGCCGCGGCTTCGTCATCTTTCCTGGCCGCCTGGCGCTGGCCGGCACCTTCCGCATCGGCTGCATGGGCGCCGTGGACGAGGAGGACATCGCGGAAGCCATGACGGCGGTCGCCGAGATCATGGAGGAGATGGGCGTGGCCGGCCTTGGCCGCCCGGCCCATGCCTGATCCCGAAACTGTCCTGATCGCCTCGCCCCTGGAAGCGGAGCACGTGGAGCACCTGCGCGCCCTGGCGCCGGGCCGGCTGCGTATCCTGCACGATGCGGCACTGCTGCCTCGGCCTCGCTACGTGGCGGACCACAAGGGTGGGCCATTCACCCGAAGCCCGCAGCAGCAGGCGGCCTGGAACGCCATGCTGGCGCAGGCGGACATCCTGTGGGACCTGCCCGCCGAGGCCGACCTGCCGTATTTGCGGCGCCTGCGCTGGGTGCAGGCCACCAGCACCGGCGTCGGCCCGGCAGTCGGGCGGCTGGGGCTGGCAAAGGCCGGCGTCCTGGTTACCACGGCGCGCGGCGTGCACGCCGGCCCGCTGTCGGAATGGGTGTTCATGGCGTTGCTGGCCCATGTGCGCGGCCTGGCGCAGCAGCAGGAGGCGCAGCGGGCGCACCGCTGGGAGCGCACCTGCGGCGACGACCTGGCCGGCCGCACGATGGTCCTGGTCGGCGCCGGGGACCTGGCCCGCGGCTGCGCGCGGGTGGCCCGTGCCTTCGACATGCGCGTGTTGGCGGTGGCGCGCGACCCCGCCCGCGCCCGCGCCCATGCCGGCCTGTTCGACGCCGTGCTGCCCGTGGCGGAGCTGCATGCCGTGCTGGCGCAGGCCGACGCCGTCGTGGTCACGGTGCCGCACACCCCGGACACTGAGGGGCTGATCGGCGCCGGCGCCTTTGCCGCCTTGAAGCGCGGCGCCCTGTTCGTGAACATCGGCCGGGGCCAGGCCGTTGACCATGCGGCGCTGCTGGCGGCGCTGCAACAGGGTCAGGTCGGCTTCGCAGCACTGGACGTTACCGATCCCGAGCCGTTGCCCCTGGATAACCCGCTGTGGGACATGCCGAACGTTCTGATCTCCCCGCACAGCGCCAGCACCGTCCGGCGCGAGAACGCGCGTATTGCCGATATCTTCCGCCACAACCTTCTGTGCTGGCTGGACGGCCGGCACGGTGAGATGCGGAACGTGTTGGACACGGCGCTGATGTACTGACTGGAAGCCGTGTAACGGCACGTTGATGCCCGTCCGAACGCAACACTACGCTCGTTGGTGCGAGATCTAACGGAACCCTCAAAACAGCCAGGTGAATACCGCAACCATTGTGGCGCAGACCCCGCCGACCAGCACCGTGCCATTGATGCCAGCACGCCACGCCGCGCGCCCAGACGGCTGCAGCCACCACCTGAGCCGCTGGCTGGTCCAGGGGACCAAGTAGTTCAGCAGGACGATGCTGACCACGTTGCCAATGAACAGTGCCACCGGGAACGGAATGCCGGCACGCCCGGTCAGCAGCGGGGTCTGCACGAAAGCACCGAACAGGAACACGACGGGATACAGATGCAGCAGAACGACCATGTTCTGCTTCCAGGCAGGCGCAGGCGCGCCGCCGGTGCCGCCCGTGACGTCGAACCATTGGTCGAACCCGGACCGGGCGATCCGGGTGTGGAACTCCTCCGTGAACGGCCCGGCCTCCGCGATGAGCCGCGCCCGCTCGGCGCTGCCGAGCCAGGATTGAAGGCTCTCGTTCCCGTCGAACTTCACGACGGCTAGCCAGTCCTCCTGGACCCCCGGGATGGGCGGCTCCAACCGATAGCCCTGGAACCCCGGCGCATGGGCCTGCGCCGCCGCCATCCGCTGCTCCCACTGCCGGTATGCCGGTTCCTGACCGGGCTTCACGTGGGTCGAGATCACGGCTGACACCGGCGACGACACTCCGCCCGTCCCGTCGCCCGAAACCAGGTGGACATCGTCCCGTCCGAGCACCAGCGCCTGGACGGCTTCCACCCGCTCCAGCCGCGCACCGGACCGCAGCCAGTCCACCGCGGACTGCCGGTCGGCGAAGTGTTGCAGGATCACCCAGTCAACCTGGGCAGGTGGGCTGGGCGGCAGCACCGTCTGGCGCAGGAAGCCTCGGAAGCCCGCGACGACCCGGCTCGTCTCGTTCTGCCAGGACGCGAAGGCCTCCGCGTGCCCGGGTGCCGGGTTGGTCTGGGTGACGATCGTCGTGCCGGCACCGCTCATTCTGACGGCATGAGGTCGGCGAAGATGCGGTCCGGCGTCAGCGGCAGCGTCGTGAAGCGCACACCCACCGCATCGGCGATTGCGTTTGCGACTGCCGGGGCGACCGGGTTGATGGCGCACTCTCCCTGCGACTTCGCGCCCAGCGGCCCGATCGTGTCGTAGGTGTCGGCGAACATCACCTCCGTCCGTGGTGTGTCGGCATAGGTGGGGATGTGGTAGTTGCGGAAGGCGGCGTTCACCACCTTGCCTGCGGGCGAGTGGACCATGTTCTCGGTCAGCGCCCATCCCAAGCCCATCGCAACCGCCCCGTCGATTTGGCCGCGGCACTGCATCGGGTTGATCAGGCGGCCGATGTCGGCGGCGTGCACGCTCCGGAGTATCTGCACGGCGCCGGTCAGGCGGTTGACCGCAAGGCGGATGCCCTGCGCATTGAACGCCACCGTACGCGGCGAGAGATAGGCCTTTCGCTTGGCCTGGAACCGGTGGCCCGCGGCCTGGCCCGCCTCGTGCAGGTCAACGAGCGAGAGCCGCTGGTTGCCGCTGGTGACATACCCGTCCGCCAGGGTCCACGAGGCCGGGCCGGTTGCCGTGTGCCGCCCGGCGAACTCCAGGATGTTGGCCCGAAGCGCCGCCGCCGCCAGCCCGACGGCCTGGCCGGCCACCACGGTACCGGTGCTGGCGAAGGTGCCGGTGTCGTACGGCGTGCGGTCGGTGTCGGCGTTGATGATGTCAATGTCCGCCAAACGCCCGCCCAGGTGCGACGCCGCGATCTGCATGTGCGAGGTGACGGACCCGTTGCCCATCTCGGTCGAGCCTACGGCGAGGTGGAAACGGCCATCCGGCATGAGGGCCATCTCGACCCCCGAGCGGTGCTCCGTCGGCGGCCCGCATTCCAGCATCGCCAGTGCGAAGCCGGTGCCCTCGGCCCATTCGTCGCCCTCGGGCTTGGCCAGCCCCGTTCCGTCGGCAAGTGCCGCCTCGACCAGGTCAATGCACTGGTCAAGCCCATAGCTGCCGAAGCCCACGTCCGAGGGATCGCTCCAAACGGACTCTATCCGATCGGCCGGCCGGATCATGTTCTTGCGGCGGATCGCGTAGGCGTCCATGCCGAGCGCCCGTGCCATCTCGTCCATCGCGCACTCGATCGCGAACGTGCTCTGCGACGCCCCGTAGCCACGGAAGCCGCCACCCGGGATCAGGTTCGTGTAAACCGCGTAACCCGTCGCCTTCTTGTTCTCGCAGCGATACAGGCACATCGGGCTGCCGAGCGCGGCTCCCAGTGTCTCCCCGGCATGGCCGCCATAGGCCCCGGTGTTGGACACCACCCGGATCTCGAGCGCGGTCAGCGTGCCGTCCTGCTTCGCGCCCATCTTGACGTGCGTCGTCATCTGGTGGCGCGTCGTGGCACTAGTGAACTGCTCCTCCCTCGTGAATTCCAGCTTCACGGGCCGGCCGGTCTTGAGCGTCGCGAGAACGCATAGGTCTTCGGTGATCATCTCCTGCTTGCCGCCGAAGCCGCCGCCCACCCGCTCCGTGAAAACGTGGAGGTTTCGCGCCTGCAAGCCGAACAGGTAGACGAGCTTCTGGTGCGTGATGAAGGGCGCCTGGGTACTGGTGCGCACGTGCACGCGGCCGTTCGCGTCACGCCAGGCGATCGAGCCGTGGGTTTCGAGATGCGCGTGCTGCACGCGGGAGGTGGAATAGGTTTTCTCGTGGACGACGTCGGCCTCGGCGAAGCCTGCGGCCACGCTGCCGACCTCGCCATGGATGTCGGTGTAGATGTTGCCGCGATACTCGCCGCCCATCGTGTGCATCACCGGCGCGTGCAGCACCGGCGCGTCCGGCAGCATCGCCTCCACCGGGTCGAACACCGCCGGCAGCGGGTCGTACTCAACGATCAGCGCCCGGCAGCCGGCTTCCGCGGCGCCCTCCGTCTCGGCCACCACCGCCGCCACCCGTTGGCCGACGAAGCGGACGGTGCTGTCCAGCATGTAGGAGTCGTCCGGGTCCACCAAGTGGTCCTCGTGCGTGGCCGTGCTGTAGAGCCGCCGCGGCACATCCTCCCAGGTGAACACCTCGACCACGCCCGGCACCGCCAAGGCCGCCGTTCGGTCAATGCCGCGAATTGCGGCATGGGCGTGCGGGGAGCGGAGCACCTTCATGTGCAGCATCCCCTCCACCGCCACGTCCATCGTGTATCGGGCATGACCCGTGACGATGCCTTCGCTGAAGGGGTTCGGCAGGCTGGCGCCGCAAGCCTTGCCCGCCACATCCGCCTCGGCCGCGACCACGCCGTGCAGCGCGTCGGTGATCGCGCGGTATCCCGTGCAGCGGCAAAGGTTGCCCTTCAGTGCGCGCGGCAGGTCGTCCCGCTGCTCCGCATCCAGCGACGCCGCGGTCATGATCATCCCGGCGGCGCAGAACCCGCATTGGAACGCCTGCGCGTCTAGGAACGCTTGCTGCATGGGGTGCAGCCCGCCGCCCTCAGGCGCGAGGCCCTGGATGGTGGTCACGGCATGTCCCTCGGCCCGGAACGCCGGCACCAGGCAGGAATGCACCGGCTTGCCGTCCAGCCACACCGTGCATGCCCCGCAATCCCCGGCGTCGCAGCCCTTCTTGACGCCGAAGATGCCCTGGTCGCGGATGAACGTCCGCAAGCACTGGCCCGGCCGCGACGTTGCCGCGATGGCCTTGCCGTCGATGGTGCAGCTCATGCGCCGGCTCCGCCGAGTTCTTCGCGTATCTGCTCGGCGAACAGGTAGGTGAGGTGCCGCTTGTAGGCGGGGGTGCCGTTCACGTCGTCGAAGAATGCGTCATCGGCGACCCTGGCTTGAATGGCATGGCGTAGCGAGGCCGCGTCCGGAGCGGCGGGGAAGTAAAGCTGCACGGGCCGCGGCGTCGCAGCAGTGATCGTCAACAGCAGGTCGGTGCTTCCCGGAGTCTGCGTGCCGATCAACATGGCGGCCGACCGTCCCAAATGCGTTAGCGTGGCCCGGCGAAAAGCATGGCGTTTCACCAGCGACGACGCGGGGACGGTGACGCTGCGCAGCAACTCGCCCGGCTGCAGGACATTGCGGTTGTCGCCCAGGACGAAGTCGGAGGCGTGAACGATCCGCGGCTGGCCGTCGCGCGGCCACAGCGTGTATCGCGCTTCCAGCGCCACCGTCAGCGCGATCAGCGCGCCGGCAGGGAGCGACATGCAGATGTTCCCGCCCACTGTGGCCGTGTTCATGATCTTGAACGAAGCCAGCAGCGACCGGCAGCACTCCCGGAGCAGCGGCCCCGCCGTCCACTCGGCGGGCGGCTTGTAGCTGTCCAGTTCGATGATGCGGCACGTCGCGGCAATCTCCAGCCCATCGTCAGTGATCGCAAGCGACGGCCACCGGAACGCCTCCACGTCCACGAGGGTGTCGAGCCTTGGCTGCGGTTCCGAGAACAGCCAGGTTCCCCCACCCAGCCAGGCGTGGCCCGGAGGCCAGCCCGCGACGTCGCCGGGCACAGCCGGCCGCATCACCCGGGTGATGGTGTTCAGGTCCATATGGGCTTTCCTGGCGTTGGGTGTGGGAGCGCTTGACCCGGCCCTAGTGAAGGTCGGCGAGCGAGGTCGGACCTGGGCCAGGGGTCACCAGCGTCGGCCATTGGTGCGAGCCGAACGGCACGCGCGGCGGCAGGTGCGTCGCCATCCCGCGCGCCTTCGTCTCGGCCACGATGGTGTCGCGGGCGTCGCCACCCATCAGCTCGTAGTCCATCAAGGCCGCGTCGCCGAAGAATGTCTGGCCCACGGTGCGGTCCGAGATGATCCGGGTCAGCGACTCCAGCATGTCGCTTGGCGTCGTCGTGAACGACACCGTTTCGATCAGCATCAGCCTCGTGTTGATGTCGTCGGGCGCGAAGAATTGAGCCAGCACGCTGAACAGCACGTTGTTCTGCCGGGCGACATAGATCGTGTTGCTCGCCGCATAGACCCGGCCCCAATCCGGCCCGAGCTGTTGCTTCCAGTCGGCCAGGACACCCATCCAGTGCTTGACCTGCGTGTCGGCCGCCCACTGGATGTTTCGCTTGAGCGGCTCTTTCTGCTTCGCGGCGAACGCCTGCACCGCCGCGAACGAGATCACGCCGTCCGTTGTCACCTGGTCAATGAAGGCGATGTTTTCCGAAATGAGGGCACGGTTGTTGTCGCGCCATTCCACCGGCATCGTCGTGGCATCGATGCTGTCCAGCGCCGCCTTGAGGCGGACGCGGTAGCTCGCGAGCGATGGCTGCCACGACTGGTCGTCTGGCTTGCCGATGTGCGGTCCCACGACGACCCCCAGTGCCATCACGCTGTGACCGACTGATTTCAACAGTTGGTAGACTTCGGGTACGGACGCGCCTTCGAGGGGCGGCTTGCCGGGGCGGTAGAGGATGAACCGGCCGCCGGCGCCCGAGAACAGGCCGAGAATCACCGGGTGCTGCGCCAGGATGCTTCCCTGCACGAGCTGCCCGGCCTCGCCATACAGCTCGAACATGCCCGTGTTCAACGCGAGGACATTCTGTTTGGCTGTCATCGCCGGGGTCGGCACCGTGGCGCCAACGATCACATCCATATACGGCGGCACGATGGATTGCGCGCTGGATGAGCCGGGCGCCCATACGGCGGCGGCGAGCGCCACCATCAGGATGGCTGTTGGTCGCGTCCTCGCCAGGTTGCCCACGTGATCGCACTCCAGAGACGGCTTCAGGAATGGCTTCTTTGCGCCATGCCTTCCCCAAGGAATTATGAGAAGTGAACCTTGGTGGCATGGACCGTTGCAAGGGCATAATTAGGATTTGGTATGCACGGGTTATCGAGGTTCGAAACGGGAGCGTGGTGGGCGTTGTCGCATGGATCAGCCGTTGAGCCTGGAGAGGCTATCAAGCGATTTCAGCCAGATACCTTCGGCGTAAGCGAGGCGCGGTTGATGAAAGATCGCACCAACCCGGGAAAGCCGCCTGATCCGAGATGATCTATGTCATTTCAAGCTCAAGACGTGTTTTCGGCATAGGCTGCAACGCTGATAAACTTGCAAACTGTCCACGCGACAGCACCGCGCCTGTTACCAGCGCGACCTTGCCCGTGAAGTCCATCTGCACCGTGCTTTCCTTGCCGTTCAGGCGACCCGCCACGCGTCGCGCAGCGCCAGCGCCGCCGTTTGCAGCACGCCGTCCGCCGCGCCGATCACCCGGCCCATCGTGAGCAGCCCGTGGACGTGATCCGACAGGTGCAGCGCCGTGACCCGCACCCCCTCCGTCTCCAGCCGCCGGGCATAGGCTTGTCCCTCGTCCGCCAGGGGATCGTGCCCGACCGTCAGCACGAAGGCGGGCGCCGTGCCCGCCAGCCGCCCGGCCCGTAATGGGGATGCCCGCCAGTCCCGGCGCTGCGCCGGGTCCGGCGCGTAGTGGTCGGCGAAGTACTGCATCGTCACCGCGGTCAGCGGCACGCCCTCGGTTACCCGCGCATAGGACGGGGTGTCCATCGCGAAGTCCGTGACGGGATAAAGCAGGAGCTGGAACATCGGCTCGGGCACGGCGCCGTCGCGGCCCAGCAAGGCGAGAACCGCGGCCAGGTTGCCGCCGGCACTGTCACCGCCCACGGCGATGCGCGCCGGGTCAACGCCCAGTTCGGCGGCGTGCGCGGCCACCCAGGCCAGCGCGGCGGCGGCGTCCTCGACGGCGGCGGGAAACGGGTGCTCGGGCGCGAGGCGGTAGTCAACGGCGATCACGCGGCAGGCGCCGAGGTTTGCCAGGCGGCGGCATACGCCATCATGGCTGTCGAGGCTGCCCACCACCCAGCCGCCCCCGTGCAGGTATACCAGGCATGGCAGGGCGGCGGCGCCGTCGGTTCCGGTGCCGCGATAGCTGCGGAGCGGCAGCGTCCCGCCGGGGCCGGGGATGGCGAGGTCCAGTACCTCAGCCACTTCGTCCGGCGGAGGCTGCAGCAGGTTGCGGCCGTTGGCGTAGGCGATGCGGGCCTCGGCGGGCGTCAGGTCCTGGAACGGCGGCCTGCCGGCGGCGCGGATCAGCTCCAGCAACTGCACGGCATCCGGGTGCATCGCGCTCATGGGTCCGTCTCCTCATGCGCCGCAGCTTGCATCCTCGCCACGGTCGAATCCAGCCGGGGCGGCTTAGAGGCTATCACGGTAGGCTCTTGGGGCAGCCCGCAGCACGTGCATAATATGCTTGCGTATCAAATGCACGCCGCTAATCTGGACGCAAAGCTGCGGCCAGGCGTTCTGCCCGGCGCGGCCGGAGTCCGGGACCACCCGGACCCCCCTGCAAGGGAGGCGTCCATGACGGTCCAACACCGCATACATGCCGGCATGACCCGGCGCGGCGCCCTGGGGGCCGCCAGCGCCCTTGCGTTCGCCGGGCGGGCACGGGCGCAGGCCGCCCAGCCATTCAAGATCGGCGTGCTGAGCGACCAGTCCGGCATCATGCTGGACTATTCCGGATTTGGCACCATCGCCTCCATCACGATGGCGGTCGAGGACTTCGGCGGGAGCGTGCTGGGACGGCCGATCGAGGTGCTGCACGGCGACCACCTGAACAAACCCGACGTGGGCGCCGGCATCGCCCGCGGCTGGTATGACAGCGGCGTGGCCGCCATTTTCGACGTCGGCACCACCTCCGTGGCGCTGCCGGTGCAGACCCTGGCGCGGGAAAAGGACCGGGTGGTGATCTTCACCAGCTCCGCAAGCTCGGACCTGACCGGCAGCGCCTGCTCGCCCAACGGCATCCATTGGGTGTTCAACAACTACTCGCAGGCGCTCGGCGCGGTGAAGGTGCTGAGCGAGCGTGGGGCGAAGACCTGGTACTTCCTGACCATTGACTATGCGTATGGCCGCAACGTCCAGCGCGACACGACGGCGATGATCGAGGCCCGGGGCGGGCGCGTGATCGGCGCCATGCTGCACAACTTCGAGATGACGGACTACTCAAGCTCGCTCTTGGCCGCACAGGCGTCGGGTGCGGATGTCATCGCGCTGGCGACCACCACCTCGCACGCCGCCGCCATCGTGAAGCAGGGCGAAGAGTTCGGCCTACGCGGCCAGGGCCAGCATTTGGCTCCGCTCAGCCTGACGCTGCTGGACGTCAAGGCGATCGGGTTGGATGCGGGGCAGGGGATGATCGAGACCGCGCCCTATTACTGGGACCAGGATGACGCGACCCGGGCCTTTGCCGCGCGCTACCGCAAGCGCACGGGCAAGATGCCGAACATGGTCCAGGCCGGAGCCTATGGCGCGGCGGCCCACTACCTGGGTGCCGTGCGCGACAGCGGCTCGGACGCGGCCGCGCCGGTGATCGCCAAGATGAAGGCCACGCCGATCAACGACTTCATGACCCGCAACGGCAGCATACGCGCCGATGGCCGGGTGATCCGGGACATGTATGTGCTGGAGGTGAAAAGCCCGGCGGACTCCCATGGCGAATGGGACCTGGAACGGGTGATTGGCACCATCCCGGGCAACGAGGCATTCCAGCCGGCCAGCGCTGCCTGCTCGCTGGTCAAGGCATAGCCCGCCGCTCAAGGCATAACCCGCTGTTCAAGGCATAGAAGGAGGACCGCTGCATGACGCCAGGCATCCAGTATGACGCGGTGGTTGTCGGGGCCGGGTTCGCCGGCCTGTATATGATGCACCGCCTGCACGGGCTGGGGATGTCCGCCATCGGCTTCGAGGCCGGGGAGGACGTGGGCGGCACCTGGTATTGGAACCGCTACCCCGGCGCACGCTGCGACGTGGAGAGCATGCAATACTCCTACGGCTTCGACGACGGCCTGCAGCAGGACTGGCGCTGGAGCGAGGTGTTCGCCGGCCAGCCGGAAATCCTGCGCTACGCCCAGCACGTCGCCGAGCGCTTCGACCTGCGGCGCAGCTTCCGCTTCGGCACGCGGGTTGAGTCGGCGGCGTTCGACGAGGCCGGGCGCCGCTGGACCGTGCTGACCGATGCCGGGGACACCGTGTCCGCCCGGTTCTGCATCATGGCGACGGGCTGCCTGTCGGCGGGACGGCTGCCGGAGGTGGAGGGGATCGAGACCTTCCGCGGCCCGTCCTACCATACCGGGAGCTGGCCGCATGAGGGGGTGGACTTCACCGGGCAGCGCGTCGGCGTGATCGGCACGGGGTCGTCCGGCATCCAAGCGGTCCCCGTCATAGCGGGACAGGCGCATACGCTGCATGTCTTCCAGCGCACGCCCAACTTCAGCCTGCCCGCCCGCAACGGACCGATGCCGGGGGATCTGGAGGCCGCGTGGAAGGCGGAGTATCCGCAACGCCGGGCCAGGGCGCGCAGCACCAAGACGGGCACGGTTTACGACTTCGGCGACAGGTCGGCGATGGACGTGCCGGACGCCGAGCGCGAGCGGGAATACATGTCGCGCTGGCAGCGCGGCGGCATCAACTTCATGGCCGCCTACAACGATATCTCGGTCAACGCGGCCTCGAACGAAACGGCGGCTGCCTTCGTCCGCGCCCGCATCCGCGAACTGGTGCACGACCCGGAAACCGCCGAGGCGCTGACCCCGCGCGATTACCCCATCGGCACCAAGCGCATCTGCGTGGACAGCGGCTACTTCGAGACCTTCAACCGTCCGAACGTCACCCTGGTGGACCTACGCCGCTCGCCGCTGGCAGCGATCACCCCGGCGGGCGTGCGGACGACGAGCGCCGAGTATGAGCTGGATAGTATCGTGTTCGCCACCGGCTTCGACGCCGTCACCGGCGCGCTGGCGCGCATCGCCATCACCGGGCGAGGCGGCGCGGCGCTGACGGACAAATGGGCCGCAGGGCCGCGCACCTACCTGGGCCTGATGACGGCGGAGTTTCCCAACCTGTTCCTCATTACCGGGCCGGGCAGCCCTTCGGTGCTGAGCAACATGATCTTCTCCATCGAGCAGCATGTGGAGTGGATCGCCGACTGCCTTGCCTACCTGCGCCGCCGGGGTGCGGAGGCGATCGAGGCGGAACTGGACGCGGAGGACGCCTGGGTCGCGCACGTCAACGAGGTGGCGCACCGGACGCTGTATCCCCGGGCGGCGTCCTGGTACATGGGCGCCAACGTCCAGGGCAAGCCGCGGGTGTTCATGCCCTATATCGGCGGGGTGGATGCCTACCGGCGCCGGTGCGAAGAGATAGCGGCGGCGGGTTACGAAGGGTTCCGGGTCGCCATGCCCGCGGCCCGCCAGCTTGCCGCGGCGGGGGAGTAGCGCGATGCATGCCTGGGCCGTGGTCGAAAACGGGGCGCCGCTGCAGCGCATCGAGCGCCCCACGCCGGAGCCAACCGGCACGGAGGTGCTGATCGAGGTGACGCACTGCGGCGTCTGCCACTCCGACCTGCATTTCTGGGAAGGCTTCTACGAGTTGGGCGGCGGTAAGCGCATGATGCTTGCGGACCGCGGCGTGACCTTGCCCCGGGCCATCGGCCACGAGATCCTGGGCCGGGTGGCGCATCTGGGGCCGGAGGCGGAGGGCGTCGCGGTGGGTGACCGACGCATCGTGTATCCCTGGATCGGCTGCGGCACCTGCCGGCGGTGCCGGGCCGGGGAGGACAATTTGTGCGTCAACCTGCGCAGCCTGGGCGTGATGCAGGATGGCGGCTTCGGCTCGCATGTGCTGGTGCCGCATCCGCGCTACTTGGTGGACCCTGGCGACGTGGACCCGGTGGTTGCCGCGACCTTCGGCTGCTCGGGCATCACCGTGCTGAGCGCCATACGCAAGGTCATGCCGCTGGAGCCTGGGGACCCCGTGGTGCTGGTGGGCGCCGGCGGCCTTGGGCTCGCCGCTATTGGGATGCTGCGGGCGCTGGGGCACGAGGCGATCATCAGCGTGGACCTGAGCGCCGAGAAGCGTCAGGCCGCCCTGGACGCCGGGGCGACGGCGGTGGTGGACGGCGCCCGCCCGGACGTGGCCGCCGCGGTGATGGAGGCCGCGGGCGGGCCGGTGCTGGCGGCGATTGATTTCGTCAACGGCTCGGGCACTGCGCGCTTCGTGCTGGACGCGCTGGCGAAGGGCGGCAAGATGGTGCAGGTCGGCATCTTCGGCGGCGAGATCACGCTGCCCTTGATCGGCTTCATCTTCCGCGCCCACGCGATTATGGGCAGCCTGACTGGGACGGTCGGGGACCTGCACGAGGTTGCGCGGCTGGCGCGCGACGGCAAGCTGGCGCCTTTGCCGGTGACGACGGCGCCCAGGGACGAGGCCAATTCGGCGCTGATGCGCCTGCGCGACGGCAAGGTCACGGGCCGGCTGGTGCTGACGGCGGAGGCCGTGTCGCCCTAGGTCGGCCTGCGTCCAGACTGGACGCAGGCCGACCTGGCTTTTTTGTTTGCGGGCAGAGGATGCAGTTGGGTCGCTGCGCGTTCGGACCCGACTGCGGATCTGGCTTAGCAGGGCGGTCTGGGCCTGGATGGTAAGGTTGCGTATGGTATGCAATCTAGCTGCCGCATCTGAGCGGTGCGCCGGTAGGTCTCCGCCCTATATCCGGTGCGTTGAAGGTGTGTCACACGTATGTCGCTTCCCGAGCCGCCCCAGCCAAAGCTGCCCCAGGATGTCCGTATTGGCTTCCTGGTGCATGACGTGTCGCGGATGCGTCGGACGCTGTTCGATCAGGCGATGAAGCCGCTGGGCATTACCCGGTCGCAATGGTGGGTGTTGAGCCAGTTGTCGCGCCATGCTCGCACCGGGATGCTGCAAACCGACTTGGCGCGCGACCTGGATGTCGGCAAGGTGACGGTTGGGGGGCTGATTGACCGGCTGGAGGCCGCTGGCTACGTCGTACGGCAGCCAGATGCGGTGGACCGCCGGGCCAAGCGGATCGTCATCACCGAGGAAGGCCGGGCCGTGCTGAAGCAGATGGTCGCGGTGGGCCAGAGCTTGAACCGGGTCATCCTGGCTGGCCTGTCGCAGGATGAGGTCGAGGCCACGGAGCGGGCGCTGTCGCTGATGAAGGACAACATCCGCCAGGCTACGGCGGACCGCGACGATGCCGACCTGTCCGTGGGCGTGTTCGATCCCGCCGACGAAGCCCAGGAAACGCCGCCGCTGCGGAAGGCCGCTGCCGGGCACCGATGAAAAACCAAGTAGGTTTACGCAGCCTGGCATGGCCGTAGGCCGTCTGTGTGATAGGGCACGTAAGCCCGCTTAGGCTGGCTTGCCTCAAGGTCCAGACGTAAGCCGGACTGGCTTTCAGGTTGCCAAATCGGCGCTTACGGTGGAGGCTCGGCCTCCGTGCGTCCAGACTTTTCTGGGAGCTGTCTTAATGCAGCAGCTTGATAACCTGCACGGCCCCGAGCCACAGTACGGATGATGCTGCGGCCGCTGCGACCAATCCACGCATCGCACCGAGCGGGTCCTTCATGCCGTTGACCTCCAGCTCCGCCAGCACGGAAGCGCGGCCAAAGCTCGGGTCCACAGCAACCGACCCCGGCATGGCGACGTAGGTGCCCTGTATCTCGTTGCAGCCGTGGGCCAGCAGGAAGGCATACTCCTCCGCCGTTTCCAGACCCGTCGCGCACAGCGTCGTCCCCAACGCGCGACCAAGCTGCAACGCGGCCTTGGCCACCAGCGCGGCCCGGCCATTCATGCCGATCCCCTGCAGGAGCAGGCGGTTGATCTTGATCTTGTCGAACGGCAGGTCGCTCATCTGGCTGAGCACGAAGCACCCGGCGCCAAAGTCGTTCAGGGCCAACCGCACGCCGAGCCGCCGCAGCGCCGCAACCTGCGCCATGGCATTCCGGCCCGGTGCAGTGAAGGCGCGGGACCCCACTTCCAATTGCAGGCACTCGGGCGCCAGCCCGCTGTCCCGCAGTGCCCGCACCACCATCTCTTGCAGACCTGTTCTGCAGAAGCAGCCGGCCGACAGATTCACGGATACCAGGTGCCCGCCTGGCCAGGCGGCGGCAGCCCGGCAGGCAGCCTCCAGGGTCCAGCGGTCGATCGCCTGCCCCAGGCCGCAGGCGTCTGCAACCTCCCTGAAGTCGTCCGGCGCCATTGGTCCATGGCCGGGGCGCGACCAGCGAAGCAGCGCCTCAAACCCCAGCAACTGCCCCGTCCGCGTTGCGACAAAGGGCTGCCAGTCCAGGGTGAAGGCGTTGCCGGCTAGGGCGGAGCGAAGCTCCCGTTCCATCAAATGGCGGTCCATGACCTGCCGTTGCAGGCCGGCATCGAACCGGTAGGACTGGTTGCGACCGCGCCGCTTCGCCCAGTACAGGGCATCAGCGGACCGGCGCATCAGGGTATCGGCGCACGTCGCGTCGTCCGGGCAGCAGGCGATGCCGACGGACGGGCTGATCAAGATGGGCACGCCGTCGATGACAAAGGGACGTGCGAGTAGATCCAGCACCTCGTCAGCCATCGTCTGGGCGGCATTGCCGCCGCCGGCGCCGGGCACCAGGAACCCGAACTCGTCACCGCTCAGCCGTCCCAGCACGCTCCGTACCGTCGTCATGGCTTGCAGTCTTTGCGCGGCTTGCTGCAGCAGCGCCTCACCGCCGGCATGGCCGGCCAGGTCGGTCACCTGGCTGAACCGGCCGAGGTCTATGGTCAGCATGGTGCAACGCCGCAGTTCTGCCGGGCCGATCGCGTCGGCAACCCGCGATTGCAGCAACGCCCGGTTCGGCAGGCCGGTCAACGGGTCATGCGTCGCGCGATGATGCAGCGCCGCCTCGGTTTGGCGCAATTCCAACACCGCCGCCGCGGCGTCGGCGAGGCTGGCAAGCTGGTCGAGCCTTGCCTGTGGCAGCGGGCCAGTCCTTTGATCCCTGCAGTTGTAGTCCACAACGCACAGGGCACCCATTAGGTGGCCGTCGCCGTCCAGCAACTTGGCTAGGATGATGAACCGGACCTGGTCCGGCCCGGCGCCCAGCGGCAGTCCAGCAAGGCGGGGATCCCGGGCCGCATTGTCAATGACCATCGTGCTCCCCAGGGCTTCAAACAGGGATGACAGGATGGATGGGCAGCTCAGCGCCTGCCCAAGCCGTTGCCACGGTCCAGACGACACCACCGGCATCCCTGGGATGTCCTGATCCAGCAGCGACACAAAGGCCGCCGGCGCCGCAAATAACGCCGCCGCGGCGCGGCTGATCGCCCTGATGCGGGCATCGCCGTCCTCCGGCGCTGCCAGCACTTGCGCTGCCGCGTGCCCAGCCTGATCCAAGAGCCTGTCCTCATTTCTGGGCAGCACGGTAAAGGTAGTCTTAGCACCGGGCTGGTAAGACGGCATCATGCTTGCACCTTGGGGAGCGGCAGCTATCAAGGATTGTAGGATAGTGTTGGTGTAATCAAATATTAATGCTGTTTGCCGCATTGGCAAGCAGGTTCGGTTACAAATGCGTCATATCCCGTCACAAGCGCGGTTATTCCTTGTTGTTGCTGTCCACACTGGGCTGGCTGCCAGCAATGCCCGGCCTAGCATGGCTGCGTTCTGTGGCACTGCAGCATTGCCCAAGACACAAAGCCGCATTACCCGCTCACGCTTGGATCGGTCCAGCCCGGTGGGAAGCCCATCATCCACTCGGCGTAGGACGGATTCAGCCGGCCACCCACCGCGTCGCTCAACTGGCAGGCACGGCGCCGGCCCTGTTGCGCAGCGCTCCCCCACTTCCAATCCCGCGCCACCGGGGTCGGCAGCAGGGCTTTGGGCCACCAGCCACACGCGCGCACGCCGGTGCGGGGCGCCGGCATGGACAGCACCCACCACCAGCGGCCAGCAGGCGTAGCCCGCAGACTCCAGGTCGTGCAGGACCCGGTCCGCCCCGCGGCCTCGCAGGCCAGGGACGTTCTCAGCCACCACCCAACGTAGTCGGCACTCGGCGACCAGGCGCGCCATGTGGGACCACAAGCCCGTGCGGGCGCCTTCGATGCCGGCGCCACGGCCGGCAAGGCTGACGTCCTGGCAGGGGAAGCCGCCGCACACGAGCCAGGGCGGTGGCACCCCGTCGTCCCGCAGCCGGGCGGCAGTGAGGGTGCGTATGTCGTCATACACCGGCACGCCGGGCCAGTGCCGCCGCAGGACGGAGCGGGCGAATGGGTCCGATTCGCAGAACGCCGCCGTCCGCATCCCAGCCCAGTGCAGACCGAGGCTGAGGCCGCCGATGCCGCTGAACAGGTCGAGGACAGTTGGCGAAATCGGGTTGGCAGGAGCGGTCCTCCATGGCATTCCTATCCCATCCATTTCCCGCCCGTCCGGGTCAACCGGATTTGACGCTGGCCGCCACTAACCCT
The DNA here is from genome assembly GCA_964242325.1 of uncultured Acetobacteraceae bacterium. Classification (GTDB taxonomy): domain Bacteria; phylum Pseudomonadota; class Alphaproteobacteria; order Acetobacterales; family Acetobacteraceae; genus DASWOJ01. Next base: position 19,900 of record CAXTCI010000088.1, read on the forward strand.
ATTTGCATTTGCGCGGCGGTTTAGGGCGTCGCCCGACCCTCAAGCCCGGATACGGATGGCTGCATGATCCGCCTAGCCCGGCCGGTTTTTTCCTGCGGGCCAACCAGGCATGACTGAGGCCTGGCGGGACCAGGTTGTCGGGATAGGATGCTTCATCCAAAAGGACGTGCCGGCCTTCAAGCTTGAGCAGACCGGTTGCAGTCTCTGCACAGGTGAAGTGCAGAACTGGATTAAAAGGCCGTGTGCCATCGCTTTGGCGGGACTTGCGGGCCTGTTCGGTGGGGGGCGGCAAACTGTGACCAACATTTACTTGATAATTTCTGACAATCATCAACGTGATAATTATTTACAAATAGTTGCACAGTGCTGCTTTGGTGCTGCATATTGTAGGTAACACTAACAATAGCACCGATGCTGCCAAAGCCGGACGGCACAAGGCGGCGACAAGGCTGCAACACTGAATAGGGCGGAGAAGCCCTGCAACGGGAGGCTTTGGCATGATGAGGTTCCAAGAATGGGTGACCGAACGTGAGCCAGTTTCGCGATCCCTGAGCATGACGCTGACGCTGGCTCTCGCCTTGGGATGCTGGGGCGTGGTCGGCACCGTGACGCGCTGGGTTCTGGGATAACCGTTCCCGGCTGGCCTGGACTCACGGTCCCGGCAGTTCTGTTCACGGACGTCTGAGCGCAGGCTGAAGGGTCTGGCGGCTTGATACTTATCAGCGACCTGAATGACCGCTTCTGGCTGCAGGTTGCCTGATCAGGCCCTAAGCCTCGTGCTGCTTCTTCACGCGGCAGGGCAGCGTGACGGGTTCAGCTAAGCAAACTTCTGGAGGTTTGCGCACAGAT
>CAXTCI010000089.1:0-8435 GCA_964242325.1 uncultured Acetobacteraceae bacterium
CTAGGCTGTCGCAGGGAGGCGATCCCTAATGGGCTGCATGATGGCGGTTTGGATGGCGCCCGGCGACGTCGCGCCATAACCGCTTGTTGGAGGGTAGCTTCAGGGTAACCTGGGGCAGGTGGCTGTCGGCAGCCCGCTGGCACTCTGCCACTGCCGCCCCAGGGGCAGGGCTGGGCGGGCGGAGCCGACGTCCAAGGCAATTGACAAATGGACGCACCTCGGCTTGGGGACAGCGCCGTTTCTGCTGCTGCCGGATTTTTGTACGTTTTCTTGCATTCATAGTAAAAAAGGTAGCATTTCCTGACGCACAAAACTGGCCCGACCAGCTTCACAGAACATATGCAAGTCGGTATAAAAATTTCGACCTTTTAGTTTCTTTAACCGAACGGATGCTCCATGCGGTTTTCTGGCCTTTCCCATTCTGCAGGGTGCGCCTGCGGCACAGGCGCCCTGTCCTGCGATGGCGGCGTTGATGGCCTTGGCGCCGCGGCAGTCCGCATGGCGGTAGAACGTGCGGCATTCGGTGGCGCCGTCGGCCGACGCCGGGCCATCCAGGTGCTGGGCACCGCGACGGTGGCCGCGGCCATTGACCAGGTTTTCCCTATCTTCCGCGTCCAAGAGGCCCTGGCTGAGACCGTCGGCACGCCAGAGAAAAAGGACCTGAAGGTCGGCTTCGTTGCGATCACCTGCGCCGCGCCGATCATCTTGGCGGCTCCGCTGGGCTTTTACGAGTCTAATGGCCTGAATGTGGAGATCATCCGAACCGTTGGTTGGGGTGTGGTGCGTGACAAGGCGCTGAGCGGCGAATACGACGCGGCGCACATGGTGTCACCGATGCCGCTAGCGCTCTCGATGGGCCTTGGGTCGGACAAGACCCCGTGGAGCGTCGCCGCCATTGAAAACGTTAACGGCACGGCGATTACGCTCGCGAACAAGCACAAAGGCAAGCAAGATCCCCGGGACTGGAAAGGGTTCAAGTTTGGGGTGTCGTTCGAGTACTCGATGCAAAACTATCTGCTGCGCTATTACCTGGCCGAGGCTGGCCTGGACCCGGACCGGGACGTGCAAATCCGGACCGTTCCACCGCCGGTGATGGTGGATAAGCTGCGGGCAGAGGAGATTGACGGCTTTCTCGGGCCCGACCCGTTCAACCAGCGGGCGGTGTATGACGGCGTAGGCTTTATTCGCCTGCTGACGGGCGATTTGTGGGACGGGCACCCGTGCTGTGCCTTCGCAGTGCCGCGCAAGATGGTGCTGGAAGCGCCGAACACCTATCAGGCGTTGCTGAAATCGGTGATCCAGGCCACAGAATACGCCAACATGGCCGACAACCGAGAGGACATTGCCGCCTCCATCGCCGGGCCAGACTTCCTGAACCAGCCGGAGGCCGTGGTGGTGCAAGTGCTGACCGGCAAGTATCCGGACGGCCTGGGTGGGACGCACAATGTAGCGGGCCGCATCCGTTTCGACCCGTTCCCGTATCCCAGCATGGCGGTGTGGATCATGACGCAAATGAAGCGCTGGGGGCAGGTGAAGGGCGATTTGCAATGGCGTGACGTGGCGCAACAAGTCTTCTTGGCTGCGGGCGCGGAAGCCAAAATGAAGGGTTTGGGCATACCAACACCGGCGGACCCCTATCGGTCGTTCCAGATCATGGGCAAGACGTTCGACCCAAAGGACCCGGAGGGCTATATTGCGTCCTTCCCGATCCGGCGCACCTGATGCTGTCATAGTGTCGTTCGTGCTTGGCGGCATTTTGGGAGTAGTTCGCTTTCCCCTTGCATGATGGTGTGCACCGGGTCTCACGGGGTCGGTGCCCAGGTGGCAGATTGGCAGGTTTGAACGGGCCGGCATTACAGCGGCCCGTGGTTCGTAAGGCTGTGCAAGCCTGCTTAGCCCTTGAGCCCGGCTCCCGGCGGTACACGGCTGCCGGACACGGCTGGCACGGCTGCAGCCACCAAACCTCCGGCCAAGACGGCAGCAGCTAGGGCTGCGTCGGCCCAGGACAGCGTGACTGGAATGTGCAGCCCTGCCGCGCCGCCCAGCGCCGCGCCGGCGCCGGCCGCTGCCGCCCAGCCCAGCCCAGTGCCGGCAACAACGCCTGCCGCCAGCACGATCCCTAGCTCCATCCACAGCGCCAGGAGCAGGAATGTTGGCGGGGCGCCAATCGCGCGCAGCACCGCATGGTCCCGTGCACGTCCTGCGACGATGGCGCCGAAGGCCAGGACCACGGCAGCGACCACCAGTATGGCGCAGGCCGCCGCCATCCACGACAGCACGCTGCGCACGTCGCCCAGGGTGCGGAATAGGCTGGATAGCACTTCGCCTGGGAACACCGCCGTGCTGGCTGCCGTGCGGTAGCGGGCACGGAGTTGGTAGGTGCCGGAGAAGCTGCGCGGCTTCACCACCACGGCCGGGACCGGAGGCGGACCGGCCTCCCAGGGCGGCCCGATGCGCTCGATGCCAGCTGGATGGCCATTGCCCAGGCCGTGTATCTCCCACACGCTCTCGACCGGGACCAGGATGGCCGCGTCCCAGGGCGTGCCGGTGGAGGGTAGACGGCCGACAACGGTGTAGGTGCTCTCGGTATGGACGTGCCCGCCTTCCGGTCCTTCCACGCGGCCGTGCTGCGGTTGCAGAGTGGCGCCGAGGGCAAGCGGTACATCAGCGCCGGCTACGGCCTCATCCTCCATGGCGAAGACGCGGCCTTCCGCCGGGGCGCGCCGGCCGCCGAGCGCCACGAAAGCCGATGCAACGCCGACGATGGGACGACCGTGCCAAGCGTCGCCAAAAGCGATCGGGGACGTCCAGGCTGCCTCAGGGTCGGCAACCACTCGGGCAAGGGTGGCACCGTCCAGCAGCGGTACCGTGTCGGGCTGCAGGTAAATCGAGGTGAGGACAAGTTGTGTGGCGCTGCCGGGCGCGCCGATCACCAGGTCGAAGGCGTCTGCGGCCTGCGCCGCCGCACGACGCATCCCGCGCTCCAGCGCTCCGACACCGGTGCCTAAAGCGGTCGCCAGGGCGACAAGCAGCGTCATTGCCAATGCGGCACGCCAACCCCGGCGCAGGGCGTCGCGAGCGACAGGCCAGGGATTCATGCCGATTCCAGCCTGCCCGCATGCAGGCGCAAGCGACAGGGCAGGCGGGCAAGCAGCGCCGGGTCATGGGTAGCGACCAGCAGCGTGGTGCCTTCTGCGGCGGCGGCGTCCAACAGCAGGGTGCCGACTGCGTGCGCGGCAGCGGCGTCCAGGCTGGCGGTGGGCTCGTCCGCCAAGAGGACTATGGGCTTGCGGAGCAGGGCGCGGGCGAGGGCGACGCGCTGCCGTTCGCCACGGCTGAGCACGGCGGCGCGACGGGCCGGGTCGGCAATGCCCATGCTGTCGAGCAGCGCCCGGGCGCAGGCGCGCAGAGCAGGACGCACGCGGGCGTGGTCAAACGATACAGGCAACAGCACATTGTCCAGGGCTGAGAGTCCTGGCAGCAGGTGCATGTCCTGGAACACCAGGCCGAGCCGATGCCGGCGCCAGCGGTCCCGGGCGGGGCCAGACATGGCCCATATATCGTCGCTGTCCCAGCGCACTTGACCAGCGGACGGACGCTCAATTCCAGCTAAGACGTGGAGCAGGCTGGTCTTGCCAGCGCCGGACGGACCCTCGACGGCACTGGCGCTGCCGGGTGGCAGGGCCAAGGTGACAACAGACAGGACCGGGCCAGCACCTGGGAAGGCGATCACCAATTCCTGCACCGTCAAGGCCGCCCCGGACGGCACGTCAGGCAAGGCGGAACCCGGCATTGGGCAGCCTGGATTCGCCCACGATGCCGCTGGCTGGATCGGTCGAGGGATCAAAGCTCAAAATGCTTGCGACGTCGGTCACCATAACCGGCGTGGTCGGTGGCGTCGTATGCGGAACGTAGGTCAGAACGATAGCCGGCAACCGCCCGGTGTCCGGCGAGCAGAATAGGCACGTGCTCAGCAACTTTCGCGTAAGCTTGATGACGCCCGCATCCGCGTTGATCGGTGGCGTCGAAACACCGGACAGGCCGAGCGAGCGTTGAACAGTCTTACGCCGGGTCTTCACCTGCGGATGGTCCAACATGCTTGCTCCGTGGCTGGCGTAAACACCGAAGGCGTTCACTGCACCCTTATGCCCCTGCTGTAGGCACTCAGCAGCCTGCATAATCCTGTGCGCATCCGGGGTTCCTTGCTCGCCGCATCAATCTTAACTGGCGTCCCGGGTGGGAGCGAATGACGGCATGATGACATCATACGCCAACAAGCGACATTGCTGACGAGATGCCGCATAGCCTTCGGCTTGGTCCAGTCTGCTGGGAGTTAGTAAGGCCGTTTCACGTGAAACACTTCAGGAACCGGCAGAGCTTGCAAAGTCGGTCGTGATACAAAGGTCTGGAATGTCGAATTCGCCATCAACACACGCCAAACCGAGCCTATGCGTCTTGGGCAAAGCGACCATCGTGAGGTCTTGCTGCGGCGTTCTATGGCATGCCTGGAAAGCCGCACGCGTCCATCTTAACGTTCCCCGGAGCATCGTGTAGCTTGATCGCCGGTCAGATGGGATCCGACGTGATCACGACAGAACCGTTCGATCCGCACGCTGCCACGCCGGATATTTGGGCTGCCTTCCATGCATTCCGCCAAGCCCGCAGCCAGGCAGAGGATCCTGGTGAGCCCAACCTGCCCGATGCCGACTTCGAGCATGATGCGCGACGGCAATGGCCGTTTTGGAAGGCCAGCCGCATCCTGGCCCTCCATGACGGGATGATCGTGGGCAACATCGGCCTGAGCATTCGCCGCGAGGAAACGGAAGACTACGCCGCTTTTGCGCCGTTTGTGACGGTTTGGGGTGGCGTCTTGCCGTCTTGGCGTCGGCAGGGCGTTGCCACCGCCCTGCTGCACTCACTGCTGGCCTTCATGGAGCAGCACGGTAAGGCCACTGCAACCTTTCACGCGCAGTCGTCGGAGGGCCATGCCTTCCTGACCGCATTTGGCGCCATGCGAAAGCAGCTTGAGGTCGAGAGTCGCCTGGACTTCGCCGGGCTGGACTGGACGGAACTGACACGATGGGAAGCTGCGGCTGCGCCCGGCCTGAAGTGGGAGGTTCATGCCGGCCGGGTACCGCTGGAACGGCTGGCGGCACTGATCCCCAGCTTCACCAGCCTGATCGCGGATGCCCCAACCGGCGACGTGGACCGACCCCCGAGCCGCTACAACCTGAAAGGCTACGTCGCGGGATACGAGGAGGCCGACCGAAGCGGCGGCGAGCACCTGCTGGTCAGGCTGCTGGACGGCAGCGATGTGGCAGGCATGTGCGAGGGCTGGTGGGATGCCCGCTTTCCCGACCGCGTGTCGCAGTACCTGACTGCCGTTGCTCGTCCCTGGCGAGGGCGCGGTTTGGCCAAGGCGCTCAAGGCCCGCATGTTCAGCCTCGTGCGGGAGCGGCAGCCTGGCGTTGCCATGATGAGCACGTACAACGCCGTGTCGAACGCGCCGATGCTGTCCATCAACATGCGGCTGGGCTTCATCAGGCACAAGGAGATCGGCACCTACCAGATCGGGCGCGACAAGCTCGCAGCGTGGCTTCTTACCCGAACGCCCCGACATGGTGGGTGACTGCCCCGCCGATCTCCCGCAGTAGGTCGAATAGCCGGCGCATCGGCTCAAAGATCGTTTTGTGTTCTGCGGCGTATGACCCGCTGCGCGGCCCGGCAGCTTCCCCGAAATCCAGATCGGTCCCCACGGCCGGCGCGGCCGGGAAAACCTCCGTCAGTAACGCCAGTCCGGCCGGCACGTCCAGGCGGATCAGCCGGTCCGTCATGGCCTCCGGCGTGACACCATGCCGGGGCGAAAAATCCGGGATCGCGGTCGCCAGCAGCCAGATGCGCTGGATCAGCGCCAGGCGCAGCGCGTGCAGCAGCACTTCCTCATCCGCCATGCGCGGGGCATCCGGCCACACCGCGCGCAGTTGCAGATGGTCCGTTTGCACCCGGTGGAACATCGCCGTCAGGTCCGACCAAAGGCCCAACTGCTCCAGTGCTCGCGCCACCGCCACCAGTGCTTCACGCCGCCCGGGTACCTCGGCATGGGCTGCACGGTCCAGCCAAGTGCCGGGGTCCAGCATTGCAACCGTAGCACGCAGCACATCCAGGTCCGAGTGCAGCAGCCCATGCGCCACCAGCCCGATGGCCCGGCGGAACCGGCTGCTCGTGCGGCGCAGTTCCGCAAACGGCTCGGGGTTCCGTAGGGCCGCGGCGCCCAGGCCATGCACGGTGTTCGCACACCAGCCGACCTGCTGCAGGATGGCGTTGTTAGGGATCGCCCGCAGTTCCCGCGGATGGCGGATTGCCACTGGCCCGCCCACGTCCGTTTGCCGCGCGCTGGGGCGTGACCCCGTTGGGTCCAGCAGCGCCGGGCCAAAGGTGCCGAGCAGCGCGGCATAGCCCGGGTCCTCCACCAGCCCGCGCATCGCCTGGCCGATGGTGGCGAAGAAGTCCACCGCGAAGTCCGGGTCGTCGTAGATCGGGTCGTGGCTGCCAGCTGGGTCGGCAAAGGCATGTTCGGCAATGCGCGCGACCGTTGCCGCAGCCAGGGCCGGACTGCCAAAATGCAGGTAGCCGTCGCCACCCTGGAAGGCGCTTTCTTCCCGGACGGTGACGCCGGCGCGGGTAAAGGCCTGGCGGCTTGCGGCAGGCGACAGGTAGCGGAGCCGGTCGGTCATGCTGGCGGGATGGCCGCCGCGTCCGATGCTCTCGCCGTGGGTGTCGAACAGCACGACCTCGATGCCTGTCACGCCATGCCGGGCCAGGGCATCGGCGACGCGCAGCCGCAGCCGCTCAATCAGGTAGGACGCATCCAACTGCCCGACGTAGCGTCCGCTGTCGGAGTAGCCGAATTGCAGGCAAAGCCGCCCGATCTTCCGCAGGTAGTCCCGGTAGTGCGGCGACCGCAACGCCTCGTCCAGCACGCGGGCGCCGGACTCCAGCGCCTCGCCGGTCTCGAATAGTGGGCTGATCTCGATGTTCCCGTCGCATCCGAACAGCCGGGCCAGCCACAGGGCAGCCAGCAGGGTGTAGCCACTCTCGGTTTCAGCGATCAGGAAACGGACGGGGCTAGCGCCGTCCACATGCTTAACGATCTGTGCGACGGTCATCATCAGGCGAACGGCAGACGACTGCTCCGCCAGCAGCGCGCCGAAGTAAACCGGCACTGGCTGGACCGCATCCAGCGCGGCATTGATCCCTGCAAGCAGCGCCCGGCGACGCACGGGGTCGCCGGGCGGGTCGTTCAGTCCCAGCCTCTGCCGGACCGCGTTATGCAGTTGGGTGGCGTTCAAGCGGACATGTGTATGGGCCAGCGACATGCCATGGGCTACCAGCCCGGCCCGCGCGACCAGCAGCCGCAGGCGGTCATCGCCCTCTGCTTCCGCAATGGCGACGTCGAACAGCGGCATCAGCGGCGCTGGTGTCAGCAGGGCGGCCTCCCGCCGGCCGACCAGCACCTCAGCGAATGCCGCGACCCCGGCGGGATCAGCGCTGGCCGGGGCCAGCAACAGTTGCGCATCCACCGCGGCAACCGCCTCCTCCACTCGGGCGGCCAATACGGCGCCGGACGATGGCCCGCCTGCTTGAGCAGCCAGGCGTGCCAACCCCATCCGCTTCATCTGCAGGCGCAAACGCAGCGTGTCCCACCAGCCGATGTCGGTGCGGCCATCGGTGTCGTAGCCGACCCAGCTTGCCAACACGACGGGTTGCGGGGCCAGGCTGGTCCAGCGGTCCGGCCAGATGGCAGCGGCTTCCCGCAGCATGGCGGCAGACAAGTCGTCCAGCGCGTCGCGGCCGCGATGCATGGCGGCAGCGGCCTGGTCGAACTCCTCCTCCAGCGTGGGACGGTGGGGGCGGTGGCTGGCAAAGGCGGGCGGGGCTGCACCTTCCGCAGCGTCCGCCAATGCGCGCAGCACCTGCGCTGGAGCGGAGAAGGTCGGATGCGCCGTGAACACCGCAGCGAAACGCGTGCGCCGGCAGGCATCGCTGAAGGCAGCGAAGGGCACTGGGCTGTCCAGCGGATCGGGCCGCGCCAGTCGCCGGGCCAGGGTGCCAAGGGCATCATCCGGCTCACCGGACCTGTGCGCATATCCGGCCAGGCGGGCAGCCCGGCCAACGAAAGCTCGGTCCCGAAGCAGCCGCACCAAGCTGCCCACCTGATCCAAGTCCAGCCCGCCCCGGTCCAACTGGCGAGAAATGGCCAGCGCCACCAGCAGCACCGGGTTGCCGAACGGGTCCTCTCGCGCCCGGTCCCGCGCCGCAGCTACGGCGTCCGTCAGCGTCTGCGCGAGGCCCTCAGGGGTGGTCTGCTCCTGGTCCATGCCGCCCTGCCGTGTTGCACCGCACAACTTTGGCAGGGCGAGGACGCCGGACGCAAC
>CAXTCI010000089.1:8535-20458 GCA_964242325.1 uncultured Acetobacteraceae bacterium
ACGACGGCGCACTCCACATTGCTTAGCTTGAAGCAGTAGAAGTAACGGTGCCTGCCCAGTCCCATCGGCATCTTGGCCCATCCGGCGCCGGGAAGCAGCATTACTGTGCCTGCACCAGCCAGGAACTCACATCGCGGGCCGCAGCATCTTGCATGAGCACTTCTGGCGTCGCCCATTGCGTGGTTCCGCTGACGCCGGGCTTCGTCCGTGCGACTAGGCAGCCATGACGCGGTTCATCGTCGTTCGAAAACCGCAAATGGAAGGAAGGAGCCTAAGCTGTCATCGCAGCCAGTGCTACCAAATCATCGGCTCGCGCAAGGCTGCGTCCGACTTTTGCGCATGATGGGTGATCTGCCAATCCTGCACCGGCATGAAGCGCGGCGCTAGGAAGCTGTATGTGCGGCGCAGCAGGTTCCAGGTGTTTTGTGACCAAACATTCCCGCCACCTTCCCACGCCGTCAGGATACCTTCCCAGGCGCGCAGGCTGCTATAAAGCCAGTCCCGATGAAGGCGCACGGTGCAGGCACAGCCGTCCACATCCCGCAACACCTCCAACACGTCGGCCGTGCAGGCGTCCAACTTGTGGAACCGGGTGCGCAACTTGTTATAGGCGATGCCAGCCAGACGGCGGACGCGGGACAGCAGTTCGATCGCGCCGAGATTGTGGCCCACACTGGCACCAAGCGTGTCCACCTGCGCCAGTAGCAGGCCGGCCCGGCGCAGCAGCCGGTCCCGCAATGCCTCAACGAAACCCAACTCGTGCGCCGCCGTCGCCAGCAGGTGTGCGACGGCCGTGGCATTGGGCAGATCCAGCACAGCTGCTGCCTCAATTGCGGCGGATTGCAGGCGTTCGTCCATGTCCGGCTCGGCCGCTGCTAACAGCACGGCTTGCGGATCTTCCGACGCCCAAGTCGGGCAGGTTCCGCTGCCAAAGGCGCCAACCAGTTGCAGCCGCAGCCGCTCTTCCGCCACCCGCTGATGCAAGGCGCTGGGCTTCCAGCTTGCGCCACGGCCAAGAACTTCGAGCGGGAGCGAGTCTCCCGGTCTTATCTCGGCGACAAAGTCCAGCGCCCGCACAACGAGGCCGAGCATCACTGCGTCCGGGCTGCCAGCCTCGATGCCGTACTTCTGCTGCAGCGACCGCAGCGGGATGGCGGCTACGGTGCCGCCAAGAGAGAAAATCATCACCGGAGCGGCGTCAGCCTCCGCTGGTCGGAACAGCACGTCCCCAAACTGCGTGAACACAGGATGCTGCAAGACGCACTTGCCGTGCGCCGAAGCCGTAAGGTCCGTAGATGCGGCAAGGACAGCCATACCTGCAGTATCGGGGAGAGCACTTAACAAAATCTATGCAACTCAGGTCAATCGCATGGCCTCCTAACCAACTTCGTCGTGGCGGGACGTCAGGCGGCACGGCAGCCGGGTGGCGGCGAACATGCCTGATGCTGCCCCGTTGCCGGCATAGGCGGACACTACAGGCCTCGCAGCCGACGCCGCTCTGCCTGCAGCGCGGCAGGAACGAAGCTGTGGTCCTGCAACCCGCGCAGCAGCGGCCGCAGGTGAAGGACAGCGATGACCGCCAGCACTGCGCCAGCCGCCTCTACCCCCACTGTCCCGAACCCTGCCCCAGCTTTCGCTAGAAGCGCTGCCTGCGCCAGCACGGCCGCGCCAGCCACTGCAGCCATTCCATGCCGCCAGCATAGCGCCAGGTCGGCCGCTTTCACCACCACGATGACATACAACATCAGCGACGCGCCAAGGACCGCGGGGCTGACCGGAAAAATGACCGCCGCCAGCGCTGGGACCAGCATCAGATCCAGCTTGAGCCATTCCGGGAACCGGCACCGCAGCATCCACCCGGATACCCACGCGGCCAAGTCCAGCACCAGGCAGGCCAGGATACCGGTAATGAATCCACCCAGATGGGCGCGCCAACTGATGGAAGGCACGCCGGCCGAGAAGGCAACGTTCAACGCAACCGTCGCAGCTATCGTCGCGAACGGCATCTCCACCTTGCGGCGCAGCGACAAGTACAGCAGCGCTCCCAGCAGCCCGGCTATGGCGCCGGATGCCCCGGCCGTCACCCCGCGCGGCTCGGCCGACGCAACGAGACCGCCGGCCACCAGCGACGCCCCATACAGCAACACGAACCATGCCGTGCCGACCCGCCGCTCGACGGCTGTGCCCCAGGACGCCAGACAGACCATGTTGAACAGCAGGTGCATGGGGCTGAAGTGCATAAAGCCCGACGCCACGAGGCGCCACTGCCCGCCCAACAGGCCGCGTCCGTTCAATGCACCGGGATACAAGGCCCCGAACCGCACCGCCGCCGGCACGCTCAGGGTCAACGTTCCTGTTGCCACGGCAATGGCGAAAAACGCAGCGACGTTCAGCGCCAGCAATAGCCAGGTCGCAGGAGCAGGGGTGTTGGGCGCCAGGACGCTCAGGGGACGCACGGAGTGACCTATCCGTCAGTCGCCTTCGGCTTCCAGTCCGGCGATATCGGCGTCGTTAAAACCGAAGTGGTGGGCGATCTCATGGATCAGGACGTTGCGGACCAGGCGGAACAGGTCCTCCCCGGTCTCGATCCATTCCAACAGGATCGGTTCGCGGTAGAGCAGGATCAGGTCGGGCGCATGACGGGGGCCGGCCGCCTCGGCCTGGCCTAGCGGAACACCGCGATATAAGCCGGTGAGCTCCCAGGCGTTGTCTAAGCCAAGTTCGGCAAGCGTCTCGTCATCTGCGACTTCCTCCACCAGGATGGACACGCCGCGGACGTGCTTTCGCAGGACCGAGGGAATGGCAGCGAGCGCCCGGTCGGCCAGGTCGGCGATATCCTCAGGCGCGGGCGGCAGGGTATAGATTGGCATGGCGGGTATCCGCCCGATCCCGGCGAGGAAAGCAACCGAAATGAAGCCTGCATCAGCAAATCTCCTGCCCGCCGAAGCGCGTAACGCCCTTCAGGAAATGTTGCCGCTCTGGCATCCCGTGCCTGACCGAGACGCCATTCAACGCGAGTTCAACTTCTCGGGCTTCAATCCCGCTTGGGGGTTCATGTCCCGTGTGGCCCTCCTCGCCGAAGCGCAGGACCACCATCCCGAGTGGTCCAACACCTATGGCCGCGTCCTGATCATCCTTTCAACACACGACGCTGGCGGCTTGTCTGAACGGGATGTGCGGCTGGCGCAGGCGATTGACGAGTTGGGCCTTTAAACGTGCTTCGAGGCTGGGCGTAAGGCTGCCGGAAATTCCTTGCTTGCGAGCAGGTATTTGCACCTTCAAGTCCAGCAGTACCACGCCCGAACGTGACTGTAGTCCGCCCTAACCCAAGCCGATCGCTGTCGGCTGGCCTGCGGCGGCCAGCATTCCGCCAACCAGGCTGGCAAGCGTGGTCCGACACAAAGATGCGTGCATCGCCGACTCGGCTGCCGCGAAGGCATCACCCAGCACCGAGTGAATGCTGCAGCTGACAACGCAGGCGGTGTTGGGGTTGCCATGCACCGGCAGCAACGGGCGGCAGCTACCGGGATTGACGGCCTGCCAAACATTGCCAAGCGTGATCTCTTCCGGCGCTCGCATCAACTCTGCCCCGCCGGGTCCGCGCTTGACCCGGACCAGCCCGGCACGCGCCAGTAGTCCCGTGATGCGTCGCACGACGACCGGATTGGTGTTGACGCTCCGTGCCATGCGCGAGCTGGTCGCTGGCCCGTCCACCAGTCCGGATGCCAGTAGTAGCAGGATGTGAATGGCGACGGCGAAGCGCGTGGCGACCATTGATTATGAAAGCTCGGACCAGCCGGAGGTTCCAATCATGGAAAATGCTACGGTGCAGGCGGCAGTAGCCGAGGCGTGCCAGGCTGATATAAACAGCAACATGGACATTGTTGTTGAAGTCGCACGCGAACCCACCTTACCCGAGCGCTCGCTGGCTGTACGGCGTGCTGCCGCTCGCCTGTGCATGCAAATGGGATGGTCGCCAGTGCACGAGGTGCCGTTGCCGAACCACCGCCGGGCCGATATCCTGGCGCTGCGGCCAGACGGCGGCTTTGTCTGCATCGAGGTGAAGTCGGGCGTGCGTGACTTCCAGACCGACGGGAAGTGGCCGGAATACCGGGCCTACTCGGACGCGCTCTTCTTTGCCGTGGACGGCGATTTTCCAGTGGCGGTGTTGCCGCCCGACACCGGCCTGATCGTCACGTGTGGACCGGAAGCCGAGATGTTGCGCGACGCCCCCTCGCACCCCCTGGCACCAGCCCGCCGCCGTGCCCTGATGCAGCGTTTTGCCATCATCGCCGCCCAGCGCCTCGCCTGGCTTGAAGACCCGGTAGCTATGAATGGGGTGCGCATGGCGTTGCGGGCGGAGTAGGGGCGCTAGGCGGCAACATTGTGCAGCGACGTGCCCATCGGGCGCTTTTGCAAATACCCATCAACTGGGCGCTCGAACCCATTGCGGTGTCTCGACCGATGCTGGTGCGGCTTCTGTCGAGCCTGATTGCAACCTGCCTTAGCCGTCTAGCAGTTCCGCAAGCCAAACCCGGCCACTCCAGCCCTGAACCTGGTTTGTGCCGACCATATCTTCCGGCGCCTGATCGGCACCTTTCACCAGCAAGTCCGGCCGCAAGATCTCCAGCAACGGCAGCGAGGTATCCTCGTCGAAAAGGCAAACAAGGTCCACGGCGGACAGGTTGGCTAGAACAGCCGCCCGGGCCGCCTCAGGCTGTACTATGCTGCCATTCGGCACAAGCTGCAGGCCGGCATCCGACCGAAGCCCAACCACAAGGCGGTCACACTGGCCCCGAGCCTGTTCCAGCAGATGCAGGTGCCTGGCATCCATCAGGTCGAACACGCCCATAATGAATCCGGTGCGCCAGCCACGTCGCCGCCAACGTTCGATCTGCTCGACGGCCGTTTCACGTGAAACGATCTTGCGAGGCATCCCGCCCCCTGGAGCCAGCGCTTGCAGCAAATCTTCTTCACGCACGATACTGGTACCAATCTTGCCAACAACGACCCCACCAGCCAAGTTGGCCAGCCTCGCGGCAATGCGCAGGTCTAACCCGGCCGCCAATCCCGCTGCGAGCGTCGCCACTACAGTGTCTCCAGCCCCGGCAGGGTCATAGACGTCCGTCGCGACTGCCGGCAGATGCAGCACCCCCGCCGCATCAGCGAGCGTCATGCCGTCCTCGCCCCGCGTTACCAGGACGGCGCCGAAACCGTGCGCGGCGCATAGAGCCAGCGCGGCAGCAGCAATTTCCACATCCGTGCCGGCAGGCAACCCCGTCGCATCGGCGAGTTGCCTACGGTTGGGCGTAATGACGTCCGCCCCCGCATAACGTGCGTAGTCCGACCCCTTTGGATCCACCACCACGCGCCGCCCGGCGCCTTGCGCGGCGGCGATCAACAGTGCTGGCGTGTTCCCGGCCAGCACCCCCTTGCCATAGTCGGAGAGCACCGCAACCGAAGTCGCCGCCAACGTGTCCCGTGCAACGCGCATCATCCGTTCGGCAAGCTTGTCGGGGATTGCGCTGGTTTCCTCCCGGTCGGACCGCAGGAGCTGCTGGCCGCCGCTGACAAAGCGCGTCTTGACTGTTGTCGCCCGGCCGCCCTGCACCAGCAGCCATGGCTCTACGCCAGGCTGGCCGCCGATCAAACCAGTGAGGTCGGATCCATCCTGGTCATCGCCCACCACGGACACAAAGGCCACAGCGGCACCAAGGGCTGTCAGGTTCCGGACTACGTTGCCCGCCCCACCAGGCACGGCCAGCTCCCGCTCGACGGCCAGAATCGGCACAGGCGCCTCGGGGCTGATCCGCTCAACGCTGCCATAAACCGTCCGGTCCAGCATCACATCGCCAATGACCATTACGCTCGTCCGCGTCAGACGGCGGACAGCTGCGGTCAGCTCCTCAACCGTTGGACCATCAGGCCGCGGGCTGGAGCTGCCAGGGTCCGAGCCGTTGGAATGCGAAGCTGCCTCGCCGGGGCGGCCTTGGGCAGGGGTAATACTCTGCATAGGTGGCAGGGCTAGCCTCCCCCCGCTCATGTGGCAAGCGCAGTGTAGCGTTTGGGCGACGGGCACTGTGGCACATCATCCCTGAAAAAACGATACCTCTGCCCCCTCCAGCACGGCGCAGGTCAATGGACCACCACGTCCGGCACCCGTATCCAGGCCCAAGCGGTTTGCCTTGATCTCGGGTCGTTGGCTCGGCGTGTGACCGTGCACGACCAGCATGTCCGGAGCCTCCGGCAGCATCGTGCCGCGCCAGCGCAGGAAGGGTTCGCGTATCCACAGCAGGTCATCCAGCGACTGCTCCGCCAGGGTCACGCCTGGGCACACGCCGGCATGGACGAACAACGCACCCTCGCAGGACCAGTGCGGCAGCAAACCCCGTATGAATTGCAGGTGAGACGGCGGCAGGTAGGCTGCCCAGTCCCGCGCCGGGCTGCGGATCGGCGCGCCCCAGCTTAGCAACGTGTCGATGCCACCATTGCTCAGCCAGTCATCCACGCCTGAAGGGCTGGGTCCATGCAGCGCGGCCAGCATCATAGCCTCATGATTTCCCATCAGGTTGAACACCTCCACCCCCGGCGCAGGAGGCCCGGCCATTAAGTGTGCGATCACCCCCGCGGACTCCGGCCCGCGGTCTATGTAGTCACCCAGGTGGACCACAATGGCATCGCCACAGGGCCGGTCCCGCAAGTCGGCGCGTATGCCGTCATGCACACGCTGCAGCCGATTCAGGTGCCCATGAACATCGCCCACGGCATATATGCGCCGTCCCAGCGGCAACCCGGCAAGGCGTGGATCAAGACGGTGTCGGACCATGTACTCCTACATAAAACAGGCATCTCAGTCCGTCACCCCGCCCCTGCCCAAAGCCGAAGTCACCCAATCTTGCCTTGGCGTCTTCGCCCGGGCGCACCAAATCACGCCGGTATGAAGGAAAGCGTGAATGCTATTGAGGTCGAAGGCCTGACCAAGCGCTATGGCAACGTCCTGGCTGTAGATGGCGTGTCCTTCAGTGTAGCGCCAGGCCAGACATTGGGCCTGCTGGGCGGCAACGGCGCCGGCAAGACCACAACGATCGCCATGCTGCTCGGCCTGCTGATCCCGAGCGCCGGCAGCATACGCATCATGGGCCGCGACATGGCGCGGGACCGCTTCGCCGCACTTGCGAGGATGAACTTCAGCAGCCCCTATATTGCCCTGCCGTCACGCCTGACTGTGGCCGAGAACCTGCGCGTCTATGGCCACCTTTACGGCGTCCGCGGCCTGGAGGCGCGCATCCGCGAGCTTGCGTCGCAGCTCGACCTGACCGGCTTGCTCAACCGGCCATCCGGTGCCTTGTCTGCCGGACAGAAGACGCGGGTAGCGCTTGCGAAGTCTCTCATCAATCGCCCGGACCTGCTGCTGCTCGACGAGCCAACTGCGAGCCTAGACCCGGATACCGGCGATATGGTCCGAAGTTGGCTGGAGCATTACCGTGCCGAAAGCGGCTGTACCATCCTGCTGGCGTCGCACAACATGCCAGAGGTGGAGCGGCTATGCAGTGATGTGCTGATGCTCAAACAAGGCCGGATCGTGGACCACGGCCCGCCGATGGAACTCGTGGGCCGCTACGGCCGCACTGATTTGGAGCAGGTGTTCCTGGACATCGCCCGGCGGCAAGAAGCGGCATGACGGCGCATCCATCGAAGCAACCAACGCCGAGTGCACGCCGTAGCCGTCCGGAGGACACTCGAACCGGTGCTTGGCGCCGATACTTCCAGGGGAGCCGCGGTTCAAGGCTGCCGTGCGATGACAGTAGTTTCCGCTGGGTGCAGGAAGCATGACTGGTGCCGCACGCCGCATCTGGGGGTTGATGTATCGCCACCTCGCGCTCTATCGCCACTCCTGGCCGCGGCTTCTCGAGCTGATGTACTGGCCGGTGCTGCAGATGTGCATTTGGGGCTTCACCGCGTCCTTCATCGCCGGACGCGCCGGGGCGAGCGGCACCGTGGCCGTTGCGGCCGGTGCCCTGCTGGGCGGAGTGCTGCTGTGGGAGGTTGCGCTGCGCAGCCAAATGGGCGTGGCAATCAGCTTCCTTGAAGAACTATGGTCCCGCAATCTCGGGCATGTTTTCGTCAGCCCAATCCGCCCCTGGGAGATGCTGGCCGCGTTGGTTGGCATCAGCGTGCTGCGGATGCTGACTGGCGTGCTGCCGGCCATCTTGATCGCGTTCCTTCTATACGCCTTCAACCTGTTCGCGATGGGACCAGTGGTCGTGCTCTTCTTTGCCAACCTCATGGTGATGGGCTGGTGGGTGGCGCTGGGCGTTGTCAGCCTGATCCTGCGGCACGGCGCCGGGGCGGAGGCGTTGGCGTGGTCCGTGCTGTTCGGGCTCACACCTATCAGTGCCGTTTTCTACCCGGTTTCGGTGCTGCCTGCTGTCTTGCAGCCGGTCGCGTTGTCCCTTCCGTCGGCGCATGTGTTCGAGGGGATGCGGGCAGCGTTGCAGGGGGTTACGCGATGGGATCACCTGGCCTGGGCCTTCGGCCTCAATGTGTTGTGGATGGTGGCTGGACTGCTGCTGTTCGCTGGGCAGTTCCGTCAGGCCAGGCTGCGGGGCGCCCTACTCAACATTGGGGAATGATCAGGCAGATACCATGCCGATTGCTTTCTTCAATCATTTGCCAATTTTTGGGATTTGTCTACAGCCAACACAGGTTGTTGCCGGGCGAAGTCTCTTTTGAATGATGGATAATTTGGGGTAAATACCTGGAGGGATTGCGTTCAGCTATCAGCTAGGTAAATTGCATCTCAAGGGTTTTTACTGGCATGTTCTGGACGTCTGTCAGACGTAGGCGGAACGGATGTGGGCAGCCACAGTCATGCCGATTTTGGTGCTGTCACATGATGAAATCAGTCCGCGCTGCGCTGTGACGGTTGCAGACGGCATGTTGTGCTGTGCGGCGTCGGCGCATGCCAAACCGCCTCTGGTTAGTTTGGCGCAGCCGCGATGCGGCCGTGCGCCGAGCATCCGACAAGCCATCAGAAAGTCGCTTTGCTAACCTAGCTCCGGTTGCTGGCCGAGCTTGCGGCAGGGCGAGGCGGGTACCAGCTCACCGTTCATCACCGCCCGCGGTAGGACTTCAATTATATAAAGATTGCTTTCAAGTCCTGTTGTGACATTCCGACAAAATCTGACAAATTGGTCCCTGGCGAAAGCTCGTTCCATGGATAGTATGAATGTGGTCAAATAGACTGGCGTGCCTGGATAGGTCAAAAGATTGTCGGGGATCGACGGTCTCTGGAAGGGCGGTAAAGTAGCAAAAGTCACGAGTGGCGAAGTTGGTTTGTCCGTTCTTGATGAAGCGAGATGATTGATGGTGCGGTCGGTTCTGCGCCAGCGGACCGGACGAGCAGCATGTGCTTTGGCACTGCCGGCGGGCGGAGAATGAACCGGAACGTGGCCGCAACGGGCGGCATAGAGGTCTTGGAGGCCAAGATGAAAGCAAGTTCAGGGCTGGGTTTGCGCGCACGTATTGAACATCTCATGCAAATGCAGAACGGCCAGCATCACCATTGCATGGTCAACGGCGACAGCGCGTTGTTTGTCTATCTCGCACTCAACAAGGCGAACTCTAACCTGGCCATGCCGCGCCGCCTGCGGAATGTGGATGACGCGAAGCTGAACTGATCTATCAGCCCGGCGATTCCAGGCCGCCTGATCAACCTGGATAGGGGTGCGATGGCAAAGCTGCACTGCTCTCTCGCCGGGTTTAACGCCTCCGATGCGTTGGATATCGAAAACCTGGCGAGGCTGACGCGCTCGCGCTTGTCGGCCGAATGGTCTTTCACCATGACGGGTGGAGACAGGTGCGACCTGCTGCTGTGTGATATTGACTCGGCAACTGGTGCCGCCGCGTGGCAGCGCAGCGCAACGCGTGGCGGAGCCCGCGCTGCAGCAACCCTCCGGTTCGTGACGTCAGGCGGGCTGACATTGAATAAGCCGGTGCAAGCGCATGGGCCCGGCGGTATCGTGCATGTCCTCAACGAGGCCGCGCAGCTCGGCAAAGCCCTTTCCGCGCCGAGCTTGCCAGTATTCGGGGCTGCAGCGCACAGTGGGGCGAGGCCCAAGCTGGGTTGGCTGCGGTCTTTCTTCCGCTCCGTCCTCGCATGGATGTTCAGACGGGCTGCAGATCCAGCCGTATCGCACGTAGCGCACATGCCTGAGGCGCCGGGCAGCGCTTTTCTTGTCGACGATGAGGCCGAACCGGCACAGCACAGCTATGGCATCCTGCTCCCGCCTACTCCAGCCCAAAGCCGCGCGGCGGACAACAGTCCTGACGGGCCGAGCCAGGGCGGGACAGCCATTATGGAGCGTGACCGGCCGGAGCGGCAGCTTGCATTCACAACGGCCGGCACTGTGGTCGTGCCCGGTGCAGCAGGCTGCAACTTGCTGGATTTGTTGCGCCAGGCAAGGGCGGCGTCACAGGTCATCGTGGTAAGCTTGCGCGGACTTCCGGCCATCTGCGCTGCGCCCACGATCGAGATGGGCTATTCGTTCACAACGCTGCAAGCCCTGTTCGACAGCCCAGTCGAGGCGCTCGTGCCCGCTCATGTCAGCGTGGCGCAGAACTCCTACTACGGCCGAAATGCAGTGCGGCCGGCCCATAACGGCCCTCTCGTGAGCGTGCCGGGATTTCCGCTTCGGAACCTGTTCTGGGTGGCGGTCCTCCGGTGCGGCGGCAAGGAAGAGGCCGCACGTTACCGGAACGGCACGTTTAAACTTCAAGCCGTGCCAGATCTTTCGAGCCTGCCGCACGCACGCCAACACATCGCTTGGTGCGGCCTGCTCGGCCGGCGGGCCATGACGGCCGCCGCGCTTGCCAAGGTAACGGGGCATGACGCCGATGAAGCCGCTCTCTTCCTGGCAGCCTGCGACGAGCTTGGCATCCTGAAGTGCAAGGCGCTGCCACCCGAGCTACTGCCTGCTTTGACCGCTGCGTCGAGCCATGCGTCCGGGCACGCCGCAGACTTGCGCGGCGTCCAGAACCGGCTGGGATCGCGCCGGACATAAGCAGCTTGAACCTCACCACCCCCGGCCACATAGTGCCAGCAAGTCCACGGTGGTGACGACCTGGGACTGCCCCGATCCGGTGGATCGTTTGCAGGCTGGGGCTACCTCATGGTCAAAGTAGCTTCAATATCGGCTTCGTAGGCTATGGGCGAGCGGTAGCCCAGACTGAAATGCAGGCAGACTCCGCCGTCACCGAGTGCTCGCCATCCAGTATCGAGCCGCCCGGACCCAGGTCTGTCAGGTTTGGGCCGAAATCACCGGCGCCGCCGCTGGAGTGATCACGGACACGCCGTCCTTGCCGCGCACCATCGCGACCGCAATCCAACAAGTTGACGGTGCCCTCTAGGGTTCGCTAGGGCGTCTCGCTCAGGTCGCGCAACGTTATTCCCAGTGTTTCTCAAGCTTCGCTGTGTGGCGCTTGACCGAGCGCATATTGGTCACATGCGCCGTCGATGCGTAGGGTAGGAGGACAGTTGCACGAGGGTCACGGGAGCCGCCTACGGCGTCGCCATTACCCCAGGGACAAGTCTAAGACTGCACAGTTGCGGGCATCGCGTGCGGCATCGCCTGCGTCGTCCTGAGTGGCTGCTGCGGCCGGACCGGGGAGGGTTGCGACCATTTCTTGCCGCTCCTTCGCTTACCCGGCAGCCTGCACTACCGCGTCAGAAAGGCTAAGCCGTCCCTGCCGACGATCACGCCACATCTGTGGCGTAGCCCAGGCTCGGCACCAGGGCCTGATCAGGCCGGAACACTCAGTTGCCGCTTGATAATAAGTGCCAACGGCACGGTGAAAAAGAAGCGAGACATGAACCCGCCGATGACCATGTTGGGATCCAGGTAGTCGGGGTGACTAGAGAAGG
>CAXTCI010000090.1:0-20262 GCA_964242325.1 uncultured Acetobacteraceae bacterium
GCCGCGAATTAAAGGCGAGGGCGCGGAACCGGGGTGCCAGACCTGGTCAATTTGGGCGGCTACTGCCGGGCAGCTAGGCGGACACGGGTTGCGAAAGGTAAGGCGCTCACCTCGGTGACAAACTTGCGGTGCATCGCCCGCTCGAAGTCCTCGAAGCCGTGGGCTGGGACCAGGAAACTGCCATCGCCGCCGATGACGTGGGCGCGATACCAGGCCTCCAGCGTTTCGGCCTCGTCACCTTCCAGGATTGGCAAGCCGTTTATGGTGACGCCGGTAGACACCAAGTCGTCCCGGACTTCGTCCGTCGTTTCCCGTGGATTGCAGTTTTCGGCGCCGTCGCCGGACACGTCCACCACCGTGCGGTCCGCTGGCACCGGCATCTGGGTCAACAGCTTGTCAGCAATGCTGCGCAACGCGACCGACATGCAGGTGAAGCCCTTTTCCGTCCGCCGGAGCCGGCGCACCTGGGCGGCGAAGGCATGCACATCGGCTGGGCTGGTCAGCAGGGTCCAGGGGATCGACAAGTTGGGGCGGTTGGACCACTGCACCAAAGCGATCAGCATGGCATGGTGCTGCCCGGCCAGGACGGCGGTCTGTACTTCCGGTGCCTCGAATGCTGCGGCGATGCCAGCCATCTGTAGGGTGAATCGGCTGCTGTCCACGGACTCCGACACGTCCACCGCGAGCACGAGCGCAACATCCACCCGTTCAGCCGCTTGGCTGGCAACGGGCAGCAGCGCCAGCACGCTGGCAAGCAGGGCGGCCCGCAGCACGTCTAATGCTCGGCCATGTCGAAGTTCTGCAGTTCGGCCACGCCGGACGCCTGGTCCAGGCCAAGTACGCCGCGGAGGTCGGCACGCTGCACGTTGGCCCGGTCCAGCCGGGCGCCGGTCAAGTCCGCCCCGGACAGGTGCGCGCCGGCTAGGTCGGCGCCGCGCAGGTCGGCGCCACGCAGGTTCGCGCCACGCAGGTCGGCGAAGGGCAGGCGTACGCCTACCAGGTCTGCGCCGGCTAGGTTGGCGCCGCTCAGGCTGCTACTGCCAAGATCGGTTCTGGCTGCGGCTAGGAACTGGGTGCCGCGTATGGAAAGGTGCGCGCCGGCCAGGTTGGCGCCGCTCCAGTCGCCATCGCCTAATGGGCCGAACAAGCGCGCACCGGCAAGGTTGGCACCGTGGAACTTGGGAGCGTCGCCAGGGGCGGGAGCGCCAGGGATGGCGGCGGTGGCGGGCAGGAACATGGTGGCATCATGCAGGTCGGCGCCGCTGAAGTCGGCGCGGACCAGTATGGTGCGGTCCAGGTTGGCGCCGGGGAGCTTTGCGCCGACCAGGTGCGCACCGGTCAGGTCGGCGCCGAATAGATTTGCACTCGATAGATCGGCACCGGAGAGGTCGAGGTCGGCTAGGTCCAACCGGGATAGATCACGCTTGTGCAGGTCCGGAGTTGTGCTGGTGCGGCGGGCTTCACGTAGGATGGCAATGACTTGGCGGACGGTGATGTCCGCGGTCTGAGCAACGCCCGGTTCGGTTAGCCCGATGATGAACGCCAACAGAAGGGATAGCCGGACCACTTCTTTCATCTCGGGAGGATAGCTCCGATTTTCGGGCCGATGCTATGCCGATCTGAAACTGGCGACAAAGTCCAACTTCACTTTACTGATTGGCCTCTGGGTGAAGCGTCTCCGTTACGGAACCTGTTGGATCCGCCCGGGAGTGGCTGACCGTACCGATTGTTGAAACGCTTCACTGGCATCTCGCCTATTACAGCGTCATGCCGGCCGGGAGTGGCTGCGAGATCAGTCGTCGCCGGATTCCTGCGCCGCCTTCTCGCCTTCGTGCCGGTCCGAGTTGGGCAGGCCCTTCGCGTCGTGGTCCTCCATCCCTTTCGGAATGCCGTGCGGCGTGTCGCCGCTCGGGTTGTTGTCAGGGCTTGCGCCTTCGGCCGGGACGTCGGTCTGGACTTTTGGCTGGTTCATGAGCCGGTAACATCCGGCAGGCTCCCCGGTTGCATCAGGTTCCGGCGCCGAGCACCGCCGCCAGCGCGCCACACACCCGCTCGGCATCCGCATCGGATAGGTCGGGGTGGATGGGCAGCGCCAGAATGCGCTGGGACAGGTCATCCGAAACCGGCAGCACCGCCCCGTCATGGTGCCCGGCATAGGCGGGCTGGCGGTGCAGCGGGCGCGGGTAATAGACTGCGGTCGGGATGCCATGCTGCCGCAACCCGGCCTGCACCGCATCACGGTCGGTTCCGTCCCGCAGCAGCACGGCATAGATCGCCCAGGCGCTTTGCCCGCCGGGCACCCGGGCCGGGATGGTCAGCAGGTTGCTGAGGCGGCCTTCGCCCAGATGCGCGTCGTAGATGCCGGCTATGCGCTCCCGTATTGATAGCTCCCAGTCGAACACCTCAAGCTTCGCCAGCAGCACGGCGGCCTGCATGGTGTCCAGGCGGCCGTTCATGCCGGTACGCAGCACCTCGTAGCGGGTGGTGCCCTCCCCGTGGCTGCGCAGGCTGCGATACAGCGCGGCGCGGTCGTCGTCGTCGGTGAACAGGGCGCCGCCGTCGCCGTATGCGCCGAGGGGCTTGCTGGGGAAGAAGCTGGTCGCTGTCGCCTGGGCCTGGGTGCCGAGCCTCCTGCCGTGCAGGATGGCGCCGAAGCTTTGGGCGCAGTCGTCCAGGGTGAACAGGCCCTCGGCTGCGGCAATCCGGTTCAGTGCCGGCCAGTCCGCGGGCTGGCCGAACAGGTCCACCCCGACCAGTGCGCGCGGGCGCAGTTGGCCGGCGGCGCGCACGGCGTCGATGCGGGCCTGCAGGTGCGCCGGGTCAATCTGGAAGGTATGCGGGTCCACGTCCACGAATACCGGGGTGGCGCCCAGTACCAGCGGCACCTCGGCGGTGGCGGTGTAGGTGAAGGCCGGAAGGAACACCGCGTCGCCGGGTCCGATGCCCTCCGCCATCATGGCGATCTGCAGGGCGTCGGTGCCGCTGCTGACGCCGACGCAGTGGCGTGCTCCGCAATAGGTTGCCAGCGCCGTCTCCAGTTCGGCGACCTCCGGACCCATCACGAAGGCGCAATGCGCCAGCACCGCATCCAGCCGGGGACGCAGCCGCGGGGCGATGCGGGCCTGCTGCGCCTTCAGGTCTAGGAACGGGATCGGCGTCATGCCGCCCGGCCTTGCAGGGGGACGATGGGGCAGTGGGGCATTGGAGTCATTCTCCAGGTATGGGGGCGGGCAGCCGGGCGGCGACATCGCCGGATACATGATCGAACTCCGGCACCATGCGGCCCAGCAGCGCCAGGGCGGCAGCGGCCTGGCCGGCTCGGCACGCGGCGGCGATACGGGCGATGGCGTCGCCGACCGCGCTGGCGTCCGTCGTGCGGGGCGTGGCCATCAGCAGGCCGGGGTGACCGGTGGGAGTGGGAGGCTCGCTGCCGTGGAATAGTTCTTCATACAGCTTCTCGCCGGGGCGCAGGCCGGTGAAGCGGATGCGGATGCGGCCGGGGACGTTCGGGGACGCATCGGGGACGCCGTCCTCCGCCGGCTGCAGACCGGCCAGGCGGATCATTTGCCGGGCCAGGTCCACGATGCGGACTGGCTCGCCCATGTCCAGTACGAAGATGCCGCCGCGGCGGACACTCGCCTGCGGCGTTGTAGAGTCACTCGCCTGCGGCGCCTTGGGGAGGCCCGGCTGCGCGCCGGGAATACCCGGCTGCCCGGTTCCGGGGATGCCCGGCTGCGCGGCCCCTGCCACGCCGAGGACGCTCGCCTGCAGCACCAGGCCCACGGCTTCCCGCACCGTCATGAAGTAGCGGCGCATCTCCGGATGGGTCACCGTCAACGGGCCGCCGCGTTCCAACTGGCGGCGGAACAGCGGCACGACGGAGCCGGTGCTGCCGAGCACGTTGCCGAACCGCACGGTGACGCAGCGCATTGCGCCCTCCCCTTCACGCACGGCCGCCATGTCGAGCGCCTGGCAGTACATCTCGGCCAGCCGCTTGCTGGCGCCCATCACGCTGCTGGGGTTCACCGCCTTGTCAGTCGAGATCAGCACCATCGCCCGCGCGCCGGCTGCCCGGGCGGCGTCGGCGACGTGGCGGGTGCCGACGGTGTTGGTCAGCAGGTCCTCGGTCGGGTTCTCCTCGCCCATCGGAACGTGCTTCAGGGCGGCGGCGTGGAACACCAGGTCGGGGCGGAACCCGGCGAACACCTCCTCGATGCGGGCGCTGTCGCGCACGTCGGCGATGCAGGTACGGCGGGGGGCGCCGGGATGGGTTTCGGCGAGTTCCTGCTCGATGCTCCACAGGGCGTATTCGCCGTTGTCCAGCAGCACCAGCTCGCCGGGGTCGAGCGCCGCGCACTGCCGGGCCAACTCGGAGCCGATGGTGCCGCCGGCACCGGTGACGATGACCCGGCGCCCGCGCACCAGCGCCGCCATGCCGTCGCGGTCCAGCGGCACCTGCGGACGGTTCAGCAGGTCCTCGATGGCGACGGGAGCGAGTTCCAGGACATCGGCGCCCCCGGCGGATTGCAGCGCGGTGGGGCGGGGAACTCGGCGGACGGGTACGCCCTCGGCGTCGGCCTGGGCCAGCACACCGGCCAGCACGGGGCCGGCGAGGTCGGGCTGGGTTACCACCAGGGCCGAGGGCAGGCGTCCCTCGGTGCGCAGCCGGGCCAGCACGGCGGCGGTCTGGCCCACGTCGCCCAGGATGGCATGGCCGTGGATGCGCCGCCCGGTCTGGCCCTGGCGCAGGGACAGCAGGCCCAGCACGCGGTAGCTGACGCGGCCGTGGCCGAACTCCAGGGCGCGCAGGAATAGGTCGGCACCGTCGCCGGCGCCGACCAGCAGCACGGCGAGTTGGGTGGCGTCTGCGCCATCGCGCGCCCGGCGCCGAGCCATTTGCAGGCGATACACGACCCGGGGGGCGCCGAGCGCCACGATCAGCACGAGTGCATGGACCACGGGGAAGGTCGGCGTCGGCAGTGGGAAGCCCGATACGTGCAGCAGGAGCGCGAACAGCACGGCGCTGGCGACGCTGCTGAGCACCAGGTTCACCAGGTCCTCGATGCCTGCGAACCGCCAGTACTGCTGCGGCATGCGGAACGGCAGCCCGGCCAGCAACAGGGTGATGGCGCCGCCGGCCACGAACCACAGCGGGTGCAGCAGCCCGCCGCCGGGGTCGGCGATGTAGCGGGCCAGCGGCGTCGCCACCGCCGCGAGTGCCCCGTCCAACAGGACGTTCACCAGGATGCGGTTGAACACGGGCCGCGGGGCGAGGCTCGTCGGCGGGGGCGGGGCGTGTTGCGGGGCCATCGTCCCGCCCCTATAGCCCACCCGGCCCTGCTTAGCAGTCCCCCCGGGCCAGAGGGCCTCCTCCGCTGACGTTTCAGGCATTGCTGACCCACTTGGTGTTCCTGCTGGTGCTGGCCGGGCTGTCGGCCGGGCTGGTGCGGGGGATGATCGGGGTGGGCGTCATGGACCAGCCGGATGCCGGCCAGGCCGGGGCGCGGAAGGCGCATGTCCGGCCGATACCGAAGGGCGGCGGCGTGGGGGTGGTCGCGGCGTTTTTGGTGGGGACGCTGATCCTGTATCGTTATGCCGAGTTCTCGCGGATAGCCGATCCATCGTTCCGCGGCGTGATCCTGGCGGCGGCGGGGATCGCCGTTGTCGCGTTTCTCGACGACATCCGGGACTGGCCGTTTGCGGTGAAGCTTGGGGCGCAGGTGCTGGCGGCGGCGGTCGCGGTCGGCAGCGGCGTGGTGATCGGGACGCTGAACCTGCCGGGGATCGGCCCGGCGCCGCTGGGTTGGGCCGGGGCGCCGCTGACCCTGGCCTGGATCCTGTTTGCGACCAATGCGGTCAACTTCATGGACGGGCTGAACGGCCTGGCGTCCGGCGTCTGCGCCATCGCAGGCGTGATCCTGGCGGCGATCGCGGCGGCGTATGGCGGATGGTTCGTTTACTTCACGTCGCTGCTGCTGGCGGCGGGGCTGGCGGGGTTCTTGCCGTTCAACTTCCCCCGGGCGCGTATTTTCATGGGGGATGTGGGCAGCCAGTTCTGCGGCTTCGTGCTGGCGGTGCTGGGCGTGGCTGCCGGGCGGCTGCAAGGCGCGGACCTGTCGGTGCTGCTGGCGCCGATGCTATTGTTTGGGATGCTGTTCGACGTGGCGTTCACCCTGGTGCGCCGGCTGCTGGCGGGGGAGCGGCTGACGCAGGCGCACCGCAGCCACCTGTATCAGGTGGCGCACCGGTCGGGGGTGCCGGCGGTGACGGTGACGCTGGTGCAATGGAGCTTCGTCGTCTGGGGCGGGCTGTGCTGTGCCGCGTTCCTGGTCTCCGCCGGATGGTGGAAGCCGATGGCGGTGCTGCTGGTGCTGCCGCCGCAACTGGCCTGGGCCGCCTGGGTGGTGCGCCGGGCGCGACAGGCCGGGCTGGGACACTGGTAGCGGCTCTCCGTACCCGTGATCTCTGCTTGCGGGGAACCCGGCAACGGCGGCTAAGTTGTGGCTTGGCAAAGCCTCGGCTCCACAAGGGAACGGTTTTATGATGCGTCGCCTGTCCGCCGCACTGTTGATTGCCGCCGCGGCGCATGGACCTGCTTGGGCGCAATCCAATCCATCCTTCAACGTCGCCAATCGTGCCGATAGCAACATCATCGAGCTTTATGCCAGCCCCGTCGGCGTCACCAACTGGGGGCGCAACCGGCTGGTGGGGGTCGCGGTGCCGCCGAGGCAGCGCTACGCCATACGGCTGCCGGCCGACGGCAACTGCGTATACGACGTGCGGGTGGTGTATTCGAGCGGGGAGCCGGAAGAGCGCCGGGCGGTCAACACCTGCGCCGTTGACGATCTGACCTTTCCCGCCACTGCGGGCTCCACTCGGGCACCGCGACCTGATGCCCGCGGCGGCGGCCGAGGCAACCGGCAGGCGGAGACCGACGACCCTTCGTTCCGCTTGGTCAACGCCGGGCGGACCGAGATCAACGAAGTGTATGCCAGCCTGGTTGGCGACGACGATTGGGGGGCGGACCGGCTCGGTGACGACACCGTTTCTCCCGGCGAGACCCGGGTGATCCGCCTGCCTGCGGGGCAGTGCAGTTGGGACGTGCGGATCGTTTATGCCAACGGCAAGGCCACCGAGAAGCGGCGCCTGAACCTGTGCGGGATCACTGACCTGCGGGTGCCCTGACGGCACGCTTTCCGCTCACCCACGCTTGGGGTTCCGTGGTGTAATCCGCCGGGCATGCGGCGTGACGCCGTGGCAGGGAGGATGCGATGGGGACGACGCTTGCCGGAGCCATTGTGCCAGCCCAGGCGCCGCCGCGACGCAATTATGCCCGCCGTTACTGGCCGTTCATCGTGCCGGCCGGCGTCGTTGTCACCGCTGTCATCCTGTTCCCGTGGGCGTTCACCCTGTTCATGTCGGTGCATGACTGGCACATCGGCGGCGGCATCAGCTTCAACGGCCTCGCCAATTACAGCCGGATGCTGGGGGATGAGCGGTTCGGCATGGCCGTGCTGCGGACGTTGTATTTCACCGGGCTGTCGGTGCTGCTGCCGATGGTGCTGGGCATCGCTGCCGCCGTCACGTTCCACCGCGAGTTCCCGGGGCGCGGCCTGGCGCGGACTCTGTTCATCCTGCCGATGATGGCGACGCCGGTGGCAATCTCGCTGGTGTGGACGATGATGTTCCATCCGCAGCTCGGGGTGCTGAACTACTTGCTGACCAGCGTGGGGCTGCCGCCGAGCGAGTGGGTGTATTCGCCGGGCACCGTCATCCCGACGCTGGTGCTGGTCGAGACGTGGCAGTGGACGCCGCTGGTGATGCTGATCGTGCTCGGCGGGCTGGCGAGCCTGCCGCAGGACCCGTATGAGGCGGCGGACCTGGATGGCGCTAGTGCCTGGCAGGCGTTCTGGCACGTTACGCTGCCGCTGGTTTGGCCGTTTATCCTGGCGGCTGCGGTCATACGCGGCATTGATGCGCTGAAGGCGTTCGACACGATCTTCGTCATCAGCAATGGCGGGCCGGGGACGGCGAGCGAGACGCTTAACATCCTGCTGTATCTGGAGGCGTTCAGCTTCTACGACATGGGCTATGCCTCGGCGGTGGTCGTGGTGTTCTTTGCGCTGATCCTGCTCATTACGATGCTGATGCTGTGGACCCGGCGCAGGGCGACGCTGTGACCGCCGCGGTTTCGTCCGTGCTGTCGTTGCGGGCCGGTTCCGGGAGGGCGATGCACGGATTGGCGTCACATTCTGCCGACCCTGGGATTGCCGGATCGCTGCGGTGCCTGGAATGACGAACCCGGGGAGGAGCGCGCGCCCATGAGCAAGGTTGGGTCGCGCAGATTGGGACGGCGTGTCGGACTGTATGCGTCGGTGTTCGCGCTGGTGTCCCCGGCAGTGCTGGTGTTCCTGTGGATGCTGTCGTTGGCGTTCAAGAACGAGGTGGACAACACCGCCTTCCCGCCGGTGTTCATTCCGAACCCGCCGACGCTGGACAACTTCGTGCAGGTGTTCGAGCGCAACGACTTCCTGCTGTATGCCTGGAACTCGGTGGTGGTTTCGTTCGGGGCGACGGGGATCGCGCTGCTGATCGGGGTTCCCGCGGGCTATGGCATCGCCAAGGCGCGGGCGGCACGGGCGGCGCTGCTGATCCTGGTCGCGCGGATCACGCCGGGGCTGGCGTACCTGATCCCGCTGTTCCTGCTGTTCCAGTGGCTCGGACTGACGGGCACCCTGACGGCGCTGGTGATTGCGCACCTGGTTATCACCGTGCCGATCGTGGCCTGGGTGATGATCGGCTTCTTCGAGGGACTGCCAGCCGAGCTGGAGGAGGCTGCGCTGGTGGATGGTGCCACCATTTGGCAGGCCTTTCGCCACGTGGCGCTGCCGTTGGCTCGGCCGGGCATCACGGTGGCGACGATCCTCGCCTTCATCTTCAGTTGGAACAACTTCATCTTTGGCGTCGTGCTGGCGGGGCGGACCACGCGCACCCTTCCAGTCGCCGTTTACAGCGTGCTGACGTTCGAGCAGGTGAGTTGGGGACCACTGGCGGCGGCTGCCCTGCTTGTCACTGCGCCGGTGCTGCTGCTGACCCTGCTGATGCAACGTCAAATCGTAGCAGGATTGACCGCGGGCGGAGTTAAGGGCGGCTGACGACCGCGTTGTGCAGGCTGGTCGCTCGTTAACAAAAATTTTTAGGAAATGCTGGGCGTTTTAACTCAGCAAGCCTTGGGTTAGGCAAAGTTTGGATGGACCGGGAGGCCAACGCTGATCCGCGCGACCTTCCGAGTCCTGATCTCAAGAGTAAAACCAAGCAAGCTGACTTACCCGGATTGCAAACTAGTTTGCGTTTACAACTTTTAGTGACGCCTCGGCCTTGGTGCTGCTCGCCGCGGCTGGGCGCTTCGCGGCCACTGTTGCCTCTGACATGATCGAGCGCAGGTCGCGCAGGAATGCCTGGCCCTTGATGGTGCGCTGCACTAGGACGCTGCGGCGGTCCATCGGGTCAACCTTGCGCCGTGCAAGGTCCAACTCGCCCAATCGGTCCAGGGCCCGGGTTATCGCAGGCTTGGACACGTTCAGGTCGGCTGCCAATCCGCGAACGGTATGGGCACCATCCTGCAGGTAACAAGTGAGGAAAACACCCAACTGCCGTGCGGACAGGTCAGGCCCGTCACGTCGGACGAGGGCAACGATCGTATCGCGCAAGACGCCGACAAAATGGTCTGGAGTGGGAGTTGCTGCCACAATAAGTATCCTTTCAAGGAAGCCGTTGTCTCGCCCTAGGGTCCAGTCGCACACTGATTAGGCACATTTCAGGAGCTGTGGGCAAGGTTCGTTACCGGAACAGTGGCGACGTGGTGCTGCCATAATTCGTTAACAGGGCCTGACTGTTAGATTATCCTCCGTATTGTTCCCAAATCCGTTACCGGATCGAGATTTCGTTATCTATGACCTGTTTACCGCCAGTTTTTGCAAACTGGCGAACAGGGCACGTAAGCCGAGGGCTTCGCCGCCCTCGGGTCGTCCTGGCCTGTTGGCATCGTTCCAGGCGTAGGTATCCAGATGGACCCAGGCCGTACCCGGGGCCACGAAGCGTTGCAAAAACAAGGCCGCGGTAACGGCGCCAGCCATCGGCTTGCTTGACACGTTGTTGAGATCGGCGACCGTGCTGGCCAACCAGGGATCGTAGCCGGGCCATAGCGGGAGGCGCCACAACGGGTCGTGCACCGCCGTCCCTGCTGCGAGCAGCGACGCCGCCAGCGCGTCCCCTGCGGCGTCGTGCGCGGTGAACATCGCCGGCAGGTCCGGCCCGAGCGCAACGCGCGCGGCGCCGGTCAGTGTGGCGGCGTCCACAAGCAGGGACGGACTTAGATCGGACATTTCCGCCAACAGGTCGCATAGCACCAGCCGGCCCTCGGCGTCGGTGTTGCCGACCTCTACCGTCAGTCCGCGCCGGGTGTGCAGCACGTCCAACGGGCGCATGGCGTTGCCGGACACCATGTTCTCGACGCAGCCGATCCGCACTTGCAGGCGCAGCGGCAGGTCGGCGTCCATCACCATGCGCGCCAATCCGAGCATTAGGGCAGCGCCGCCCATGTCCTTTTTCATCCGTAACATGCCGGACGACGGCTTGAGGTCGTAGCCGCCGGTGTCGAAGCACACGCCCTTGCCGCACAGGGCCACCAGCGGCGCGTCTGGCCCGGCGCCGCTGCCGGTCCAAGCGAAGCCGGCGACGGCCGGCGCGCGCGTGCTGCCGCGGCCCACGGCGGCGACGGTGGGATAGTCTGCCTGCAGCGCCTCGCCGGCGACATGCCGCGGCTTGGCGCCGAACGCTTGCCCGAGGTCCAGGGTGGCGGCTGCGAGTTCGGCCGGGCCGAGCGCATTGGCCGGGGCATTGATCAGATCGCGCGCCATCCAGGCGGCTCGGGCGGCACGCAGGGCGTCAGGGTGGTCCGCGGCGCCGGCCAGCAGCGCCGGGCCGCGCTTCGGCTGGGAGTAGGCGGCGTATTGGTATGCTCCCAGGCAGAAGCCTAATACGGCGTTGTCCCGGTCGAAGTCGCCGGGCTGCAGGGTCCATGCGGTGCCTTCGGGGAGGGCCATCGGCAACGCGCCATGCGGCCAGGGGGAGCGGTCGGTGCCTAGACCGAGCACGGCGCCCATGAGGCCGTCCCCGCCGGGAACCAGCAGGAGTTGCCCGGACGCTCCGGTGAACCTGGACGCGGTTAGAAAGGCTGCGGCAGTTGCGGGTAGCGACGCCAGCGCCGCTTCAAGTCCATCGGGCCGGACCGACCAGAGCGGCATGGCCGGTGCTCCCTCCGGCGCGAGGCAGGTCAGTGGACGGTCATACACGCGAGTCGAACCATGCTGGAGCCGCTCCTTAACACAAAGCTAACCTGGAACCCTCTGAACCGCTGCCGCAAGGGGGAAAACTGTTTGTTGACTGGGAGCATGTCGCTCCAGCTTGACCCTTTGGCTTGCATTCGTACGGTTTAGGCACAAACATCCCATGCATGCAGGGACTCCCCTCCCGGGTCAAAGCCGTGCTCGGACCGACCAACACCGGCAAGACCCACCTTGCGATCGAGCGTATGCTCGCGCATCACTCGGGCATTATTGGGTTTCCGCTGCGGCTGCTGGCGCGCGAGAACTATGACCGGATGGTCAGGGCCAAGGGCGTGCGCAACGTTGCGCTGATCACCGGGGAGGAGAAGATCATCCCCGCGGGCGCCCGCTGGTATTCCTGCACCGTCGAGGCGATGCCGCTGGACCGGGCGGCCGAGTTCGTCGCGGTGGATGAGATCCAGCTTTGCGCCGACCCTGACCGTGGGCACATCTTCACCGAGCGCCTGCTCTATGCCCGCGGCCTGGTGGAAACCATGTTCCTGGGCGCGGAGACGATACGGCCGTTGTTGCAGCGGCTGGTGCCGCATGCGGAGATCGAGACGCGGCCGCGCCTGTCGCAATTGACCTATGCCGGCCCGGCCAAGCTGGTCCGCCTGCCGCCGCGCAGTGCGGTCGTGGCGTTTAGCGCAGGTGAGGTTTACGCCATCGCCGAGCTGATCCGCCGGCGCCGGGGTGGCTGCGCGGTGGTGATGGGACGGCTGTCGCCGCGCACGCGCAATGCACAGGTGCAGCTTTATCAGAACAAGGAGGTGGATTTCCTGGTTGCGACCGATGCCATCGGCATGGGGCTCAACATGGATGTGGACCACGTGGCCTTTGCGCGGTTGTCGAAGTTTGACGGCCACCGCCCGCGGCGGCTGACGGCGGCGGAGGTGGCGCAGATCGCCGGGCGCGCCGGGCGCGGGATGCGGGACGGGACGTTCGGCACCACGGCGACTTGCCCGCCGTTGGACGAGGATTTGGTCCGTGCGGTGGAGGGCCATGACTTCGATCCGCTGGAGCAGCTTTATTGGCGTAACTCGCAGCTTGATTTCGGCAGCGTGGACGGGCTGCTGGCGAGCTTGCAGCAGGGGCCGCCGCGGGCTGGCCTGGCACGCGGACCCGATGCGACGGATTTGCAAACGCTGGAGGCGTTGTCCCGCGAGGTCGAGATACGCGGAATGGCGCGCGGGCGCAGCCGGGTGCGGCTGCTGTGGGAGGCCTGCCAGATCCCGGACTTCCGCAAGCTGGCCGATGATACGCACATGCGGTTGTGCGCCCGTGTTTATGGGCACCTGGTCAATGAGGGGTCGGTGCCGACCGACTGGCTGGAGTCCGGCATCGCGGCGCTTTGCCGGGGTGACGGCGACATTGATACGCTGATGGCTCGGCTGTCCGGCGTCCGTATCTGGGCCTATATCGCCGCCCGCAGCGATTGGGTGCGCGATGCTCCGGCCTGGCAGGCGCGGGCGCGCGAGGCCGAGGACCTGCTGTCCGATGCCCTGCATGAGCGGCTGACCACCCGCTTCGTGGATCGCCGCGCCGCCCATCTGCTGCGCCGGCTGGAGGAGAAGGACGGAGACGAGCTGCTGTCCGCCGTCACCGCCCGGGGGGAGGTCGTGGTGGAGGGGCATCCGGTCGGGAATGTCGGCGGCTTCCACTTCCTGCCGGACCCGCTGGCCGAGGGGCAGGAACGGCGGATGGTGCTGCGGGCGGCGCGGCGGGCGCTGCTGAACTGGATGCCGCGGCGTATCGCCGAGCTTGAGGCTGCGCCCGATGCCGCCCTGGCCTGGACGGCGGACCATAAGGTGACTTGGGATGGCGTGCCGGTGGCGCGGCTGCGTCCCGGCGCCGGGATGCTGCGCCCGCATGTCGAGGTCCGGGACAGCGAGTATCTGGATGGCCCCGGGCGCGAGCGGATTCGCCGCAGGCTGCACGCCTGGTTGTCGCAGGTGATCGCCGCCGACCTCGCGCCGCTGTTTGCAGCAGAGGCTGCGGCGGAGGGTAATGCGGCCCTGCGCGGGCCTGTGCACCGGATCATCGAGGCCGGGGGCGTCGTGCCCGGCGCGACTGAGGACAGCATCCCTGCGGCGTTGCGCGGGCCGCTCAAGGCGCTGGGTGTCCGGGCCGGACGCTTCGCCCTATTTTTGCCGGCGGTGTTGAAGCCCCGGGCCGTGGCGACGCGGGCGGCGCTGTGGGCGTTGCAGACCGGGGTGGCCACCCCCCAACTGCCGGCGCCTGGGCTGGTGTCGTTGTCTGCCCCGTCCGAGTGGCCGCCGGGCTTTGCGGCGGCGATGGGCTGGGTTCCGGCGGGGCCAGTGATGCTGCGCCTGGACGTGGCGGAGCGGGTGGCGGCGGAGTTGGCGTTCATGACGCGGGCACGGGCCTCGGCCATGCCGGTCGGGTTGGCATCCCGGCTGCAGGTGCATCCGGACCAGGTGCCGGCGGCGTTGCGTGCCCTGGGGGTGCGGCTGTCGCCCGGGGGCGGCGTGCCGGACGGTGCCTATGGCCCCCCTGCCCCGCCGATGATGCTGCCGGCCCGACGCCGCCCGGTGGCCCCGACGCCTGTGGTGCCGTCTTCGATTCCGGCGCGCGTGGCAGAGGGTCCGTTTGCGGCCCTTGGCGCGCTGCGCCAAGGGATGCGGCAGCGAGGCGTCAACCGATGAGCGCGCCGGGTTGAGCGGGGCCGATGGCGGCGCGGAGGATCGTGCCTGGCAACGGCTAGACAAGTGGCTGTGGTGCGCGCGTTTCATGAAGGCACGGGCCGATTGCGCGCGGCTGGTGGCGGAGGGCCTGGTGCGGATCAACCGTCAGGTGACGGATAAGCCGCATGCCCGCCTGCGTCCTGGCGACGTGCTGACGATCCCGTTGCGCGGCGATGTGCGGGTTGTCCGGGTTTTGTCGCTCGCGGACCGGCGGGGGCCGGCGCCGGAGGCCCAGGCGCTGTATGAGGAGGTGGAGCCTTCTCCCTCTTCTTCGGGGAGGGGGGCGAGTGGTGCTCAGACGGATGGCGATCTGTCATAGGCAGACTCCCTGCTTGCTGCTTCCCTCACCCCGACCCTCTTCCGGAGGGAAAGGGAGCAGGCGGCATCCCGCCGGTATCTTGCGCCGGGGGATGAAAGGATTGCATACCGACCCACTGTAAGGGTGTCCCGGGACAAGCGGTCCTGGATCGGATAAAAAGGGGCGTACGATGACCTACGTGGTCACCGAGAATTGCATCAAGTGCAAGTACATGGACTGCGTGGAGGTGTGTCCGGTGGACTGCTTCTACGTCGGCGACAACATGCTGATGATCCATCCGGATGAATGCATCGACTGCGGCGTCTGTGAGCCGGAGTGCCCGGCGGAGGCCATCGTGCCCGACAGCGATGACCGCGCGGCGGCCTGGGCCGAGCGCAACCGCATCTTCTCGATGCAGTGGCCCAACATCGTCCGTAAGGGCGTGCCGCCGGATGACGCCGACGAGTGGAAGGACAAGCCGGGCAAGGAAAGCCTGTTCTCCGACGCTCCAGGCAAGCCGTAGCAGGGGCACCGGGTTAGCCGTCGTCCAACTCGCGTCGCAGGCTTGTGAAGTAGGCGGCGAAATCCGGAGTGTGCAGCGCCACCTCCGGGTTCAGGACGGTATCCAGCAGCAGCACCGCCGGAGCTTGCCCTGAGCGGTAGTCTAGGCAGAGCAGGTCATCTCAGCCGTGCTGTGCGATGACGATCAACTTGTCAGCGCCAGGGATCAGGTTGCGCCAAGACTGCGAGTCGTGCACCCCGTCCGGGCCAATGCCGAAGTCGCAGGAATCCGACATTTCGCCGACCGTCGTGAACTCGTCCAGCCGATGCAGGCAGCGGTCCGGCAATTGGGCCCAGCCTTCCTCGGAATGCTTATACGTGGGATCGGCTGGCGCCAGGCTGTAGCGGGTGTAGCCGCCGTTGCGCCTGGCATAGAGGGCCCGCAACAGCGGAGGCAGGCGTATGTTCAGCCGTGCCTCGGCCTTGATGATGGCAGCCAGGCGTTCGGCATCTGATCCACCTCCGTCGTCGTGCTTGGACTGGGTGGCCTGCCAGAATGTGTCGAGGGTCGGAGGCGCCGGATGTATCTTGCCGGACATTGGGCGGGAATCTCCTCCGGCAGGCTGACAGGCCATTGCAGCGCTGTTGTGTCTGCCAACCATTATGAAAAGAGCGGTTTGTGTGATAGGAGGATGACGCGATACCGCGTTTCCATACTCCTGTCCGCCAGGCCGGCCGGGGTAGCGGCGTTTCAGCATGACAACCCATCCGCCTGCCGCCCTGGGCAGGCCAGGAGTTTGCCCGGTGCCGACCAAGCCCGCCGTTGAAGACGTTCCCGATGAGGCCGCTGTGAAGGCTGCCGCAGCGCCCACCGCGAAGCCCGCGGTCGAGCCGCAATTCCGTTCCCCGCCCAAGATGCCGGGGCACATGCCCGGCATGCATGGCCGCCCCCAGATCGCGCCTCGCGCCATGGCTGCCAAAGAGGATTTCGTTGAAGGCGACTACGTTGTCTATCCCACCCACGGCGTCGGCAAGGTCGAGCGCATCGCCACGGAGGAGATCGCCGGCCATAAGCTGGAGTTGATCCACATCACCTTTGAAGAGAACCGGATGACGCTGCGCGTGCCGGTTGCGAAGGCGCGCACCGCGGGCTTGCGCAAGCTGGCGACACGGAAATTGTTTGACGACGCGTTGGCGTTGCTGAAGGGCCGCGCCCGGATCAAGCGCACGATGTGGTCGCGCAGGGCGCAGGAATACGAGGCCAAGATCAACTCCGGCGATCCCATGGCCATCGCCGAGGTGGTGCGCGACCTGCACCGCAATGCTGGGCAGCCGGACCAGAGCTTCAGCGAACGGCAAATTTACGAGGCCGCAATGGATCGGCTTGCGGCGGAAATGGCGGCGCTGGACGGCACCGACAAGGCGACGGCTGCGGCCAAGCTGGCTGACTATCTCAAGACGATCGTGAAGGGCGCAGCGGTCGAGGTGGATGATGCCGGTGCAGAAGTCGAGGCGGAAGGAGAAGGGGCGGAGGAATAGCCTCAAAGGCGAAACCCGTCTGCCATCAGGCTGGATTTCGATGATCTGTCCGAAATCCGATCTGGCCCGCCCCAAAGTCATATCGGCTGGAGCGGGGCGGGCCATTTGGATGAGCTTTATTGCCGGTTGAAACGGCACATTCCCTCCCGGTGCTGTGGGAGGGAGGCTAGGAGTTGGTAGGTGCTAGGAGGCCGGCTTGCCCTTTTCCGGCTGCGCCGGCGCATTGCCGTTTTTGTTGTCCGGCGGCGGTGCCTGCACCTTCACTTTTTCCTTGTCTACGAGGTCAACCGGCGGGCTGAGGGCGACGCGCTCGCCACCGTTCAGGCCGTCACGCAACTCGACCGTTGTTCCGAAGTCGCGTGCGATCGTGACGTCCTGCATGTGCACGGTGTCGTCCTTGTCCACCACTGCCACCCGCAAGCCCTGCCCGTTGAACAGGACTGCCTCGTCTGGAACGACGACGCCGGGCCGTTCGCGCGGAATGGCGATCACGACCGTCACGTAGAGGCCCGGCCGTAGGCGACCGTCTTCGTTCGGCACGTCCACTTCGACTGCGACGCTGCGTGAGGCCGGATCAAGGGCGACGGCGTTGCGTGAGACGGTGGCCTTGAACTCCTGACCCGGCAGTTCCTGGACCAGAACCTTGGCGGCGAGGCCATCGCGCATCGTCACTGCCCCGCTTTGCGGCACCGCAACCTGTATGCGCAGGATGTCGGTACGCTGCAGGGAGAATAGGGCGGTGCCACCGGAGGAGTCGGCGCTTACCAGATCGCCGACGTCTACGGACCGGGCTGTCACCACGCCGTCGAACGGCGCTGTCACGTCCAGGTAGCTGACCAGCGCCTCCAGCCGCTGCACTGCGGCGAGCTGTGCGGCAACGTTGGCCTCGGCCACGGTCACTGCCGCCTTGGAAGCGTCCACGGCAGCGGCGCCGGTTTGCACGTTGGCACGGGTATTGTCGGCGTTCTGCCGAGTTTCCCAGCCCTGGTTGGCCAACGTGCTCGTGCGACCGTTGGTTACGCGCGCCAGGTCCACGGTGCTTTGCGATGACTGCACGTTCGCCTGCGCCTGCACCAGGGCGGCCCGGGTTTGCCCGAGCTGGGCCGCTGCCTGCACTAGCTGGGCGTTCAGGTCGGGCGCACCAATACGGAGCAGCAGATCGCCCTTCTTGACGCGCGACCCGATGTCAACGCGGCGCTCGGCCACGTAGCCGGTGGCGCGGGCATATAGCCTTGCCGAATCGAACGGTGCCGTTGTTGCTGGCAGGGTCAAGTTGACCGGGCCGTCTTCCCGCTTGGCCTCTGTGGTCCGGAGCGTCGGCTTGTAGTCTTCGGCGGCCTGCTGGGTTTCGCTCGCGCGGTTGTTTTCGCTCCAGTGGGTCCAGGCACCCCAGCCGACAAGGCCGACGACCAGCACCGCGGGGACGATATAGACGAGGCGGGACACATGCTTCGGCGGCGCGTCCGGCACGTGGTCACCAGGCTGCTTTGCCGGACCGGGCTTGGGCGCATCTTGATGCTCGCGCTGGGCCGGCTGTTCGCGCTGAGTTGGGGCGGCGTCGCCCTCCTTGCGCCGCTGGCGACGTGGACCGTCTTCAGGCGCGGGATTGCCAGGCGAGTGTCGCAGCATCCGAGTCAGCAAGCCGCCGCGGGCCTTGAATGCAGGTGCCGGTCGTTGGGCACCTTCGCATGTCTCGGCCTTCCCTGCCGGCGATTGGTCAGCGTCATCTTGCGGTTCGGAAAAGCTGACACGGCTCGGTCGCTCCAGGGCACGCAGTTCTTCTATGGCGTCACGCTGGTCCATGCGGGGCCTCACACATAATCTGCCGGGGCTTTAGCTTCGCCACGGCGCAGGGTTGCATACAGGAACGGCACGAACAGCAAGGTCGAGCAAGTCGCGAAGGCAACGCCGCCCATGACCGCACGGGCCAAGGCAGCATTCTGTTCAGACCCATCACCAAGGCCGAGCGCCATTGGGATCAGTCCCACGAACATGGCGAGCGCAGTCATCAGAACCGGGCGCAACCGCTCCTTTCCAGCCTCCATCGCCGCATCGATGGCGCTGGCGCCAGTTTCTTCCCGGTGCTCACGGGCGAACGTCACCAACAGGATGGAGTTTGCGCAGGCAACGCCGATTGACATGATTGCGCCCATCAG
The DNA here is from genome assembly GCA_964242325.1 of uncultured Acetobacteraceae bacterium. Taxonomy (GTDB): domain Bacteria; phylum Pseudomonadota; class Alphaproteobacteria; order Acetobacterales; family Acetobacteraceae; genus DASWOJ01. The sequence continues at coordinate 18,587 of CAXTCI010000090.1, forward strand.
CGATGGAATGCTCAGAGTCGTTGCGGTGGCAAACAGGCTGACCATGATGCCGGAGAAGGCGATGGGCAACGCTGCCAGGATGACGAAGGGGTCGCCCCAGCTTTGGAAGTTCACCACCATCAGCAGGTAGACGAACACCACGGCCGCAGCCAGGCCCAAGCTGATGCTGCGAAACGACGACTGCATGCTCTCGATTTGTCCACGGATCAGGATACGGTTGCCCGCACCCAAGCCCTTGCCGACGTCATCCGTGATAGCGCGAATGTCAGTTGCGACCGAGGCGAGGTCACGGTCCTGCACGTTGGCGTAAACGTCGAACGTCGGCTGGGTGTTGCTGTGCGTGGCCACGATCTGCGTTCCCTGCCGTTTCATCGTAGCGACGTTGGACAGCGGCTGGGTTTGCCCTGCGCCTGATGGCGCCAGCGGCGTGTTCTGCAGGTCGGCGAGCGTGGCGACGCGATACTCCGGCGTTTGCACCGCTACCTGGTAGGGAATGCCCGACGTTGGGTCTGACCAGAAGTTGGGGCTAGTCTGATAGGAGGATGACAACGACACGTTGACGTTCGTCGCGACCTGCTGGGTTGTCAATCCGAGTTCCTGTGCCCGTTGGCGGTCCAGCGAGACGAAGTATTCCGGCGCGTCCAGGATTTGCTGGATATGGGCGTCCACCACGCCGCGGATGTGCTTCATGCGGGCTAGGATGGCCTGCGCCGCCACCAGGTTCTTGGGGGCATCCTTGCCCGTCACCTGCACGTCAATGGGCGAGGGTAGGCCGAAGTTCAGCACCTGGGTGATGATGTCGGCGGGCTGGAAGTAGAAAATGCCATTGGGGAAGCGGTCGGCGAGCACCTGCCGCAGCTTCCGCATGTATACCGCTGATGGTGCGTGGCCCGGCTTCAGCGAGATCAGGACCTGCCCATCATTGTATGCGACCGTGGAGCCGTCAGAGAATGCGAGGTTATAGTTGTTCGAAGGCAGGCCGATATTGTCGAGGATGCCGTCCAGGTCGCGCTGCGGCACGATCTCACGCACCACATCCTCGACCTTCTGGAAGAACAGCTCCGCTTCCTCGATTCGTAGGCCGGACCGGGTGCGGACGTGCAACTGCATCTGCCCTCCGTCAATCTGCGGGAAGTAATCGCGGCCCACGAACATGAACAGCCCACCGCCCATCGCGAGCGTGACTGCGACTACGCCAAGGGTGACCCAACGGCGGCGCAGCACGGCACCCAGCAGGACGAGATAGCCCTTTTGGAAATTGTGGAATCGGCGCTCGAAGCCGGCATGGAAGCGGCCGAAGAAGCCTTTGGACTCCTTTTTGGCTTCCCCGTGCTTCTCGCCAGCCACCAGCACGTCCATCATAATCGGAACGAGCGTGCGTGACAGGCCGTAGGAGGCCAGCATGGCGAACACCACCGCCAGTGCCTGGGGTGTGAAGATATACTTGGCGGCATCAGTCAGGAACAGCACGGACACGAACGCGGTACAGATCGCCAGCGTCGAGATCAGCGCGGGCTTGGCGATGCCGGCCGCACCCTCGACCACCGCGTTCTTGAAATCCTTACCTTGATCCAGCAATCGGTAGGTATTCTCGATTGCGACTGTTGCATCGTCCACCAGGATGCCCACCGCGAGCGCCAGGCCGCCGAGGGTCATGATGTTGATCGTCTCGCCCA
>CAXTCI010000091.1:0-20069 GCA_964242325.1 uncultured Acetobacteraceae bacterium
GTGTGGTCCTATTCCGCCAAGCGGTCGGACGGCTTCAGCAACTGGGGCTGGGGCGCCGTGACCATCGGGGCATCACTGGTAAGCTTCTTCCTGCTGACCTTCGCAATGCGCAGCTTGCCGCTCGGCACGGCATATGCCGTTTGGACGGGCATTGGGGCCATCGGCACGTTCGCGGTCGGGATCGCCCTATTGGGCGAGCCGGCCGGCTTCTGGCGCCTTGCCTGTGCCGCGCTCATCGTGGGCGGCGTGATCGGGCTGCGACTGACGAGCAAGAGCTAGAGCAGATTGCGGTCGATTTCGGCCATGCAGCGGCCAAACCCAACTGCAAGGCTCTGCTCGTAAACGAAAAACCTAGATCGGTTTGCGTCCAGTCTGGACGCAAACCGATCTGGAAAACCGCCCAGGCCTGCGTTGAGCCGGGTCCTGCGCGGCGGACATGCAGCGCCAGCCTTGAACAGCCGGAACCTGATAACCAGGCATCCCACGCCGCCGCGCCTGGCAGCCAGACCCCCGGTCGCCAGGCCGATTGCCGCCGCCTGCGCCGGTGACGACCACCTGCCCGGCGGCGGGCTTGAGCCCACCGCTCCTGGCTGCGATCCCTTGCTAATCCGGCACCTGATCCACGCCGGACGGCTCGACCTGCGTTTGATGAGTCTGCCCGTGCCGGTAGGCCGACAGCGCCTGGTAGGTGGCCAGCCGCGCACGCATCAGCGACCCGAGCGGGCGGTGTGCTTGCAGGGTGTGCGCGGGCTGGAACAACAGCACGTCGTCGAAGTACGCCTGCCGCGCCGGGCTGTAGGCATCCTGTGGCGGCAGCACCAGCCGGGCCACGGCCACGTAGGGGTTTTCGTCCTCCGGCCAGGGAACGGAGGCGTCCTCGACCGGCATCTTGTCCAAGTCCGTGCAAAGCTGCACCCGCAGCTCGAACTCCGCGCCATGCGTCCGCATGTGGGTGACGACTGCGGTGCGGAAGGCGTCATGGTCGGCGCCGGTGTCCAACGTCTGGTCCACCATCGCCACCAGGTCCGGCGACACCGGGAACACGCCGACCTTGGCGATGCAGCCACCCCAGCGCAGGGCGGCCTGGCTGAAATAAGCATCGGCCAGCGGGTTGCGCTTGGTATGGCCGAAGAAGCCGAAGGTCGCACTGTCTGTGCCCAGGGCATGCGCGACGGCGTTGGCCGCACGGCTGGCGGTGGACATCGCCTGCTTGGCGGCTTCGGGCAGGGCCGTGCCCTTTTCCAAGCCCTTGATCGCCACCAGGAAGGTGCTGGCGCCGCTCTGCGGAAACGCCGGGCCGGTGGCAAGCACGAAGTCCTGGGTGGTGTTGCCTTCATGGCCGCCCAGCTTGGGGCCGTCCACCCCGAACACCTTGATCGCCATGCCGCGATGGGTGCTGACGCCGTCCGACAGCACCTCGCCGGGGCCTTGCGCCAGGCGCACCACGACCGGGTGGGTGCCCGGCCGTGCGAACAACCCCTGCGCCAGCGCGGGCGGCAGGCCGTCCAGCACGCGCAGCTCGCCCTTCAGCAGCCCGGTGCTCTTGGCATGGGAGGCCCGGACGGTCTTGCCGTCGCGGGCGGCGACGGTCTGGCTTTCGCGCGTCATGGCTTGGATGATGTTCCCGATCACCTCCGTCTCGTCCGCCGCCGGGGTTTCGACATCGTCCGAGTAGGGAACGTAGCTGCGCTGATCAGACATGGATCACCTGTATGTTGAGGGTTCAGGAACTGCGCATCCCGCGGGCATGGCGACGGCAGCCAGAAGTGGATTAGGTGCATGGCCCGGGCTTCCTCCGTCATCCCGGGACCGAGTTGGGCCACAGGCGCCGATCCCCGACAGTCAATGCCGGATGGAATATGCCGGGGCAGGGAGGGTTTCCAGGCCCGGCCGAGGTTCTGGACGGCAGGTTGCCTCGTTTCGACCGCCTGTTGCGCCCGGCGCCAAATCATAAACCCGGAGGAGCCTCGTCTCCAACCAGGGCGTTGGTCCGCCCACCGGATCCCTCCTACCCCGTCCACCCCGCCAGGAAGCTCAGCAGCGTCGCATTGACCTCCTCGGGCCGCTCCTCGTGCGGCAGGTGGCCGCACTGCGCGATCGGAGCCGCACGGAGGTCGCTGGCCATGCCGCGCCAGATTCCCTCCACGTCCCACATCTTGCCCACCAGCTCGAAGTCCGCGCCCCACAGCGCCAGGGTCGGGCAGGCGATCTTGGTATCCCGGTCCACCTTGTCCTGCGCCACATCCTCCTTGCCTGCCCGGTAATCGCTGAGCGCGCCGCGCACCGCGCCGGGCTTCTGGTAGGCGCGGGTATAGGCGACCAGGTCCTCGGGTGTCAGCGCCTCGGGGTCGTAGGTCCATCCCTGCAGGATGTAGCGGAGCCAAATCTCCTCGCGCCCTTGGATCAGCGCTTCCGGCAGGTCCGGCACGGTGTTGAAAATGAAGAACCAGTGGCCGCGGGCGATCTCCGCGTCCATCTTCTCGAAGATCGTCAGGGTCGGGATGTTGTCCAGCACGGCCAACCGGCTGATGGCATCCGGGTGATCCTTGGCGAACCGCGTCGCCACCCGCGCGCCCCTGTCGTGACCGATGATGGCGGCGCGCGGAATGCCCAGGTGTTCCATCAGCGCCCGGATGTCGGCAGCCATCGTCCGCTTGTCATAGCCGGACGCAGGCTTCTCGGTTTCGCCGTAGCCGCGCAGGTCCGGGACGATCAGGCGGTATCGCTCGGCCAGGACGGGGATCTGCTTGCGCCAGGCATACCAGGTCTCCGGGAAGCCGTGCAGCAGCACCACGGTCGGGCCTTGTCCGGCCTCGACCCAGTGCTGCTTGATCCCGTTCGCCTTTGCCGTGTGGTGCTGCAGGGTTGCCGGCATGATCTGACCTCGGATGGTGCCTACCGTGAACGCGCCGGATCTACAGCGGGCTGGCAGCATCCGGCACACATTGTCCGGAAGCGCGCGGCGCCGTATGCCGGTCAACGGTGCAGGATGTCCCACGTCCGCCTAGGCTAAAGCGTTAACGCCGCCGCGGTCGGACCGTCCCACAGATGAGGCTGGCACAGGCCGCCCAGGACGCTAAGCTGCCTCCAGGAAACCTCCGGAGGAAGACGATGATCCGCAAGGCCCTTGCCGCCATCCTGGCTGCCGCCGCGCTCGCCGGCCCTGCCGCCGCTGCCGACCTCCGCGTCGCCTGCTGCTCCGGCGGCAACGAGTGCGAGGCGACGGCCGACCCGGCCCGGCGCTTCCCGCAGACCAACCCCGACATGCGGGTCGGCATTGACCAGGTGCCGTTCGACGCCAACCGCATCACGCTGGAGCCGATGCTCCCTGCTCCCTCTCCCTCCGGGAAAGGGCCGGGGTGAGGGGAAACGGCCAGCGCCGCCCCATCCAGCGCAGGTACGGACATACCTTGGCCGGAGCCTTGTGCGTGCGGCCTCCCTCACCCCGACCCTCTCCCGGAGGGAGAGGGAGAAGGTCCGCGCCCAGTTAGGCGAGGTTACACCGTGACACTGCAAGGACCCCCCTGATGCGCCCAATCCGTAGCGCCATCCTGCAAGCCGAAACCCCGCACGGCGTGCTGCTGGACTGCGGCGAGGGGATCACCTGCCGCATCAGCCTGCTCGGCGCCGACCTGGCCCGCGTCCTGTTCCTGCGCGACGGCGCCACCCGCCAGCCGCGTACCTGGATGATCCCAGCCCCGGGCGTCGCCGACGTGCCCTGGGAAGGCCGTGACCGCATGGACGAGGACGCCTGGCCCGTTCCCTCCATCACCCGTGGCGACGCCGGACTGACGCTGGCAACGCCGCAGTTTGGCGTCCGCATCGGCCTTGACCCGTTCCGGCTGCAATGGCTGCGCCCCGACGGCCAGGTATTCTTGCAGGACCGGCCCGGCATGGCCTGGATGTTCGCGCGCCGCGGCACCGCCGTCGCCCACTACCTCGCCCGGCACCCTGGAGACCGCTACTACGGCCTGGGCGACAAGACGGGACCGCTGGACCTGCACGGGCGGCGGCTGCGCACCGCCATGCGGGACGCGCTGGGCTACGATCCCCGCACCGGCGATCCCTTGTATAAGCACTGGCCCTTCATGCTGGCGCAGGACGGCGTGACCGGCACCGCCTACGGCCTGCTGTATGACAACCACGCCGCCGGCGCCTTCGACCTCGGGGCGGAGCACGACAACTACCACGGCCCGTTCCGCGGCTACGAGGCCGAAGGCGGCGACCTCGATCTATATATCCTGGCCGGCTCCCGGCTCAACGACGTGACGCCCGCCTTCCTACGCCTGACCGGCGGCACTGCGCTGCCGCCGCGCTGGTCCCTCGGCTATGCGCAGACCGCGATGGCTCTGGCCGACGCGCCGGACGCCCAGGCGCGGATCGAGGACTTGATCGAACGCTGCCGGACCGAGGACGTGCCAGTCAGCGCCTTCCACTTCGGCAGCGGCTACACCTCCATCGGCCCGCGCCGCCACGTGTTCCACTGGAACCGCGCCAAGTTCCCGGACCCAGAGGGGCTGATGGCCCGCTTCCACGCCGCCGGGATGCGGGTGGTCGCCAACCTGAAACCCTGCCTGCTCGACGACCACCCCGGCTACGCCGCCGCCGCCGCAAGCGCCTGCGTGCGGAGCGGCGACGATGGCCAGCCGCTGCTCTCGCAGTTTTGGGACGGGGAGGGGGCGCACCTCGACTTCACCAGTCCCGCCGCCATCCGCTGGTGGCAGGACGGCCTACGGCGCAGCGTCCTGGCGCCGGGCATAGACGCCGGCTGGAACGACAACAACGAGTACGAGCTGTGGGACGAGGCCGCCGAGTGCGCCAACTTCGGCACTCCCGCGCCGCTGGACCTGCTGCGCCCGGTGCAGCCGCTGCTGATGACCCGCGCGACCCTGGAAGAACAGCGCCGCCACGCCCCGGGCCACCGCCCCTTCACCGTGACCCGAGCGGGGATGCCGGGGGTGCAACGCTACGGGCAAAGCTGGAGCGGCGACAACACGACGAGCTGGGAAACGCTACGTTGGAATCTGCGGACTGGGCTGCAGATGTCGCTGTCGGGGCTGTACAACACCGGGCACGATGTCGGCGGGTTCGCCGGGCCGCCGCCGGATGCAGAGTTGCTGGTGCGCTGGACCCAGGCCGGCGCCGTGCATCCCCGCTTCATCATGAACAGCTGGAAACCGGATGGAGCCTACAACAGCCCCTGGCTGCACCCCGAGGCCCTGCCGGCGATCCGCGAGGCGATCCGCCTGCGCTACCGGCTGCTGCCTTACCTATACAGCTTGATGCACCACGCCGCCGACCGGCACGAGCCGGTGATCCGCCCGACCTTCCTGCAATTCCCCGACGATCCCGGCTGCATCGCCGACTGCGACGAACTGATGCTCGGCCCATTCCTGCTCGCCGCGCCGGTCGTCCAGCCCGGCGAACGCCTGCGCCGCCTCCGCCTGCCGAAGGGACCGGAAGCGTGGTTCGACGTCCACACCGGCGCCGTGTTCGCGCCGGGCTGCCTGGCCGAAGTCGAGGCGCCGCTGGACCGTCTGCCCCTGCTGGCGCCGGCCGGAGCCATCCTGCCGCTGACCGACTCGGCCGGCACGGCGCGGCTGCATGACGAGCCGTCCCGCCTGCTCCGCCTGTTCCCCGGCCCGGGACAGGGCAGCAGCGAGTTCGTGCTGGTCGAGGACGACGGGATCACCGAGAACGGTCCGGCCACGCGCCTGACATGCCGCCTGTCCTGGACGCCCGACCAGGTCCTGCTGCGCCTCGATGCGGAGGGCGCCTACCCCCTGCCGGACCGCATCGGCGCCGCCCTGCTCGACGCCGACAGCCGGCCGCTGAACGTCGAGCGCGGCGCCGGCGTGCGGCCCGTCGTGCAGGAGGCGTGATGGCCGCGGCCCGTACTGGCCCATGGCTCCCCGTCGCAGATCGCGTTATGGCCCTTACCAACCCGGACATGACGGCCATAGCTGTTGAATCCGACAGTTGGAGGTGCATGCCTGACGGGTCCAACCTGGTGCGGAGCTTGTTCCATCCCCGTGTTGCCGGGCAAACCAGGGTGGCCGACGGTTTGCGGCAACGATGGAGCATCCCGCGATGACAACCCCCAAGCCTCAAGCGCTCACCGACGAGGAACTGCGGACCCTCGAAGGCATCCTGGCCAAGCTGAGCGGGCGAGGTGCCGACCTGCCCTGGCCGCTGTTCCGGTTCATGACCGAGGTGATGGCGACGGTGAACGTGGACCTGCTGGTCCAGGACAAGCAGAAAGGCGTGCTGCTCGCCTGGCGCGACGATCCATTCGGCGCCGGCTGGCACGTTCCGGGCAGCATCATCCGTCACCGGGAGGAGATCACGCACCGCATCTCCGCCTGCGCCCGTGAGGAGTTCGGCTGCGAGGTGGACGCCGCCGAACGGCCGACCGCCCTCCTGCAGATCTTTGATGACCGCGGCCACTCCGTCTCGCTCTGCTACCAGGCGACGCTGAAGGGCATTCCCAGCAAGCGCGTCCTGGACGGGGACGAAACGCCCGGGGCCGGAGACCTCCGCTGGTTCGCCGCGCCGCCTGCCCAGCTTTACCCCAGCCACCTCGTTTACCGCGACGTGCTGGATGCGCTGGATCACGGCCGGCTGGGCGAGAGCATCCACCTGTTCACCCAGCACGTCGGCCGCCGCGACATGGCCCAAGCGTCGCCGGACGGCCTGATCGCCTCGGACGCCCCGCTCACTTGAGCAGCACCGAATTTTAACTTTCCTGGGCGGCCCGGAGCGGGTGTCCGGCTTCGACGGGGAGGACTGCCGCAGGTGGCGATGCGGCCCGTCCAGGCACGGATACCGCTCAACCAGGAAAGGCCGTCACCCCGCGGATGCTGGATCAGGGTCCCTTGGCCTGTGCGTCGAAGCGAATGGCGCGTCGAAGTGGATGGCGAGCCACACGGTCGCCGCATCCTTCGCGGTCCAGGTAACACGGTGCCGGCGGTGGGCAGGGATCAGCAGGTGGTCACCAGGACGAAGCTCGCGTTCCCCGTCCCCTTCGACCCACAGCCCAGCCGCCCCCGTAAGCAGCAGCACCCACTCGTCGTGGTCCTGGTCGTAGGGGGCATCTTCAGGGGTGGATTGGCCGGTGGACACGATCCGCTCGATCCGTGCGCCATCCCGATGGAGGACCTCCTCGAATTCCTCATCCGCCGAGGCCGCGGGGAGACGGTCGAACATGTTGGTCAGCACATCGCCTCCTGTCGGCAACAAGTGGCTGCCGGCAGCGACCGCATCATGTCACCCACGGCGACACGCGATGGCAGCGGGAATCGCGCCTGCCGCCGGACCGGCCTCCGCGGCAGCGCATCGCTTGCCCGCTGTGTCATTCAGCCCAGCACCAGCATCCCCCCGGTCGCCGCCGCCATCAGCAGCGCCGTCGCCCACCCCATCAGCCGCAGTCGCCAGGGCAGTACCAGGCTGCCCATGACCGAAGCGCGCGACCCCAGCACCACCATCGCCGCGATCAGCGGCGCCGCGACGACGCCGTTGATCACAGCACTCCAATACAGCGCCCGCATCGGACTGATCGGGGCAAAAGTGATCGCGACGCCCAGGCCCGTCGCGGCGGCGATCACGCCGTAGAACGCCCGCGCTTCCCGGGGCCGCCGGTCGAGGCCCACCGTCCACCGCATCGCCTCGCCCACGCCATACGCCGCTGATCCCGCCAGCACCGGCACCGCCAGCAGCCCGGTGCCGATGATCCCCGCCGCGAACACCAGCGACGCGAACGACCCGGCAAGCGGCCTGAGCGCCGCCGCCGCGTCCGCCGCCGTGTCCACCTCGGTCACGCCCGCCACGTGCAGGGTGGCGGCGCTGCCGGCCATGATCGACAGTGCGACCAGGTTGGAGAACACCATGCCGGTGGTGGTGTCCGTGCGTATGCGCGCCATCTGCGCCGGGGCGTCCTGCGGATGGTCGCGCAGCGGTTGGGGGTCCGGCCCGGCGTGCTCGTCCTCTGCTTCCTCGGCCGCCTGCCAGAAGAACAAGTAGGGACTGATCGTGGTGCCCAGCACGGCGACCAAGGCCGTCAGCACGCCGCCTCCCTGCAAATGCGGCACGAACGCGCCCCACAGCACCTCCCGCAACGGCACGCGCACTACGACCAGCAGCAGCACGTAGGCGAACAGCGACAAGGCCAGCCACTTCAGCACCGCGACGCAGCGCTTGTAGGAAAACCAGATCTCACAGGTGGCGCACAGCACCGCCAGCAGCACGGTGAAGAGGGCCACCGGGCCGCCAAGCACGAGCTGCGCCGCTCCCGCCATCGCGCCGATGTCGGCGCCAAGGTTGATGACGTTGGCGATCACCAGCAGCCCGACCAAGGTTGCGACCACGCTCCGTGGCGCGTGGTCCGCCAGCGCCGCGCCGAGTCCCCGCCCGGTGGCCCGGCCGATCCAGCCGCTGATCTCCTGCACCGCCACCATGAACGGGGTGCTGAACAGTATGGTCCAGCCCAGCGCATACCCAAACTGCGCGCCGACCTGGGAGTAGGTCGCAATCCCGCTGGGGTCGTCGTCGGCGGCGCCGGTGATCACCCCAGGGCCGACGCGGGCCAGCAGGCCACGCAGCCGGGACCGGCCGCCACCCGGCGCTACATGAACTGGCGACACAGCCGGCACGGGCGTCGGCGCGGCGTCCAGGGCGGGGCTGCCATCCGTCATGGCGTCCGGCAGGCGTGGCAGGGATTGTGTACGATAACGGACATCTGCCCCGACTGTTGATCCCGCCATGCTCTGATTGCAAGCCGCATCGTCCCCGACCCCGCAGAATCCGGGCCAGAGGCCGTCCCTTTGCGGCATACGTGGTCACCTACGCGGGTCATGATCCCTCTGGCGCCGCCCGCCATCCCGGCCTCCATCGCTGGCCCGTACGGGAGGCAGGCGAATGCGCTCGCTGAGTCGCCCGTCGTGGGTTTCCGGGCACCGGAGCGGGCATCCGGCCCGTGAGCTCCGCCCAACGCCTTCGTTGAGCCCGCCCAACGCCTTCATTGGCCGAGCGGAGCGCAGAAAAGCCGCGTCAAACAACCGGCGCAGCAGCATGATCGAACGGCCACCGAAACGGCATCGGGCCCGTCTGGCATCGGCCGGACCGCCGCCACGCCTCCATCGGCCAGACTGTGATCCTCATTACACTCCCGATCGCAAACCGGGTTTAAGCATTCCGCCGCCGGCTGCCCCAACGAGGTCCCGGAACCGCGGAGGCTTGCACCATGACCAACATCGCCATGCTGTTCGTCTGCCTGCTCGCCGGGATGGCGCTGCGCGCTACGGACCGGGTGCCGCCGGATGCCCATGCCGGGCTGAACGGGTTCATCATCCACATCGGCCTACCTGCACTGATCCTGTGGCAGATGCACGGGGTCCGGCTGTCCCCCGGCCTGGCGCTGCCGATCCTGATGCCATGGCTGCTGTTCGCCATCAGCGCGGCGACGTTCCTGCTGGCGGCCCGCCGCTTCGGCTTGCAGGCCCGCACCGCCGGGGCGCTCGTGCTGACGGCGGGCCTGGCCAACACCTCGTTCGTCGGCCTGCCGATGATCGAGACCTTCTACGGCCCGCAAGGGCTGCCGACCGGCATCATTATAGACCAGCTCGGCTCCTACCTCGTGCTCAGCACGCTCGGCATCACCGTGGCCTGCGTGTGCGCGAACGAGGCTGCGCCGGGCCGGGCCATCCTGCGGCGGATCGCCACCTTCCCGCCGCTGATCGCCCTGGTGCTGGCGTTGGCGCTGTCCGGCGTCGAGTATCCCGCCTGGTTCTCGGGGATGCTGCACCGGCTCGGCGACACGCTGGCGCCGTTGGCACTGGTGTCGGTGGGGATGCAGCTACGGCTGGACCAGATGTCCGGGCACCGTGCCGCGCTGGGTTCGGGCCTGGCGTTCAAGCTGGTGCTGGCGCCGCTGGCGCTGCTGCTGCTCTACGCCGGGGTGCTGGGCCAAACGGGCGAGACGACGCGGATCACCATCTTCGAGGCGGCGATGGGGCCGATGATCGGCGGCTCCATCGTGGCGATCCAGTATGGGCTGAACCCGGTGCTGATCACCCAGATGGTCGGCATCGGCATCGCCCTGTCGTTCCTGACGCTTCCGGTCTGGTGGTGGGGTCTGGGGTTCGTTTAACCGGCCGCCCCGTTTTGCCGGCCGCCGCCGGCTTCAGAACAGCCCATCCTCCCCGGCGAACATCGGGGTCCCAGCCGCAACACCGGCAGGCCGTGGCGCATTCCGCATTTCCCCGGCATGGTCCCATCACCGCCAGCTCCACCCCCCAGCTTCAACCCCCCGAGCTTCACCATCGAGCCGCCCGTGACCGCAAGCGCCCGCTCCACCGACTCCACCGCCGTGCTGCGGCGGCGCGACGCCATCGTCGAGCTGGTGGCGAATGCCGGCTTCATGAGCGTGGAGGTGCTCGCCACCCGCTTCGGCGTGACGCCGCAAACCATCCGGCGCGACGTCAACAACCTGTATGCCGATGGGCGCCTCAGCCGCCACCACGGCGGCGCCGGGGTGCCGTCCAGCGGGCGCAACGTCGGCTACTCCGCGCGCCAGGTGCTGCAGCACGACGCCAAGCGGCGCATTGCCCGAGCCGCCGCCGCCCGCATCCCGGACGGCGCGTCCCTGTTCATCAACATAGGCACCACGACGGAGGAGGTCGCACGCGCGCTTCGCGGCCGCCGCAATTTGCGCGTCGTCACCAACAACCTGAACGTCGCCAACCTGCTGATCCCCTCCGGCGAGTGCGAGGTCATCATCGCCGGCAGCCTGGTCCGCAACCATGACGGCGGCCTGGTGGGGGAGGCGACGCTGGACCTCATCAACCAGTTCCGGGTGGATTTCGGCATCATCGGCATCAGCGGCATCGACTTGGACGGCACGCTGCTCGACTACGACTACCGCGAGGTGCGGATCACCCAGGCGATCCGGCGCAACGCCCGCCAGGTGTTCCTCGTCGCCGACCATACCAAATTCGGCCGCCCGGCGATGGTGCAAGCCGGCACGCTGGCCGGGGTTGCCGTCCTGTTCACCGACGCGCCGCCGCCCGTTCCAGTGGTCGAATTCATGCAGCAGGCCGGCGTGGAGCTGTGCCTGGCGCCGAATGGGGATGAAAACACACCGTCCGGTGAGCGGCTGCCGGCCGCATAGGTCAGAAAAGCGCCAGCGCCTTCTGCCGCGCCCCCTACGGCAAATGCGTTGCCCGCACGGCTGCACCAGATGCCTGGTGCACAACCGCATCACCGTTTTTACCGTCAGACCTTCCTACGGTCGGCCTTAAAGGATCAGGGCGTCACCTTCAGAGCATGGATGCTGAACAGGTTGTCAGGGTCCACCCAACTGGCAACCGAGTCATACCCGGCCGAGCCTGCAAGCTCCGCAAACCCGTTCAGGGTGTATTTGTAAGAGTTCTCGGTGTGGATGGACTCACCCTGCGCAAAATCAACCCGATCGCCGCCGATCCGGACCGACTGTGCCGTGCGGCTGACCAAGTGCATCTCCACACGGCTGTCCCCCGCGTTCCAGCGGGCCTCGTGCACAAACGCCGACACGTCGAAATCCGCATCGAGTTCGCGGTTGATGCGCACCAGAAGGTTGAGGTTAAAGGCGGCAGTGACACCAGCGGCATCATCATAGGCGGCCTCAAGCACCGCAGCATCTTTGTGCAGGTCAACCCCGACGATCATCATCGAGCCCCGCCCCAGCAGTTCGCCCGTACGCCGGAGGAATCCTGTCGCCTCAGACGGGGTGAAGTTACCGATGGTAGAGCCTGGGAAGAACCCAGCGAGGCGGCGGGGCTGGCTGCCGGGCAGCCGGGGCAGGGCGAAACGGTTGGTATAGTCGGCGCAAACCGGAACGATTCGTAAGTCGGGAAAATCAGCCGCCAAGCTGGCCGCCGAGGCCAGAAGGTGCCCACGGGAGATATCCACCGGAACATAGACCGCCGGGTAGCGCAGAGCGGTAAGGAGCAGGCGAACCTTGACCCCCGCGCCGGAGCCGAACTCCACCAGGCCGGCATGAGGGCCAACGAGGCCGGCAATCTCCGGCGCGCGGGCCTGCAGCAACGCGCATTCGGTCCGGGTCGGATAGTACTCCGGCAACTCGCAAATCCGGTCGAACAGGCGCGAGCCTTCCGCGTCATAGAAGAACTTGCACGGCAACGTCTTGGGAGTGCCGCGGAGGCCCTGCAGGACAGCGGCCCGAAATTCCGTAACCGTGGGTTCCAGGTCATGCAGAGACTCCAGCGCGTAAGCGTGGCTCATAGGTCCTCCGCCAGTCGGAACCCGGAGAACTGCCAGCGTGCATGAGGTGGGAAGAAGTTCCGGTATGTCAGGCGGTCATGCCCAGCCGCCGTGGCGCAGGACCGCCCACGCAGGACCATCTGGTTGACCATGAACTTGCCATTATACTCGCCGAGAGCGCCGGGTTCGGGACGATAGGCCGGATAAGGCGTGTAGGGGCTGGCAGTCCATTCCCAAACATCCTGCGCAATCCCAGGGCGGAGCGGCTGCGGATGCGGCTGCAAGCCCGGCCGCGCGGCGTCCCCCTCCCCGTGCAAGCGGGCAGCAACCTCCCACTCGAACTCGGTCGGCAGCCGCCGTCCCGCCCACTCGGCATAGGCCGCGGCCTCGTAGAAGCTGACGTGGCAAACAGGCTCATCGTCACGGACCGGTTGCAGGCCATGCAGCGTGTAGGTCTCCCAGCCATCTGCGCCAACCTGCCAATACGCCGGCGCATCCCACCCGGCGGATTGGGCCAAGCCCCAACCCTCGGACAGCCACAAGCCGACGCGCTGGTATCCTCCATCCCGCATGAACGCCTTGAATTCGCCGTTGCTGACGGGCCGGTCGGCAATCGCGCAGTCGCGCAACAGCGCCGGATGAGCCGGCCCCTCGTTATCGAAGGCAAAGCCCATGCCCTGCGGGTGGCCAATCTCGTAAATACCGCCGGGAACGCGCCACATAGCCGACGGCGGCAAGGCACGCACCGGAGGCCGGGCTGGCGCCGGGGCATACACCGGGTGGATCGGCGAGCCGCCAAAGGCGTGCTTGATGTCGGTCAGCAGCAGTTCCTGGTGCTGCTGCTCGTGATGCAGCCCCATGACGGCAAGGTCGGCAACCCCATCGCTGCAATCGCCGAGCAGGCGATGCATGGCCTCATCCACGTGCCCACGGTAGTCGGCAATGGCGACAATGCCGGGACGGCTGAGGGTACCGCGGGATGGCCTGGGATGCCGCGGACCAACCGCCTCGTAATAGGAGTTGAAAACGTAGTTGAAGGCCGGATCGAACTCCCGATAGCCCGGCAGATGCGGCTTCAACAGGAAGGTCTCAAAGAACCAAGTCGTATGCGCACGGTGCCACTTTGCCGGGCTGGCGTCGGCCATGGACTGGATCGTCTGGTCCTCGGCGGACAGGGGAGCGGCGATCGCCTCCGTCTCGCTCCGCACCCTGCGATACAGGAGGGCTGCGGAACTCCCCGGGGATACAGCCACAGGCAATGGCGCTACCGGCGCAATGGACCGGACATTGATATTCGACATGCGAAACAGCCTCTGTAGCAGGCCGATTTACGTGGCAACGGCGAACAGGTTCCATCAGGTCTACCAGAGGCAAGGTTTCCGCATGGCATAATCCGCCGTAGCGTGGCCGCCATGCACACCGCCGCACTCGCCTGCCAGCGTCACCTGTTCGACCTGCCCGGCCACGTCAGCTACCTGGATGCGGCGGCCTGGGCGCCCTTGCCCCATTCCGTACAGGCAGCGGGCGAAGCCGGTATCCTCTCGAAGGCCCGGCCCTGGGCGCACTCCCGCGATGCCGACGCCGTGTGGGCCGAGCGTGCCCGCGCCGCCGCGGCCCGGCTGATCGGTGCCACGGCGGACGACATGGCCATCGTCGGCTCCGTCAGCCACGCCATCGCCACCGCGGCGCGCAACCTACCGACTGCACCCGGCGGCCGCATCATGCGGGTCGCGGACGAGTTCCCATCCCTGTGCCACGCCTGGGACCGGCTAGCCGCCGAGCGCGGCCTGGTCGTCGAAGCCGTGCCGCGCCCGGACGACGGCGACTGGACAGCGGCGCTGCAGGAGGCGATTGCCCGCCCGGGTGCCCCGCCCCTCGCCATCGCCACGCTGACGCCGCTGCACTGGTCCGACGGCGCCGTGATCGACCTGGACCGCCTGGCCCCCGCCATCCATGCCGCCGGGGCCGCCCTGGTCGTGGACGCCACCCAGGCTGCCGGCGCGATGCCGCTGGACGTAGCCCGGCTGCAGCCCGACTTCCTGGCGTTCCCAACCTACAAGTGGGCGCTGGGTCCCTACAGCGTCGCGTTCCTCTACGCCGCCCCGCACCGGCAGGGTGGCCTGCCGCTGGAGGAGAACACCGGCAACCTGCCGCCAGCCAAGGGTGCGCGGCGCTACGACAAGGGCGAACTCAACGACCCGGTGGCGCTGCCTATGGCTGCAACCGGCATGGAACTGGTCGCCGGCTGGGGCGCGGAGGCCGTGGCGGCGCGCTTGCGGGGACTGACCGACCTGCTGGCGGAGGGCGCCGCAGCCCTGGGAGTGCCGGTGCCGCCCCGCCGGCTGCGGTCCCCGCACATCCTCGGCCTTCGCCTGCCGGGTGGCTTGCCAGCCGGCCTGATCGGGCAGTTGCGTGCCGAAGGGGTCTTCGCCAGCGAGCGCCTGGGCGGCCTGCGCCTCAGCCCGCATGTGTGGGCCAATGAGGCGGACGCCGCACGGTGCCTGGCGGCATTGCAGGCCGCACTGCCGTAGCAGTTCCCGGCGTTTAGCGGACCCGGCTGCCTCCCATCCGGGCTGCCGTCGTTGCAGGCCGGCTTGGGCGCGGTTGGGCGACTGCGCGAACGACCACCGCTTTTTCGATTGCGAACATCCGGCCCACCTCATACGCTTCATCCCGGCGCCTCCAACCAGACGCCCTGGAGGGTGGCTTGTCGGACGCGGTCGTGGATCTCCTCGTCATCGGCGGCGGCGTCAACGGCTGCGGCATCGCCCGGGACGCCTCCGGCCGCGGGCTGCAGGTAATGCTGTGCGAACAGGGGGACCTGGCCGGCGCCACGTCCTCCGCATCCAGCAAGCTGATCCACGGCGGCCTGCGCTACCTCGAATACTACGAGTTCCGCCTGGTGCGCGAAGCGTTGCAGGAACGGGAGCGGCTGCTCGTGCTGGCGCCGCACATCATCTGGCCGCTGGACTTCGTGTTGCCGCACCAGGGCGGCTTGCGCCCGGCCTGGCTCGTGCGCCTCGGCCTGTTCATGTACGACCACCTGGCCCGGCGCCGCCGCCTGCCGCCGACGCGCTCGGTGCGGCTGGGCCGCGATCCCGTCGGTGCTCCCCTACAGCCAGGCTTCGACCGCGGCTTCATCTACGCCGACTGCTGGGTGGAGGACTCCCGCCTGGTCGTGCTGAACGCCCGCGACGCCGCCGACCGCGGCGCGCAGATTTGCACCCACACGCGTCTGACCGCGGCGACCCGGGAGGACGGCCTATGGCGCTGCGACCTGCTGGGACCAAACGGCATTCCGCGGTCCGTGCGCGCCCGGGCGGTGGTGAACGCCGCCGGCCCCTGGGTCGGAGACGTGCTGCGCCGGGCCTTGGGCCAGAACGACGCCAAGCAGGCCCGGCTCATCAAGGGCAGCCACATCATCGTCCCGCGCCTATACGACGGCGCCTGGGCCTACATCCTGCAAAATACCGACCGCCGCATCGTCTTCGTCATCCCGTACGAGGGCGAGTATTCCCTGGTCGGCACCACCGACATCCCGTTCGAGGGCGACCCCGGGCATGTCGCCATCAGCCCGGCGGAAACCGACTACCTCTGCGCCATCGTCAACCGCTACTTCAAGCGTCAGGTAGGACCGGCGGACGTGGTGCGCAGCTACTCCGGCGTGCGCCCGCTATATGACGATGCCGCCGCCAACGCCTCTGCCGTGACCCGCGACTACGTGCTGGACATGGAGGTGCCGGCGGGTGGCGGCGCCGTGCTATCGGTGTTCGGCGGCAAGATCACCACCTACCGCCGCCTGGCCGAGCACGCGATGGAAAAGCTGGCCGCCGTCCTACCTTGTGGCCCCGCCTGGACCGGGACTGCTCCGTTGCCCGGCGGCGACATGCCCGGCGCCGACTTCCCCCGCTTCGAGGCCGGGTTTGCCGCCGCCCACCCCTTCCTGCCCCCGGCGCTAGCGTTCCGGCTGGCGCGCGCCTACGGCACCAATGCGGAGGCCGTGCTTGGCGGGGCGGACAGCATAGAGGCAATGGGCCGCGACTACGGCGCCGGCCTGCACCAGTGCGAGGTGGACTACCTGGTGGCGCGCGAATGGGCGCAAACCGCGGACGACATCCTATGGCGGCGCTCCAAGCTCGGCCTGCACGTCCCACCCGGCGCCGCAGCCGCCTTGGACGCAGCCCTGCAACGCTCGATGCAAGCCGCATGAGCAATCCTCCTGCCTCCTTCCCCCTCTCCCTCCGGGAGAGGGTCGGGGTGAGGGAAGCCGCACGCACAAACCCATCCATCAACGGAGCAGTCCCAAAAAACGGCCACATCCGCGCCGTCCCGTTCCTTCACCCCAACCCTCTCCCGGAGGGAAAGGCAGCAGGGCACCGTCCATCCCCCGCAGGGCACCCCCTGATGCGCAACGCCCTGCATCAAGTCGGCCGCACCCTCGGCGGCGAGACGCACCTGGACCCGATGGACCTGACGTTCGAGGACGGGTGGCTGACCGACCTGCTCGGCCCCGTCCGCGCCGGCAAGACCAGCCTCCGCAGTACCGGTATTTCAAGGACAAAGCTCCCTAACCGAAGCTCGGCAACGAGAAGCCAAAGGGCGAGACGGTCGCGATGACAACCTGCCCGACGCCTAGAAGCAGGGCCGGGCGGTGTAGTGCGGCCGGGCCTCCGTTCCGGCTCAATGCTGACGGACCGTAAGCATCGAGCCATGTGCGGCGCGGCGGCCCAGAGGACGGCACGGCTGCGCTTGCCGTCCCTGGATTTCCGCGTCGCCACGCTCCTCACAACGCCAAGGTTGGGCAATAACAAGCCTGGCAAGGACCGGCCAGGATGGCCGGCGATAAGCAAAGCACGACGGGAGGACCGGACCGAGTGGCCACAACGACGATCCTGGCGATTGACCAGGGCACGACCTCCACCCGCGCCATCCTGTTCGATGGGAACGGCGACGTCCTGCGCTCGGCCGCGCGTCCGTTGCCGCAGCTCTACCCGGGGCACGGCTGGGTCGAGCACGATCCCGAGGTGATCTGGGCCGACACCATATCCACCTGCCGCGAGGTCCTGGCAGACGGCGCCGCCCCGGCCGCCATCGGCATCACCAACCAGCGGGAAACCACGGTCATTTGGGACCGGCGCACCGGCCATCCCATCCACAACGCCATCGTCTGGCAGGACCGCCGCACCGCCGCCCGCTGCGCCGAGCTGGCCGCCGCCGGGCACGAGGTGATGGTGACGGCGCGCAGCGGCCTGGTGATCGACCCCTACTTCTCCGCCACCAAGGCCGCCTGGATCCTGGAGAATGCCGGCGCAATGGATGCGGCCCGGCGCGGCGACCTGGCATTCGGCACGGTGGACAGCTTCCTGTTGTGGCGGCTGACCGGCGGGCGGGTCCATGCCACGGATGCGACCAACGCCGCCCGCACCGGCCTGTTCAACATCCACGACAGCGCCTGGGACCCGGCGCTGCTGGACCTGTATGGCATCCCCGCCGCCATGCTGCCGGAGGTGCGCGATAACGCCGCTTCCTTCGGCACCACCCAGCCCGGCGTAATCGGCGGCGCCATCACCATCGGCGCGATGGCCGGCGACCAGCAGGCGGCACTGGTCGGGCACGCCTGCTTCGCGCCGGGCGAGGTCAAGTGCACCTACGGCACCGGCGCCTTCATGATCGCCAACACCGGCAAGGCGCCGGTCCCGTCCGCCAACCGGCTGTTGACCACGGTCGCATACCGCCTGGACGGGGTCACCACCTATGCGCTGGAGGGCAGCATCTTCGTCACCGGCGCGGCGGTGCAGTGGCTGCGCGACGGCCTGGGCCTGATCCGCACGGCGGCCGAGTCCGCCGAGGTGGCCGCAAGCGTGCCCGACAGCGGCGGCGTGTATGTCGTGCCGGCGCTGACCGGCCTGGGCGCGCCCTATTGGGACGCGGGCGCGCGCGGGTTGATCTGCGGCATGGACCGCCAGGCCACCGCCGCCCACCTGGTCCGCGCCACGCTGGAGGCAGTGTGCTTCCAAACCCGAGACCTGATCGAGGCGATGCGGCGCGACGGCATCCCCGAGTTGCCGGTGCTGCGGGTGGATGGCGGCATGACGGCCAATGACTGGCTGATGGGCTGCATGGCCGACCTCACGGGCTTGCCGGTGGAGCGGGCGGCGGTGGCCGAAACCACGGCGCTGGGCGCGGCATGCCTGGCCGGATTGCAGGCGGGGCTGTACGGATCGCTGGACGACATCGCACAGCGGCGCACCCCGGACCGGGTGTGGCAGCCTTCCCGTGCGGACGGGCAGCGGAACGCGCTGTATGCGGGCTGGCAGGATGCCGTGCGCCGGGCGCGGTCGTAGCTGCCATGGAGGTGCGCTTCCGCCGCGACCCGGCGCTCTTGCAGTGTCGCCGGAACGGTGGAGGTGCATGGCCTGGGCCAGGACGGTTTGCGGGTCCATTCCGGCGGGCCATGCCAGGCGTCCAGAATGTGGGCAAGCCAGGTGCAGGGCAACGTTTGCAGTGCGGCGCCGCCGGGTGCGGGACGGGCACGGCCGGGGGTTGTGGCTTGGGGTGGCCAGTTCGCGCGGTTCCTTGCCGGCGTGGATATGGACGGAGACAGGCTGCACAGCACTCCGATGTTTGGTTGCGCGGCGGCTTGCGAATGATGGCGGCGGCCGAGCTTCTGATGCTGGCGGGCTTGGACGGAGCGCAGAAGCAGGGCAACCCGAAGCTGGCGCCGGAGGACATCCCGGTCACGCTGGACCCGGGTGCCGCGTTTCGCCAACCCGGACGCCGCGCAGCGCCACTGCCCCGGTGACGCCGTAGTCTGGCCTCATACCTGATGGTCGCAGGAATTTAACCATCGTTGCAGATACGTCATTTGTGCGCTCCGCCGCGGCGTGGCACGCTCGATTCAACGTGCAATCGGTTCCATCCGTCGGAGAAAAGACAATGCGAGCAGGCGGGATCCTGTTGGTTGCCTCGGCTATCCTCATGGCCCCGTCAGCGGTCCACGCGGCACCGCTGCTTTCCGGCGGGTTTTCGTCCACGGCCAGCAGTGGGAGCTTCCTCACTCAATCGGGCACGGTGGACGTGACCGGAACGAGCATCACTGGCACCTTCGCCCTTTCCTCGGCGTTGGGCGCCACCCAGCCCACCGGATTCGCCGCCGCATTCGGCCCCGGAGCTTATCTGCTGCCGCCCGGTGCAATCGTCCTCACCTTCAACATAGCGGCAATCGGTGAGACCGTGACCTTCACGACGGCCGGGTCCAGCGAAAACAGCCTCGTCGAGCTTGCAGACAACGGCACGACGCAATCGGTGCTGCTCGAACCGGCTTTCATTGATCCGCACCTGATCACCACCGTGTCGCTGACCGGTCCCGAAGGCAGCCTGTTCGACAGCGTCACCGACCCGGCGTCGCTGCATACCGGCGCAGGCGTCACGGTCGCCTCGCCCATTTTCCTCAGTGTCTACCAGCAGGGAGGCGCAAACCTGGTCGTGACCAGCCAGTCGATCCCGGTCACGACGCCGGTTGACGAACCTTCCACCTGGTCCATCACCGCCATTGCGCTCATCGGAACGCTGGCCGTCCAGCGCAAGCGCCGGCACCCTTGAAGCAGAGTGCGGTCCGCTTCGGGCGTAGGGCGGCCGGACCTGAAACTACGAGCGCCTGCGCGCAAGTGAAAAGCTCCTTTGGCACAAGGCTCGCGGCATCATCCCGCACCCGCTATGGCGGAAGTAAATCCCCCCCAACCCCCCCCCAACCCCAACCCCCCCCACCCGAGAATGTTCTGGCCCCCCCCCCCCCCCCCCCTGCTGACAACCGC
>CAXTCI010000092.1:0-4721 GCA_964242325.1 uncultured Acetobacteraceae bacterium
CTAAAACCAAACGCCCCTCCAACAGAGCCTCGATAAGCTTCCTGTCAGCCGGGGTGGCCGGATTGTAAACGATCAAGCTGAGGTCGGGCCGCGCATCCACTGCGAAGGCCGAATATTCCAAGGCGATGACACCCAGCTTGGGATGGCGCAGGTGCTTCACTCCGTCTCCGTGCGTTTGTACGTCGTTGTCACGCCACATGGACGCGAACTCAGGGCTCGACTGGCATAGTTCGTCAACAAGCGGCGCAACCTCGGCTTCGGCGCCTGCGCGTGCGGCATCGATCCGGAAGACACTCACCACGAAGCGGGCCACTGCATCCCAATCGGACTGCACCGCGCGCACGTGCGGATCGCAGAAGATCATGCGCAGGATGTTGCGCTGATCCGGCGGCAAGGCGCCGTAGTCGGTGAGCACGGCCGTGGCCGCTTGGTTCCAGGCGACGACGTCCCACGTCGCCGTACGGACGACCGCCGGGCTGTAGGCCAACGCGTCGAGCAGGCGCTGCAGCCGCGGCGTGATCGCGTCGCCACCGCGGTAATGGGCTTTGGGCGGGCGGCCGAGGCCGAGCAGAAAGAGGTGTTCGCGTTCGATCTCGGTCAGGGTCAGCGCCCGGGCGATCCGATCGAGCACGTCCGCTGACGGGTTCCCGCCGCGGCCCTGCTCCAGCCAGGTATACCAGGTCGCGCTGATGTTGGCGCGCTGCGCTATTTCCTCGCGACGCAGTCCCAGGGTTCGTCGTCGCCCGCCGGAGACACCGAACGATGCCGGATCGAGCCTGGTGCGCCGATTCTTGAGGTAGGCGCCGAGCGGACTGCTGTTGGACACGACTGCACACCCCATTACTGATTATACCGGGATAAGCTCACTGCTTTAATAGCATAGAAGGCTACCGAAAATAGGCGGGCAGGAAATTTGGAGGACCAGAACATGCGGGTATTCGTAACCGGCGCCACCGGATGGGTCGGCTCCGTCGTGGTCAAGGAACTGGTCGATGCCGGCCACCAGGTAACGGGCCTCGCCCGTTCCGACGAAAAGGCCGCCGTACTCGCTATAGCCGGGGCGAAGGTCCTTCGCGGCACGCTTGACGATCTCGACGCTTTGCACGGCGCCGCGTCGGCGGCGGACGCGGTGATCCATACCGCGTTCAACCACGATTTCTCCAAGTTCGCGGCGAATGCCGAGCAGGACCGGCGCGCGATCGAGACGCTGGGACGCGCCCTTGAAGGATCGGATCGCCCGATCCTCGTCACCAGCGGTGTTGCGCTGCTCGCACCCGGCAGGGTCGCGACCGAGGTGGACGTCCCACCGTCCACACCGTCCTTTCCCCGCAAGTCGGAAGCGACCGCGCAGGCGCTGGCGGAACAAGGGGTGCGCGCCGCGACGATCCGGCTCTCGCCCTCGGTCCACGGCCTCGGCGACCACGGCTTTATCCCGATCCTGATCGGCCTGGCGCGTGAGAAGGGCATATCAGCCTACCTCGGCGAGGGCCTGAACCGCTGGCCCGGCGTGCACCGGCTGGATGCCGGACGCCTCTACCGGCTCGCGCTGGAGCGCGGCGCGACCGAGCCCGCCTATCATGGCGTCGCCGATGAGGGCGTGCCGTTCAAAGACATCGCCGAGGTGATCGGCCGCCGGCTCGGTTTGCCGGTCGAACCCAGGGGCCGGGAGCATTTCGGCTGGTTCGCCGATTTCGCGGGCGCGGACATGCCGGCGTCGAGCGCACGAACCCAGGCGCTGCTCGACTGGCATCCGACCGGCCCGGACCTGCTCACCGACATCGATCAGCCGGGCTACTACACATGATGATGACGCAACGCCCATGTGCGGAACACGGCCTTGGCCTTGAAGGAGAAACAGAGTGACCGGCGCATCTCTGTCGCTCAATGGGAAGCGCGTGGTGGTCATCGGCGGAAGCTCGGGCATCGGCTTCGCAGTGGCTGAGATGGCGCGCGGGATGGGCGCCGAGGTCGTCATCGCCTCAAGCCGCGCAGCGGCGGTCAATGAGGCCGTCGAGCGCCTGATTGGTTCGACGGGCCGGGTCGTGGACTTGCGCGACGAGGCCGGCATTGCCGAGTTTTTCAGGGGTCTTGGCGCCTTCGATCACCTGGCAATCACGGCGGGTGACTGGGGCGGTGCGATGTTCGCGCCCACAGCCGACATCAACCTCGATCAGGCGCGCGACGGCTTTACCATACGGTTCTGGGGCGCTCTTGCTGCAGCCAAGCATAGCTGCGGTTCGATTGCCCGGGACGGCTCGATCACGCTGACGAGCGGCATGCTCGCGCATCGGCCGATGAAAGGCGCACCGGTCGCGACCGCCGTCGGTGGAGCGGTCGAGCACCTGACCCGCGGCTTGGCGATTGATCTCGCTCCGGTGCGGGTCAACGCCGTATGTCCTGGGCTTATCCTCACCGGCCACGTGAAGGGGATGATGCCGGAGTCAAGGCTGCGGTCGTTCGTAGCGCCCCTACCGGTGCCTCGTGCCGGGTCGCCGGCGGAGGCCGCGAAGGCTTATGTTTATCTCATGCTCAACGATTATGCGACGGGACAAATCCTGCCTGTCGATGGAGGCGGGTTGGTGGTCTGAACCTTGCGGCATCGCTGACGTCGTAACATCGAGCGTCCTTCGCTCTGACTGTTTCCGTCATTGCGAGGAGCGCAGCGACGCGGCAACCCAGGGCGGCAAGGACCGTGCAGGCAGCCCTGAATGCCGCACCGCAAGCGGCTTGCAATGACGGCTCGGCAACGTAAGGGTCAGTGCCAAGGGCCGTTGTATCAACATCTCTGCCGAAAGAAGTGTTGATGGATGATTGGCTGGCGGGGAAAGGTGACAAGCCATCCGACTTTTCAGCCCGCACCGGCAACTCTCGTCCACATCCTCGACCAGGCCCGGCGAGGCCAGCTAAATCGCCACCTCCAGCCCGATCTCGACGACCTGCGCCAGCGGCAGCCCGTAATAGGATGCGCTGCGGTTGGCGTTGAGCAGCATGGCGGCGAACACCGACTTGCGCCACCGCGCCATGCCGCCGGCCCGCTCGGACGGGATCACCGTCTCGCGCCGGAGATAGTAGGTGAGGCTTGCCGGATCGACGTCGCGCAGCTCGGGCGCCGTCCGGCACGCCAGGCGCAGCGCCTCGGCCACGTTCGGCTTTTCCATGAACCCGAAGCGCAGCACGATCCGGGTCAGGCCCGCCGGCATGGCGGTCACGGTTGCACGCTCCTCTGCCTCGACGTGCGGCGTCTCGACCGTCTGCGTGGACACCAGCAGCACGCGCTCGTGCATGACGTGGTTGTGCTTGAGGTGGTGGATCAATGCGAGCGGGATGCCCGTGGTCGCCCCGAACACGGCTGCGGCGCCCCGCACGCGGACGGGCGGGTCCGCTTGCAGCATGGTGCAGAACTCCGCCTCCGGGACCCGCATCCCGCCGTGCACCGTGGCCAGCAGGGTGCCGCCCCTGCGCCAGGTCATCATCATGAAGGCGACCAGCCCGGCGATCAGCAGCGGGAACCAGCCGCCCTCGAACAGCTTGGTGCAGTTGGACGCAAAGAACACCAGGTCCACCACCAGGAAGGCGCCGTTCACGGCGAGGACGGCAGCCAGGCTGTAGCCCCAGCGCAGGGCGACGAGCGCCGCCAGCACCGTCGTGATCATCATCAGCATGGACACCGCGATCCCGTAGGCTCCACCCAGCGCGTCCGATGAGCCGAAGGTGACGACAGCGCCGAACGTGCCAGCCGCAAGCAGCCAGTTCACCGCCGGCATGTAGATCTGCCCGGCCTCGTGCGTCGCCGTGTGCAGCACGCGCATCCGCGGCAGGAAGCCGAGCTGAATGGACTGCTGCGTCAGCGAGAACGCGCCGGAGATGATGGCCTGGGAGGCGATGATGGTGGCGAGCGTCGCAAACAGCACCAGCGGCACGTGCGCCCAGCCCGGCGACAGCAGGTAGAACGGGTTCTCGATTGCGGCCGGGTCGCGCAGCAGCAGGGCGCCCTGGCCGAAATAGTTGAGCACCAGGCAGGGCAGCGCCACGCAGAACCAGCCAAGCCGGATCGGCAGCCGGCCGAAATGCCCCATGTCGGCATACATGGCCTCGCCACCCGTCACGGCGAGGAAGGCGGCGCCGAGCACGGCGAAGCTGATCGCGGGCCCCGCGTGGATCAGGAAGCTAGCGGCGTGCCACGGGTTGAGGGCGGCCAGCACGCCGGGCGAGCGCACGATCCCGGCCAGGCCGAGCAGCCCGATGGCCGCGAACCACGCCAGCATGACGGGGCCGAACACCCTGCCGATGGCCTCGGTGCCACGGCGCTGCACAAGGAACAGGCCGGCCAGGATCAGCAGCGTCAGCGGCACGACCCAGCGCGTGATGCCGGGCACGTCGAGCTTGAGGCCCTCGACCGCGCTCAGCACGGAAATGGCTGGGGTGATCACCCCGTCCCCATATAGCAGCGCCGCACCAACCAGGCCCACGATCAGCAGGGAGGCGCGCCAACTGCCGGCGGACGCGTGGCGGATGTCGAGCAGCGCCAGCATGGCGACGATGCCGCCCTCGCCGTGGTTGTCGGCACGCATGATCAGGATTGCGTACTTGGCCGAGACGATGACGATCAGCGCCCAGAAGATCAGGGACAGGACGCCCAGGATGGAGTCGGGGGTCGGCGCCCCCCCGGCCTGGATGGCCTGCTTGAGCGCATACAGCGGGCTGGTGCCGATATCGCCGTA
>CAXTCI010000092.1:4821-19968 GCA_964242325.1 uncultured Acetobacteraceae bacterium
ACCCGCCTTCGTGGCTCCTCCGCGCTTTGTGTGGCTTGTGACGGAGGTGGACCTGTCGTTGATCGGGTCGGCGTGGCTTCTCGTCGCATGGGGCATGTCGGATTTCTCCCCCCCTGCCGGACTGCCGCGTTTGGTGGGCCTGGAGGCCCGCCAACACGGCAGCCGCCAGCCGTGCCGAGCGGGTCAGTCCTCGCGTAGGCTCCGCCGCAGCCGCTGCCACAGTGGCCCACTCCGTCCCGCCGGGACCAGCTTGCGGTCGGACCGGTCGGCCAACCCATCCACCAACCGGGACGCGATCAGGCCGCGATGGCCCCGCGCCCAATGATCCACAACCTTGCCCTCGGGCAGCCAGCCCGGTAGGGGCAGCAGCAGCCGATGGGACAAGCCATCCAATAGCGGCTCGTAGGTCGCGCGCAATGCGGCCAGGGTGTCACGGGTGCCGGGGTTGTCGGTCCAGGCCAGGCCGGCTTCGGCGAACTCGGCCATCATGCGGTGCCAAACGTCCAGCGGCAGCCGGTCGCTGCCGTCGAGGCGGCTCGGCTCGATCAGGAAGGACCCCGCCATTTCGACCAGGACCTGCCGGGTCATGCTGAACGTCATGCGGGCCTGGAAGGGCGGCATTGCCTCCATTCCCACCAAGATCAGAGCGCAAGTATCCATCATCACCGCCAGGGCGGCCAACCAACTCTGGTTGTCGTGCTGGGACCGGTAGTAGGCCAGCATCGGGTAGGACAGGTGGCTTTCCAGCAGCTCCGACCCCCATATCTCCCATTCGCGCAGCAGCTCGTCCACCTTGTCCATGCCGCCGCCCTCGGCGTGGCGGCACAGCATGGCAACGGCCGTCGGCGGCGACCCGGCGCGTGCGTCCAACTGGATCACGTGCGCCTCGCGCCGGGAGAACAACTGGTAAAGCACCGGCAAGTAGCCGATCACGACGGCGATGAAGCCGATGCCGGTCCCCGCCTCCAGCACCGCCATGAGCCGGGCGGCGCCGGTGTGCGGGACCACGTCGCCGTAGCCCAGGGTGAAGAAGGTCACGCCGCTCATGTAGGCCTGTTCCGGCAGCGGGGAGCCGTTGGAGCCCTGCAACGCCCATTCCAGCAGGCCGAAGGCGCCGATCAGCGTGCCGGCCCAGAGCGCAAACAGCAGCAGCATGGACAGGGGGCCGAACAGGCTCAGCACATGCTCCCGCCGCGGGGGATGCTTGATGTGCCGGGTAAGGGCGCCCCATACCGCCCACAATGCCCTGAAATACACCCGCATGAACCGGAACCGCCGGTTGATCCGGCGCGGCAGCAGCATGACCTCGAAGGCGTCTTGCAGGGTGACGGCCAGCAGGACCAGCGCGAGAAGGATGGCTAGGGATTGGATCATTACATTAGAACGGCTGGGCACGGGCTGGCCACGTGCCAACTCCAATAGTTGATCGGGCATGGCCGGGACTGGCCGGCATTCTGGGAGAGTGGGGCCGAGTTCGTCCTTTCCAACACGCATCGAGATCATGTGCTGATAGAGGAGCCGGGCCGGGCTGACCGGTCTTGCGTGCCTGTCGCGCGATCTGGACCGCGCCAAAGTGGGAATGCCCCGGTTCGGTGGACGATTTGCAGGCTTTGGGGGCTACGTCGTGGTCAAGGCAGCCTCCGTGTTGGCTTCGTAGGCCATGGACGAGCAGGTGGCCCGCCATATCGTCGGCATGAACGGCCAGACGTTCGAACGAAACGATGGACATGTGATGCCGTCGAGCGCTGCATCGGGCGGATATGCGACGCCGCAGATCGGCTTGGTAAACGCGCCGAGGAACTGATGCCTGGCCAGCCCTGGGGTGATATCCGCGGCATGGGCAACCATTTGCGGCGCGCCTACGGCCGCATGGACTTCACCATCGTATGCAACACTTCGACCCCAGGTGCGGGTCGCGGATGTTTCAAACCGGCTGCAGGACGAAGTGGCCTGCCGACACCTCGTCGTAAATGGACGGTGGCGGCTTGGCGCCGATCGGCAAGATCGGCGACGGCAAGGGTCGGTATACGCGGTCGTCGGCCTTGCGGCGCTGCGCCGGGTCGGCGACTGGCACGGCGGCGAGCAGCGACTTCGTGTATGGGTGGTGCGGGTCCTCGAACACTGCCGCGCGCGGCCCGATCTCGACGATGCGGCCGAGATACATCACTGCCACCTGGTGCGAGACACGCTCGACGACCGCCATGTCGTGGCTGATGAACAGGAATGACAGGCCCAACTCGGCCTGTATCGACATGAGCAGGTTCAGGACCTGCGCCTGCACTGAAACGTCGAGCGCCGAGACCGATTCGTCGGCCACGAGCAGCTTTGGGCCGGGAGCCAGGGCGCGCGCGATTGCAACCCGCTGACGCTGGCCGCCGGAGAGCTCGTGCGGGAAGCGGCGGATGAAGTCGCGCGGCAGTTGCACGCGGTCGAACAGGTGGGCGACGCGGTCGGCCGCGTCACTGCCTGACGCGATGCCGAAGTTTGTCAACGGCTCTGCCACCTGGTCGCCCAGCCGCCGGTATGGGTTGAGCGAGGCGAACGGGTCCTGGAAGATCATCTGCATGTCGCGCCGCGCACGCCGGAGCTCGTGCCGCCCGAGACCGCGGATGTCGTTGCCATCCAGCCTGATCTCGCCGCTTTCGGCTTCGATCAGGCGCAGGATCGAACGGCCACAGGACGATTTACCGCAGCCGGACTCACCGACGAGCGAAAGCGTCTCGCCCTTGGCGACGGTGAAGCTGACGTCCTCGACGGCGTGGACGTTGGCGACCCGGCGCCGCAGCACGCCGCTGCGGACGGGGAAGCGCGTCGCAAGATGCTCGACCTCCAGCAATGTCCGGCGCCTGGCAACAGGGGATCGAGTGGGTGGCTCGCCACTTGAGGCGCGCGGTGTGGCCGGACCGGTTTCGAACGTGCGCGACGTGACCGATCCGGTTTCAATTGTGCGCGGCATGGCCGACTCGGTTTCAAACATGCGCGGCGTGGCCGCGACGGTCCCGCCCAGGGTACGCATCGGCATCGGCCCCGGGTGATCGCGCATCTCGCCCAGGCGCGGCACGGCGGCCAGCAGGGTGCGGGTGTAAAGTTCGCGCGGGGCGGTAAAAATCTGGCCGACCTCACCCTGCTCGACCAGCGCGCCGCGATGCATCACGGCGACCCGGTCGGCCATTTGCGCGACCACCGCCATGTCGTGGGTGATGAACAGCACCGCCATCCCGTTCTCGCGCTTGAGCCGGTCGATCAGCGCGAGGATCTCGGCTTGGATCGTGACATCGAGCGCGGTCGTCGGTTCGTCGGCAATCAGCAGGCGGGGGCGGCAGGCCATCGCCATGGCGATGACGACGCGCTGGCGCATGCCCCCCGAAAGCTCGTGCGGATACTGGTGCAGCCGGCGTTCCGGCTCTGGAATCCGCACCTCCGCCATCAGTTCGAGCGCCCGGGTGCGTGCCGCGGCGGCGGACAGGCCGCGATGGACCTGTAGACCGTCGAACAATTGCCGGCCGATCGTGAAGACCGGGTTGAGCGACGTCATCGGCTCCTGGAAGATCATGCCGATCTCGTTGCCGCGGATTCCGCGCATGGTGGCCGGGTCGGCGGTGGCGAGGTCGGTCACGCGCCCATCGGCGCGGGAGAAGGCAATCCGGCCGCCAACGATCCGGCCACCGCCGAACTCGACAAGCCGCATGATGGCAAGCGACGTCACCGACTTGCCCGAGCCGCTCTCGCCCACGACGCAGAGCGTCTCGCCGGGCCGCACCTCGAAGCTGACGTCGGCGGCGGCAACGACCCGGCCGCCGCCGGTCTCGAACTCGACGCGCAGGTTCGAGACGGCGAGGATTGGGTCGTCACTGCGGCTCGTCATCGCGCCCTCGGGTCGAGGACGTCGCGCAGCACGTCGCCGAACATATTGAACGCGAGCACCGTCAGCGCGACCGCGACGCCGGGCACGAGCGCGGTCCAGGGCGCCACGTCGAGATAGTCGCGGGACGCCTGGATCATCAGTCCCCAGGAGGATTGCGGCGGCTGCGTGCCGAGGCCGAGGAACGAAAGCGCGGCCTCGGCGAGGATGGCGAAGGCCAGGCTGATCGTTCCCTGGACGATGACGAGCGGCAGCACGTTCGGCAGCACGTGGCGCACGATCATGGCCAGGTCGCCGGTGCCGCCGGATCGCGCCGCCTCCACGTAGGGCATCTGCGCCACGCGCAGCGCCTCGCCGCGGACGATCCTGGCGAGGAACGGGGTGAACGCCACGCCGATGGCGATTATGGTGTTCGGCACGCTCGGGCCGAGCATGGCGCTGATCGTCAGCGCGAGCAGCAGCGCGGGGAAGCTCAGCAACGCATCCACCAGGCGCATGAGGACCAGGTCGATCCAGCCGCCCAGGTAGCCGGAGGCGATGCCGAGCGGCAGGCCGAAGGCCACGCTGATCCCGACCGAAGCCGCGGCGATCGAGAGCGACGTGCGCGCCCCGAGCAGCACCCGGTAGAACAGGTCACGCCCGAGCTGATCGGTGCCGAGCCAGTGTTCGGCGCTCGGCGAACGCAGCCGCAGCGCCATGTGCATCTGCGTCGCCAGGCTGGCCGGCACGACGAATGGTGCTGCGACCGCGATGGCCACGACGATGACGATGATGGCCAGGGCGATGGTGCCCTTGGTCGAAAGCAAGCGGGGCAACGGCTCAGCCTGTCCGGATACGCGGATCGACCGCGAGATAGATGAGGTCAACGGCGAAGTTGATCAGCAGCACGACGGTGGCAATCGCGAAAACTGCCGTCTCGATCAGCGGCACGTCGCGGTTGAGCAGCGCCTGGTAGGTCAGCCAGCCCATCCCCGTGTAGTTGAACAGGCTTTCAACGACGATGATGGAGCCGAACAGGTAGCCGATCTGCAGCCCGGCCACCGTCACGACCGGGCCGATCGCATTGGACAGCGCATAGCGCCAGACCACCGCATGCTCCCCAAGGCCTTTGGCACGGGCCACGCGGATGAACTCCTGGTTGAGAATGCCGGTCATCGTCGATCGCGTCACCCGCGTCAGATGCGCCATCAAGCCGAGACCAAGCGCCAGCGAAGGCAGCAGCGCATGCGACAACGCGCCGAGCGGGTCGGCTCCCGGGTCAACGAAGCCGCTTGAGGGAAGCCAGCCGAGCGAGCGCGCGAACAGCAGAATCAGGAGTATGCCCCAGAAGAAATCCGGCAGGCTGATCCCGAACAGCGCGCCGGTGGAGGCGGCCGTGTCCTGCCAGCGGTTGCGATAAACGGCGGACCAGACGCCCAGCGGTATGGCGCCGGCGAGCGCGATGGTCATCGACATTACGACGATCAGCGCGCTCGCGGTCATCTTCTGCAGCAGCAGGGGCGCGATCGCGACCTTGAACATCAGCGACTGGCCGAGATGCAGGCTGAGCAGCCCGCCCATCCAGTGCAGATACTGCAGCCACAATGGATCGTTCAGACCCAACGTCTGCCGCAAGCCTGCGAGCGCCGTCGGGTTGCTCTGCGTGCCGAGCACCATCATCGCGACGTCGCCGGGCAGGATGTTCACGACGGTGAACGTCACGACCGAGATGACGATCAACGTGATGACGATGGAGAGCACCCGGCTCAGAAGGAAGTTCATCGTCCCTCGGGCCGAACGGCGCCCGCAAGGGTCACGCGCTCAGCCAGGCTTTGTGGAAGCTGAGGCCGCTGCCGTTTGGCTGGACCAGGGTATCGAGGCCGCCAACGCCCTTCTGCGCCCCGAGGGTGCCGTTGCGGAACCAGAGGATCACGTCATGGGTCTGATCGAAGACGCGCTGCTGCACCTGCTTATACAGCGCGGAGCGCGCGGTCAGGTCCACCGTCTCGCGGGCCTGCTGCGTCATACGGTCGATCTCGGGGTCGTTGACGTTGCGATAGTTGAATGCGCCCTTCGAGTTCCACAGGCTGTAATAAAGGAAGTCCGGCTCCCAAAGCCCGAAGAAGTTCATCATGGTGATCTGGAAATCGCGGTTGGTCCAGCACTGGCTGAGCCAGTCGGCCCAAGTGAGCTGCTCGATCTTCGTGTTGACGCCGGCTGCGCGGAACCACTCGGCCATGATCTGCGACGCATCGACATGGTAGGGGTAGTTGGTCGTGACCTTGAAGGTGAGGTTGAGCTTGCCGGGTCCGTAACCCGCCTCGGCCAGCAGGGCGCGCGCCTTATCCAGATCCTGCGGCCGGTTCTTCAGCGCGGCGTCATACGAGCTTGAAGTCGGGAAGCTCGGCGATGCCGTCAGCTTGCCGAGGTTCCAAAGCGCTCCTTGCAGCAGCTCGGCCTTGTCGATCATCAGGTCGAACGCCAGGCGGACACGACTGTCGGCGAAGGGCTCGAACTTGTGGTTCATGTTCAGGAAATCGAAGTTGAGCGGAAACCAGTCGTAGGTCTGCAGCTTGCCATCCTTGCGGACCGCATCCACCCGGTCGGCCGGAATGTCGTTGATGACGTGCAGCTCGCCCGTCTGCAGGCCAGTCAGCCGAACGGTGGGCTCGGTGACCTCGCGTTCGATTACCCGGTCGAGATACGCGGGTCCCTCGAAGTAATCGTCGAAGCGGGCCAGCTCGGTTTCGTGGCCGAACTCGCGGCGGACGAACTTGAATGGCCCGGCGCCGGTGGGCGTCTGCCCCTGGATGTCGCCGGAACCCGCCGGCAGGATGGCGCCAGCACCGAGCTCGGCGATGCGGCTGAGGAACGGCGCGTTGACGCGCTTCATCTTGACGATCACCGTACCCGGGTCCGGCGTTTCGATGCTGCCAACGTCGCTGAAGACCTCGAAGTTCACCGCACCGGTCTTTGGATCACGGCAGCGCTCGAAGGAATACTTGACGTCGCCCGAGTCCATCGTCTTGCCGTTGTGGAACTTCACGCCCTGCCGCAGCGAGAAGGTGTAGGTCAGCAGGTCCGGGCTGGTGGTGAATTTCTCGGCCAGGGACGGCACGATGTCGAGGTTCGGCGCCGGCTTGACGAGGCTGCAATGGATGTTCTGCAGCACGCGCGTGCTCGCTGCCGCGCCGGCCTGATGGATGTCGAGGTTCTGCGCAGTCTCCGAGTGACCCCAGATCAAGGTCCCGCCGCGTGTTGGTGCGGCGTGCGCCGGCACCGGCATGCCGAGAACGCCCGCGCCGGTCACTGCGGCCCCTGTAACGACGGCTGTGGAAGTCAGGAAATCGCGGCGAAGCATGATCTGGTCTCCTATCACAACGGGATGGGCGGGGCTTAAGCGGCGAAGGTAGGGCGCTTGGCAGCGATTCCGAGCGTGCGTTCCAGGGCGATGCCAAGGTTGAGCAACCGCCCTTCATCGAATAAGCGGCCCCACAAGGAGATGCCCTGCGGCACGCGAAACGTCCGGCTGGCATCGTCCGGCTCGCCCGTCATGAGCTTGCCGCTGCCCAGCGAGGCTTGGCTGCGCGTGCCCAGGTCCAGAAAACCGGCGCGCAGATGCAGGCAAGGGTGGCCGGTGAAGTTGCTCGCGATCAGCATCGGGCCGGTCGAATACGGACCAATCAGCGCATCAACCTCGCCGAACAGGCCATCAAGCGCCAGCATCACCTGATAGCGCAGCCGGTCGAGCTGCACATGGTCCACCGCGGACAGGAATCGCGCTTTTCGAAACGTATTGGGCCAGGCGCCTGACTCCTGCCAGGTCAGCGTATCGTCCTGGCCGGACAGGGTAAGCCCCTCGAACGAGGCCGCCGCCTCGGCGTAGAGCACGTTCATCAGCGCGTCGTAGGGAAGGTCCGGCAGCGACGCCTCGATCACCTCCACGCCGAGCGTGCGCGCTGCCGCCAGTGCGGCATGATCCACCGCCGTCGCACCTTCACCGAATGCGGCCGGCAAGTAGCCGAGGCGCATCCCGGCGATCGGCGCCGTCGCGTCGAAGTTGAAGGGTTGGCCGATCGACGACCGATCCGCCGGGTCGAAGCCATTCAGGGTATGGAGCACCATGGCGGTGTCCTCGGCTGCGCGGCAGATCGGCCCCACCTTGTCGAGCGACCAGCACAGCGCCATGCCGCCCGCCCGCGACACGCGGCCAAAGGTCGGCCGCAGTCCCGTCGTGCCGCAGCGCTGGCTTGGCGAGGTGATCGAGCCCAGCGTCTCGGTGCCTATCGAGAAGCCGCACAATCCGGCGGCGGTCGCCGACGCCGAGCCGGCGCTCGACCCGCTCGATCCCTCGTTGAGGTTCCACGGGTTGCTGGTGCGCCCACCATACCAGATGTCGCCATAGGCCAGCGCCCCGACCGTCGTCTTGCCGAGCAGCACCGCACCGGCCGCGCGCAGCCGGGTCACGATCTCTGCGTCACGTTCCGGCACGCGGTCCCGGAATGGCTCCGCACCCCAGCCGGTGACCAGGCCAGCCGTGTCGAACAGGTCCTTCAGTCCATACGGCACACCGTGGAGCGGGCCACGCCAGACATCCGACGCCAAGAGTTCGTCCGCGGCGTCCGCTTGCGAGAGCGCGAGGTCCGGCGCGACCACGGCGAAGCACTGCAAGCGGCCGTTGAGCGTGTCGATGCGCGATAGATAGATCTCGGTCAGCCGCCGGCTGCTGAGCGCTCCGGTCCGTATCCAAGCCGACAGGTGGGTGAGCGGCGCAAAGGCGATCGCCTCCTCGTCCGACGGGCACGGCGCATCTACGGTGCTGTAGCGCAACGGCGCCTGTGCGCCGGGCAACAGCGTGGTCGGCAAGCGCGGATCGAAGCGGCTCGCCATCGGCACGTCATTGCCAAGCGGCGCGCGGCGACGGGCGAGGGCAGAGGCGATCTGGCCTTCCAGGTTGTCAACCATCTGGGCGCGTTCTGCAGGCGTGTAGCTTACGCCGAGCAGGTCCTCGGCGGCCGCGATGCTCTCGGTCGTCACCATGCGAAGCGGCTCAGCTTTGGCGCCCGAACTTGGTCAACCGGGGCCGGCGCTCCAGTTCGGTCTCGCCGGGACGCCTCGATGCAGCGCTCGCCAGCGCCTGGCTTGGGTAGCGGTGGCTCTGGTCGAGCACCGCCTCGTAACGCTCGGGACGGCGGTCTTGCAGCAGGTTGAGGCCGAAGAACGCCTCGGTGCGCGATTGGAGGACCTCGTGATGCAGGTCGGCGCGATGCACCACCAGCCCCTCGTCTGCTCCGAGCGACGCCACCACCTTGCCCTGCGGATCGACGATCTGCGAGCCGCCATAGTAGTCCACGCCCTGCGAATAGGCGCCGGTCTCGCAGTGGTTCGAAATCACGAGCCAGAACTGATTGAAGAAGGCATTGCTCTGCGCCGCCAGGTCCATCGCCCAGCCGTGATAGTCGCTGCTGCGGTCGTGCCCCTTCATCGGCCAGGCGGTGGACATCAACGCGACCTCGGCACCCTTGACGGCATAGGTGCGCAGCAGCTCCGGGAAGCAGAGATCGTAGCAGATCAGGCTTGCCAGCGTGCCGTGGGAGGTCGCGAAGACCGGGGTTTCCTCGCCGGGCGAAAAGTAGGGGAACTCGAATGTATTGTGCAGCTTGCGATAGACGCCGATCACGCCCTCAGGCCCGATCAGTGCGGTCGAGTTGTAGATCGCATTGCCATGCAAGGCGCGCTCGGCCAAGCCGACTTGGATCAACATGCCATGGCGACGGGCGAGCAGGGCCAGGTGATCGGTGGCCGGGCCAGGAATGGTCTCCGCCTCCCGGAAGTAGTATTGCTTCTGTTCGGCGGCGGCCTTGGATCCCGGTGGCAGTGCGAAGTCGGCGTAGCCTTGCAGACCAGCCTCGGGGAGAACCAGGATGTCCACTCCCTGCCCCGCCGCCTCATCGATCAGGTCGCAAAAGCGCGCAAGGTTGCGCATCTTGTCGTGGACGATCCTGACATTGGCCGCAGCCAGCGTGGTTTCAGCCATGACGCGGTCCTTTGCATGAGGCGGCGCCAAAAGGTGGTGACCCAGCCCGGTTCAGATTGCTTGACCGACACCCTTCCAGAGCTTGCTGCATCGCGTCAACAACTCCAATCCCGCTTAACTAAGCTGTGTTCGGAACCGTCTGGTGTCCGGAATATATCTACAAATGCAACAGTTTACTGATCGCATTGTTGGCTTTATGCATCTTCTTTCCGGCGTAGGTGGTCACCATGCTGCAGCCATTAAGTTAGCGTCCGAGTTCACGATGACCCTGCTGCACGGATCATAGCCGCGTAGGCTGGGACAGGATGGCGCGGAGTCATGTCCCGGGACGTGGTGTAGCAATACGCTGCTACGTGACCCGCAAGGCCCCACGATGCAGCCACGCGGCCGGGTCGATAAAGGTATGGTCCGCGGCGGTCGCGGGCGGCGTTGCCCGACAGGCGACGATCCGGCGGGCCTTATCCCTTCGGCTCCGGCAGGGTGATCCCCGCCAGCGCCTCCCAGACACGGATGACGAACGCGTCGTCCCGCCCGCCATGCCCGGCGGCGGCGGCGGCCAAGAACAACTGGTGCGCGGCGGACGCCATCGGCAGCGGGAAGGTCAGCGCCCTCGCCTGGTCCAGCACGATGCCCAGGTCCTTGACGAAGATGTTCACCGCCGACAGCGGCGTGTCGTCGCCGGCCAGGATATGCGGCACCCGGTTCTGAAACATCCAACTGCTGCCGGCAGAGGACGAGATCACATCATACAGGGTTTGCGGGTCCGCGCCGGCCCGTATGCCGAGCGCCATCGCCTCTCCGGCGACGGCGATGTGGACGCCGGCCAGGAGTTGGTTGACCATCTTGACGGTGCTGCCGACGCCGGGCTGGTCGCCCAGGCGCCAGACCTTGCCGGCGATGGCCTCCAGCACCGGCCCTGCCCGGTCGAAGGCTGCCGGGGCACCGCTCCCCATCACCGTCATGGTGCCGCCACGCGCGCCGGCGGCCCCTCCGGACACCGGAGCGTCCAGGAACAGGCGCCCAGCCTCGGTCACGCGGGCGCCGAGGCTGCGGGCGACTTCGGGCGCCACGGTCGTGCAGCACAGGACAACGCCGCCCTCGGCTACCCGCTCCAGCGCGCCGGTCGGGCCAAACAGCACGGCTTCTGCCTGGGCGGCATTGACGACAAAGACGATCAGCGCTTCCAGCCCCGGCGGCAAGTCAGTCGCCGCCGCGACGTTGGCGCCACCAGCGGCCAGGAGTTCCGCCCCGGCATCAGGACGGGTGTCGCAGCCATGGACCTCATGGCCTGCACCCTGCAGGCTGAGCGCCGCACCAATGCCCATGCTGCCCAAGCCGATCAAGCCAACCTTCACTGCCGCATCCTCCACTGTTGGCGGAAAGGATGCAGCAAGGGGACGAATACGGCTATGCTTCTTCTCCCTCTCCCTCCGGAAGAGGGCCGGGATGAGGGGGTCGGCAAGCACAGACCTGATCCTCGGAAGATATAGGGTGTCGTTGCGGTAGCTTCGTCCCTCGCTCCGCAGCCAAGCCCCCCTCACCCGGAGGGAGAGGGAGACGAAAGCTTACCGCCGTCCGGCCAGGCGGCGGGCGTCGGCCAGGTGCTGCTGCACCGTCGGCAGGTTCTGCTGCGCGAACGCCTTCACATCGGCGTCCTGTCCACCGTTGATCTCGTCATTGAAGGCCGCGACCGTCGCGGTGTGGCCGGTGATCTGGCCGTTCAGGTAGATACGGTCGAAGCTGCCGGGGCTGGCATTACGCACCGCCGTCAGCAGGCGGTCCTGCGTCGGGTCCAGACTCTGGCTTACTGTGGCGCCCTTGGAGGCAGCCAACGTCGTCAGTTGCTGCGTGGTCTTCGTATGATCGTCAATCATACGTTGTGCAAAGGTGCGCACGGCGGGGCTGCGGGCCTTCTGCAACGCGATCTGCGACGTTTGGATCTCGAACTGGTCACTTGGCCCGGCCGCGTTGATAAAGGTCGTGTCCTGGGCGTTCGTGGTCACGATGGCAGCCTGCGGCGGCGGCACTGTCGAGCTGAACGTATTGGGGCGGTCGGTACTGCAGGCGGCGAGCGGCAGCAGGATCAGGGCAGCGCCCCAGCGAACGTAGCGGTTCATGTTGACCTCCCGGTGCGTTGGTCCGCGCATGCGGCGAACCCGCAGCCAACGCGGCACCCTCGCGCCCCGTTCGTTCACCGAACCGTGCGGAACCGCTCCACCGCCGACACCAACGCCCGCCGCACTCCAGGCTCCAATGCAGAGTGCCCGGCGTCCGGCACCACCGTCAGCCGGGCGCTGGGCCAGGCTGCCGCCAACTCAAACGCTGTCCGCGCCGGGCAGACCATGTCGTAGCGGCCTTGCACGATCTCCGCCGGCAGGTGCCCGATGCGGTGCATCCCGCCCAACAGCCCGCCCGGCGGCAGGAACAGGTCGTGAGCGAAGTAGTGCGCCTCGATCCGCGCCAGTCCCAGCGCGGTGCGGTCCTGGGCAAAGGAGGCCACGGTGTCCGGGCTGGGCAGCAGGGTGCTGCACGATCCCTCGTAAACCGACCAGGCCCGCGCGGCAGACATGTGGACCGCGGGGTCCGGGCTGGTCAGCCGGCGCAGGTAGGCGCCCAGGATGTCGCGCCGCTCATCCATCGGCAGGTGCCCGACGAAGGCGGCATGGGCGTCGGGGAACACCTGGCCCAGGCCGTGCAGGAAC
This sequence comes from uncultured Acetobacteraceae bacterium, assembly GCA_964242325.1. Lineage (GTDB taxonomy): Bacteria > Pseudomonadota > Alphaproteobacteria > Acetobacterales > Acetobacteraceae > DASWOJ01. The sequence continues at coordinate 17,402 of CAXTCI010000092.1, forward strand.
CAGTCCACCTCCGCCGGCCGGCCCAGGAATACCCCACGCAGCACCAGGCCGCGCACCCGGTCCGGATGCGCCTGCGCGTAGGCGAGCGCCAGAGTGCTGCCCCAGGAACCGCCGAACAGCAGCCACCGCTCGATGCCGAGGTGCCGGCGCAGGGTTTCAATGTCGGCCACCAGGTCCGGAGTGGTGTTGTGCGCCAGGCTGCCCAGCGGGCGCGAGCGTCCGGCGCCGCGCTGGTCGAAGATCACCACGCGCCAGAACTGCGGGTCGAAGAACCGGCGATGCACCGTCCCTGCCCCGGCGCCGGGTCCGCCGTGCAGGAACAGCACGGGCTGGCCGCGCGTGGCGCCGACCTGCTCCCAATACATGACGTGCCCGCCGGACAGCGGCATGTAGCCGGTCTCAAACGGGCCGATCTCCGGGAATAGGTCACCGCGTGGCATGGAGGGATTGTACACGCTTCGCCCCGGTGGCGGAACCGGGTGCCGCGCGGTAATGCTCCGCTCCATGGAAATAACCTATCGAGTTTGGATCGCCGCCGGGGCGCTGGCCGCACTGCTGGCCGTGGCCGCCGCGGCCGGCGCCGCGCACCTGTCGGACGGCCTCGCGGCGGGTCAGGAGCGTGCGCTGGCCAGCGCGGTGCAGATGCACGGCTGGCACGCCCTGGCGCTGGTCGCCGCCGGCCTGTGGGGCGCACGCGGGGGACGGCTGACCCACCTTGCCGGGGCGGCGTTCGTCCTTGGCCTGCTGCTGTTCTGCGGCACCATCTACCTGTGGGCGCTGGGCGGCCCGCGGCTGATCGCCCTGGCCCCGGTCGGCGGCACCGCCTTCATGCTCGGCTGGCTGCTGCTGGGGGTGTCCGCCCTGCGCCCGGCACGGTGATCCGCAGCGCCTACCTCGCGGCGGAAGGACTGGAGCAGCCGCTGCTGGAGGAACTGGAGCGGGCCGGCGTACCCATCCAGGCGTGGCACGGCCGCTTGGCGCTGTCGCACGCCGTGCCGCATCCCGCGGCCTGGGCCCTGGACGTGTGGACCGCGCCGCAGGAACACCCGGCACCCTCGGTCAAGGCCGCCGCCGACGCCTTGCGCGGGGTGCAACGCAACTGGTCCGCCTACGCCGCCGGGCATCACCGCCGCACCGCCCTCATCACCGGGCGGCTACCGCCGGTCCGTGCCCTGCCGCTGCGCTTCCCGGAGCCTGCGCCCACCTCCCACCTTGGCGCCTGGACGTTGCTGGAACCGGACCGCCTGCTGCTCAGCCCCACCAAGACCAGCCCGTTCCCCGGCGGCGAGTGCCGGTTCCAGGAGGACCACATCGGCCCGCCCAGCCGCGCCTACCTGAAATTGTGGGAGGCGCTGACCCGCCTGGGCGAGCATCCCGGCCCCGGCGACCGTTGCGTGGACCTCGGCGCGTCGCCGGGTGGCTGGACCTGGGCATTGGCGCAGTTGGGCGCCCGGGTGCGCGCGGTGGACAAGGCGCCGCTGGACCCCCGTGTCGCCGCCCTGCCCGGGGTGGAGCAGGTGCTGGACAGCGCCTTCGCCCTACCGCCGGAGCCGGTGGATTGGCTGTTCAGCGACGTGATCGCCTATCCGCCCCGCCTGCTGGGTTTGGTGGAGCGCTGGATCGCCGCCGGCTGCGTCCGGCGGATCGTATGCAGCGTGAAGTTCCAGGGGCCGACGGACGCCGCCGCCGCCGCTGGCTTCGCGGCCATTCCCGGCGGCAGGCTGGCGCACCTGTTCCACAACAAGCACGAGCTGACGTTCTTCTGGAGCAGCGCATCGGCTGCCGTTCAGGCCCGGGTATCCTGACGGGACGATCATGCCAGGCGTCCCTCCGGGGATTGGCTGGCAAGGCCGTGCAACCGCCTCCCTGCATCGCCCGCCATTGCCAAACCACTCGCGATTCCTGCGCCAGTGGAGCTGCCGCGGGCAACAGGCTGCGCCGACTTGCCGGGCCGCTGGCTGCCCATCGTTAATGAGGGCTTGGTCGCCGTAGGACTGGTTCGGTTGTGAACTCATAGGAATTGTAAGGTAAGTGGATTTGGAGGGCAAAACGCCATGATCTGACACTCTCGGTTGTGCTAACGGCATGGACGTTCCCGTAAACAGAGTGGAACGTGCCGGACTGCTTCGAAACCACGCTGTCATCAAAAGGCGGAGCGATGCATATCTCGTCCAGGATTGACCGGCTGGCCGCTATGATGCACCGGCTGGAGCCTGGAAATGAGTGCCCGGACGCCGGGACGGATTGCCCGAAAGCCAGCCACGCCGCGCAGCAGCCGCCTCGGTTGCTGGGGGTGCTCGGCCTGCTCGTGATGCTTGGCACGCTGGCGCTTGGCGCCGTCGTGCTGCTCGACGCCCGGCAGGACACCTGGCATCAGGCGGAGCAGGCGTCCAGCAACTTGGTCCTTGCGCTGGAGCGCGACATCACCCGCACCATCGCGACCTATGACCTGTCGCTGCAAGGCGCGGTCGAAGCGATGCACCTGCCCGGCATCGGGGACATCAGCCCGGAACTGCGCCACGCCACCCTGTTCGACCGCGCCGCCACGGCCGAGTATCTCGGCTCGC
>CAXTCI010000093.1:0-7301 GCA_964242325.1 uncultured Acetobacteraceae bacterium
CCTCGGCGCCCAGCATGGCGGCGATCACCACGTCGCGCCCGGTCTTGATGCCGCCGTCCGTCCGCAGGGTGATGCGGTGGCGCAGGCGGTTGAGCATCAGCACCTGATGCGCCTCGGACAGCCCCATCTCCCACGGCAGCCCCGCGAATTTTACCGATGTCTGCGGACTGGCGCCGGTTCCGCCGCTGTGTCCGCTGATTAGAATAGTGTCCGCTTTTGCCTTCGCCACACCGGCCGCAATCGTGCCGATCCCCGACCGCGCCACCAGCTTCACACACACCGTCGCATCCGGGTTGATCTGCTTCAGGTCATAGATGAGCTGCGCCAGGTCCTCGATGGAGTAGATGTCGTGGTGCGGCGGCGGGCTGATCAGCGTCACCCCTGGCGTCGAGTGCCGCAGCTTGGCGATCAAGCTGGTAATCTTGAAGCCGGGCAACTGCCCGCCCTCCCCAGGCTTGGCACCCTGCGCCATCTTGATCTCGATCTCGCGGCAGTTGTTCAGATACTCGGCGGTGACGCCGAACCGGCCCGAGCTGATCTGCTTGATCGCCGACGATGCGTTGTCGCCGTTCTGGCGCGGCTTCGACCGCTCCGGGTCCTCGCCGCCCTCGCCACTGTCGCTGCGCGCGCCGATCCGGTTCATGGCGATGGACAGCGTTTCGTGCGCCTCCGGGCTGAGCGCCCCCAGGGAGATGCCCGGCGCCACCAGCCGCTTGCGTATCTCGGTGATGCTCTCGACCTCGTCCACCTCGATCGGCGTCACGCCGTCCATGCGGAAGTCCAGCAGGTCGCGCAGCGCCACCGGCTTCTGCCGGCGCACCCCATCGGCATAGCGGCGATAAGTCTCGAAGCTGTCCGTCGCCACGGCGGTCTGCAGCGTGTGGATCAGCCCGCCCTCGAAGGCATGCACCTCGCCCTTGCGCCGCAGCTTATAAACGCCGCCCACCGGCAGCGCCTCGTCGCCGTCCCAGGCCGCCTGGTGCAGCGCCAGCACCTTGCGGGCGATGCCCTGCAACCCGATGCCGCTGATGCGGGACTGCATCCCTGGGAAATATTCGGCCACCAGCGCGCGCGACAGCCCGATCGCCTCGAAGTTGTAGCCGCCGCGGTAGCTGCTGATGACCGAGATGCCCATCTTGGACATGATCTTCAGCAGGCCCTTGTCCACGGCCTTCTTGTAGTGCTGCACCGCCTCCTTCAGCGTCACCTTGCTGAACAGCCCGCGCCGGTGCCGGTCGGCGATGCCTTCCTGCGCCAGGTAAGCGTTGACGGTCGTGGCGCCCACCCCGATCAGCACGGCGAAGTAGTGCGTATCCATGCACTCCGCGCTGCGCACGTTGAGGCTGGTGAAGGTGCGCAGGCTTTGCCGCACCAAGTGCGTGTGCACGGCGCCGGTCGCCAGGATCATCGGGATCGGCGCGCGCTCGGCCGTCTGCGCCTCATCGGTCAGGATCACGTGGGCGCAGCCGGCGCGCACGCCCTCCTCCGCCTCGCGCCGGATACGCTCCAACGCGCTGCGCAACTCGGGCTCGCCGAAGCCCACCGCAAAAGTGCAGTCCACCCGGCACACGCCAGCGCCCATCGTCGCGGCCATCGCATCGAACTCGGCGTTGGACAGCACGGGGCTGTCGAGCTGCAGCAGGTCGCACTGGCTGCTGTCCTCGTCCAGCACGTTGCCCAGGTTGCCCAGCCGGGTCTTCAGCGTCATCACCCGCGTTTCGCGCAGGCTGTCGATCGGCGGGTTGGTAACCTGGCTGAACCCCTGCCGAAAGTAATGGTGCAGGCCGCGATAACGCTCGGACAGCACCGCGACCGGTGTGTCATCGCCCATGCTGCCCACGGCCTCGGCGCTGTCCTCTACCATGGGGTGCAGGATCATCTCCAGCTCCTCCAACGTGGTCCCAACCGCGAGCTGGCGGCGGCGCAGCTCCGCCCGGTCGTACTCGACCGGCTCGGGCGCGTCGGTCTTGACGATGCCATCCAGCCGGGTGGTGCGCCGGGTCCAGGCGCCGAAGTCCTGCCGGGCCGCCAGCATGTCCTTCATCTCGGCGTCGCCGTAGAACTTGGCCTCCTGCAGGTCCACGCCGATGCACTGGCCCGGCCCGACCCGGCCCTTGGCGACGATCTGGCTCTCGGGGAACTTAACCATGCCGGTCTCGGACCCCACCACCAGCAGGTGGTCGGCGGTGATGGTGTAGCGCAGCGGGCGCAGGCCGTTGCGGTCGAGGCCGGCGATCATCCAGCGCCCATCTGTCGCGGCGATCGCAGCCGGGCCGTCCCACGGCTCCATGACGGCGTTGCAGTACAGGATCATGTCGCGGTGCGCCTGCGGCATGGTCGCATCCTGGCCGACGCTGGCCGGGATCATCAGCGTCTTGACCATCGGCGCGTCGCGTCCGGCACGCACCATCAACTCGAACACGTTGTCCAGGCACGCCGTGTCGGAGCCGCCGGCCTGCACGACCGGCTTCACGTCCTCGATGAAGTGATTGAGCGGCCCGGCTGCCATCCGGGTCTCGTGCGACTTCATCCAGTTGACGTTGCCGGCGACGGTGTTGATCTCGCCGTTATGCGCCAGCATCCGGAACGGCTGCGCCAGCTTCCAGGTTGGGAAGGTGTTGGTGGAGTAGCGCTGGTGGTAGATGGCAAAGCGGCTGATGAACCGCGGGTCCAGCAGGTCCGGGTAGAAGTCCGTCAGCGACGCCGCCAGGAACATGCCCTTATAGATGATCGAACGGCAGGACAGTGAGCAGATGTAAAGCTCGGAGATCTGCGCCGCGATGGCCTGCTTCTCGATCCGGCGGCGGATCACATACAGGTCGCGCTCGAAGTCGGCCTCCGCCACATCGCCGCCGCGGATCATGATCTGCTCGATCTCGGGACGCGTCGCGTTGGCCTTCTCGCCGATGCAGCCGACGTTGATCGGCACTTGGCGCCAGCCGAGGATGCCGTAGCCGAGGTTGAGGATCTCGGTCTCAACGATCTGCCGGCAGCGCTCCTGTGCGCCCAGGTCGGTCTTGGGCAGGAACACCATGCCGACCGCCCTGCGCCCGGTTTCGACGCCCTGGCCGCTGCTTTGCAAGGCCTCGGCGAAGAAGTCGTGCGGGATTTCGATGTGGATGCCGGCGCCGTCGCCGGTTTTGCCGTCCGCGTCCACGGCGCCGCGGTGCCAGACGGCCTTTAGCGCATCTATCCCTGCCTGCACCACCTCGCGTCGTGGCTTGCCGTCGAGCGCCGCCACCAGGCCGACGCCGCAGTTGTCGTGCTCCTGCGACGGGTCGTAGGTGCCGGCCAGGCGGGCGGCGTTGTCCCGCCAGTCCGCAACGAATTGAGTGCCGCCGTCCTTCATCTGGCCATCCTCTTCCATCATGGCGCGGCTCCCAAGACGCTGCCGCCCAGCTTGTCTATATCGGCCTTGTTCTTGGCATAGGCGTCTTCGCCCACCTGCCGGCCCCATGCCTCACCGGCAGCCTGGAAGTGCGCGGGCATCTGCGCTGCCTTCGCCTGGGCGCTTCGCAGGGCGTCGGGGTTGTCACGGTTTATCATTGCCCGCAGCTCAGGCACGGTGAAGTCCGTGACCATCACCTCCTCGAACCGCCCCATCAGTTCCGGCTCACGGGCGCGGAACTCCGGCATCATATAGCGGTCGGTGATGACGGCAGCGTTCTCATCGGTGATGCCGCGGCTTTTCAACGTGACGACTAGTATGTCGTGGGTTGCAAGCACCACGCCGTCCAACTGCTTGTCCAAACCGGCCTTGACCAGGAAATCGTGGGCGAGGCTGTGGGCATCGTCCTGCTGGACCGACGGGGCGGGCTGGGCCATGGCGGGCGACCGCAAAGCTGGCGCGAGCAGCAGCGTACTCAGGGCCGCCCTTGCAAGATATCGTCCCGTCTTCTGCATGCTCATCACTCCGCCGCCGCTGCCAATGCGTTCTGCTGCATCCACTCATGCATCCGCGCCGCGGCATCCCGCCCGTCGCGGATCGCCCACACCACCAGGCTCGCGCCGCGCACGATGTCCCCGGCCGCGAACACGCCCGGCAGCGTCGTCATCTGGGTCCGGTGGTCCACCTTCAGCGTGCCCCAGCGGCTGACCTGCAGGTCCGGCTGGTCCCACAGCCGCGGCAGCTCCTCCGGGTCAAAGCCCAGAGCCTTGATGACCAGGTCGGCGTCCAGCGTGAAGCGGCTGTCGCCCGGCTCCACCGACTGCCGCCCCGTCGCGTCCGGCATCCCCAGCCGCATCCGCTGCACCCGCACGCCCGTTACCGTGTCGTCGCCCAGGAAAGCCTCCGGCGCGGACAACCAGATGAAGTTCACGCCCTCCTCTTCCGCGTTCTTCACCTCGCGCATGGAGCCGGGCATGTTCACCTTGTCGCGGCGATACAGCACCGACACGCTGGCGGCGCCCTGGCGCGTCGCGGTCCGCACGCAGTCCATCGCGGTGTCGCCGCCGCCGATCACCACCACGCGCTTGCCGGCGGCGTCGTGCTGCCCGTCATTGAAGCTCGGCACGTCGTCGCCCAGGCCCTTGCGGTTGCTGGCGGTCAGGTAGTCCATCGCCGGCACGATGCCCGGCAGCCCGGCGCCGGGGCCGCCGATGTCGCGCGCCTTGTAAACGCCGGTCGCAATCAGCACGGCGTCATGCTTCGCGCGCAGGTCGGCAAACGAGGTGTCGCGTCCCAGCTCGACGCCGAGGTGGAACTGAATGCCGCCCTCCTCCAGCAGCCGCCAGCGGCGCAGCACGATGTCCTTCTCCAGCTTGAAGCCCGGGATGCCGTAGATCATCAGCCCGCCCACGCGGTCGTAGCGGTCATACACGTGCACCTGGTAGCCCTGCGAGCGCAGCCGCTCCGCCGCCGCCAGCCCACCCGGCCCGGCGCCGATGATGCCCACGGACTGCGGACGCTCGCGGCGCGGCGCCGGCGGCTTTACCCAGCCCTGCTCCCAGGCATGGTCGGTGATGAAGCGCTCCACCGCGCCGATGGTGACACTATTAAAACCCTTCTCGATGACGCAGTTGCCCTCGCACAGCCGGTCCTGCGGGCAGATGCGCCCGCAGATCTCGGGGAAGGTGTTGGTGGCGCTGCTGACCTCGTAGGCTTCCTGCAGTCGGTTCTCCGCCGTCAGCTTGAGCCAATCCGGGATGTTGTTGCCTAGAGGGCAGTGTACCTGACAGAACGGCACGCCGCACTGGCTGCACCGGCTGCTCTGGGCGCCGGCCTGCGCCGGATCGAAGTCGGCGTAGATTTCGGCAAAGTCCTCACGTCGCATGGAGACATCGCGCTTCGACGGTGCTTCCTGCGGCAAGCGAACGAATTGCAGCATACGGTCAGCCATCGGGACGCCCTCCATCCGTTGACCGCACGCTGCGGCCCATCGCGGTTGCGTATAAAGGCAAATCCCTGTGAGGCCAGCATAATATGATTAACAGGACAGCAATGCTGCCGTAATTTCAGCCATGCGAGGGCGGTATGCCGAAACTCTGGGCAAACCGTGGCAATTTTAGGTCCGTATCGGCTGCATCAGACCGGAGCTTCCTCCCGCTTGCCGCCGCCGGGCCGGTAGCGGTCGAGGTATTCGGGCACCACCAACTCGATCGGGGTTGGCGTGATACCCAGGTCCTGCAAGCCTTTCGCCCCGGGCGCCACTACGTTGTCCCGGCCCAGCAGCAGCAGTTGGTCGCGCGTCAGCGGCTTTCCCGGCAGCAGCTCTCCCAACCGCGCCTGCAACCGGGCCAGCCCCATCGGGACGTTCAACAGCGGACGGTTGCGATGGGTTTCCTGGAGTATCCAGGCCAGCAGCTCACGGAAAGTCCAGACTTTCGGCCCGCCCAGCTCGTAGGTCTGCCCGGCCACGTCCTCCCGCACCAGCGCTGCCATCACCGCGTCGGCGACGTCCCCGACATAGACCGGCTGGAACCGGCTGCCGCCCTCGATGACCGGCATCACCGGCAGGGTCATGGCCATGCTGCCGAAGCGGTTGAAGAACTTGTCCTCCGCCCCGAACACCAGGGACGGGCGCAGGATGGTGGCGCCGGGCAGGCTGGCGTGGACACCGGCTTCACCGGCGGCCTTGGTCTGGGCATACAGGCTAGGGCTGGCGGCATCGGCGCCGATGGCGGACACCTGCACCATGCGCTGGACGCCTGCCGCGGCGGCGGCGCGGGCAATGCGGGCCGGGCCTTCCGCCTGCACCCGCTGGAAGTCGCCCCTGCGGCCCTCCGCCAGGATGCCGACCAGGTTCACGATGAAGTCCGCATCCTCAACCGCCCGCTGGACCGCACCCTGGTTCGACAGCGACACATATAAGGGAACCACCTGGCCGACGCGGCCGGTCATCATCAGCGGCTTCGACGCCTCCATGTCGCGCCCGGCCACACGCACGATGTGGCCCGCCGCCGCCAGGCGCTTGACGACATAGCGCCCGATGAAGCCGCTGCCGCCGAAAACCGTCGCCACGCTGCGCGTCGCCATGTGCCCTGTCTCCCGGAACCCTGGCCCTTGATATGCGGCGTTCCATCGCACCTCAAGGTAGCGGGCGCACCTCAAGGTGGCGGGGCCAGGCGGCTGATTGCGGCTTGACGGCATGGGGCCGCCGCCTTAACACGCCGCCTCACCACTCGGTGTGCCCAGGTGGCGGAATTGGTAGACGCGCAGGTTTCAGGTACCTGTGACCGCAAGGTTGTGAAAGTTCGAGTCTTTTCCTGGGCACCAACCGATTTGATGGCCTCCCCGTGACGACGCAGTTCACGCGGGACGGCACCGTCCACCTTCATCGGCATGACTTGCCAGAAGGATTGGACCTTGGCTCTGTGGTGGCCGTTGACACGGAAACGATGGGACTGAATCCGCACCGCGACCGGCTCTGCCTCGTGCAGCTATCCGCCGGGGATGGAGTGGCGCATCTGGTGCAGTTCGTGCCGGTGGCGCTGGGCGGACGCGGCTACGACGCACCGAACCTCGCTGCCATGATGGGCAGCCCCGCGATTCTCAAGCTGATGCACTTCGCCCGCTTCGACGTTGCGATACTGCAGCAGGCGCTGGGCATCACCGTCGCCCCGGTCAAATGCACCAAGATCGCCGCCAAGCTGGTCCGCACCTTCACCAACCGCCACGGCCTCAAGGACCTGGTGCGCGAGCTGGTGGGCGCCGAGATCTCTAAGATGCAGCAGACCAGCGACTGGGGCGCCGCCGAGCTGACGGCGGAGCAAATGGCCTATGCCGCGTCCGACGTGCTGCACCTGCACGCGCTCTGGGCCAGGCTGGAAGCCCTGCTGGTGCGCGAAGGCCGCCTGGCGCT
>CAXTCI010000093.1:7401-19706 GCA_964242325.1 uncultured Acetobacteraceae bacterium
TCATAGCCGAAGTAGCGCAGGTCCTCTCCGAAGGCATCCGCCGCGGCCGCCAGCTCCTCCGGCGTCATCTCCCTGCGCCAGCGCTCCACGGCACCGCCCGGTCCCGACGTGCGATGCCGCTCGGCGTCGCGGTCCCCGACGCCGGCGACCGCGACCAGGGAGCGCACCAGGTCCGGCGCGGCATCCAGCCCCAGTCCGACCAGCACCCGCGTGAGCGCCGGTGCCGGGTCCCGCATCAACTCCTCATAATGGAGCGTGACGGCACCTGGGCCTGCCGCCAGGTGCGCCAGGCGGAGTTGACGGGTGCTGAATGCCAGCCCGCGCAGCCAGTCCAGGTCGCTGGCGAAGCCGTCGCGTCCAAACGAGGCCCCGCCACGCTTGCGGTTGAAGCTGCGCGCGGACAGCCAAACGTCGCGGAAGTCGCGCACCAGGAACACGTCCCGCGCCCCGGCATAGATGTTGTGGACGAAGTGCCGGGTCAGGGACACCAGCATCTTTTGAGCGACAAAGCGCGGCGGCACGGGACGCGCTGTGGTGCAGCACTGCACGAACTCGTCCACCTGCCGCTTGCAGAACTCGATCGCCGCGGCCGGCAAGCCCTCCTCCTGCCAGTGCACGACGGCGGGCGGCCCGGCCGCGTCCTCCCAATCCCGGCTACGGTAGGGGTTGTAGCCCAGACGGCCGGCGTCGCGGCTTTCGAACCCATCAGGGTGCATGGACGCGTCGGCGCCGGGCGCGGACATGACCTGGGCGGCGTGCCACAGCCAGACCGGCGGCCGCATCTCGTAGGGATGGCCGCCCGGCGCCAGGATGCCGGGGTGCCCCGCGATCAGCCGCATGGCATAGGTCGTCCCGGACCGGCCCAGGCCGAGCAGCAGCAGCGGCTGGTGCCGCTCCGCATAGCCCGGCGCGAGCCGCGGCGGCGGCAGGCCGGCGAGGGTGCCGAGCGGCACCAGCGTCCTCCCGCCTTCACGCTCCTCGGCCATCACCACGTCCAGCGCCGCGCCCGGCGGCAGCACGAGCTTGGACAGGCGCAGGTAGAAGCCGCAGTGCAGCGGCGTATCCGGGCGGCCCAGCGCGGCCACCACATCCGGGCGCGGGATGGGCAGGGAGGCAGACGCCAGCAGGACGCCTTGCAGGTGGAACTCGACCCCTAGTGGCCTGCCGGTCCGGGACACGCACCAGCCGAACAGGGAAATCGAGCTGGCATGGTCACCGCTGCGGTCCCAATCCTTGATTTCAACGCTGGCACCGGCTTGGCCGAGGGCGATGGAAGCGGCCGGGGTGAAAAGTCCCGTCGGGGCGGGCGGAGTGGCTGGGTTGAGCACCGGGGCTGCTGACACGGACACCATTTGGCTGTCATAATGACCCCTAGGAAGGGTCGGCTTCAAGCGAGATATTAAGTTCTTCCAAGAAGCGCTTGGAAACGGCAGAGTGAACGGCGATCCATCCCGGGCGCCACATGCGGTTTGGTTGACCGGGCGTCCGCACTGCCCATACTCCCGAGACTCTGTTTAAGGACACGAATGGTAGCCGCCCTCGCCCTTTCCCCGGTTGACGACATCGAGGTTGCCCGCAGCGTGCTGGCGGCAGAGGCGGCTGGGCTACGGGCGCTAGCGGCATCGCTCGACCACTGCTTCACCACGGCCGTCGAGCGACTCGCCGCCTGCACCGGCCGAGTCGTGGTGTCGGGGATGGGCAAGTCCGGCCATATCGGACGCAAGATCGCATCCACCCTGGCCAGCACCGGCACCCCCGCCCTGTTCGTCCATCCCGGCGAGGCATCGCACGGCGACCTCGGCATGATCGTGCCCGGCGACGCCGTGCTGGCGCTGTCCAACAGCGGCGAAACGGCGGAGCTTGCCGACCTCGTCGCCCATGCCCGCCGCTTCGGCCTGCCGCTGGTCGCCATCACCCGGCAACCCGGCAGCGCCTTGGCTCGGGCCGCCGACGTGCTGCTGGTGCTGCCTGCCGCGGCGGAAGCCTGTCCGATGGGCCTGGCGCCCACTACCAGTACCACGATGCAGCTTGCCTTGGGCGATGCGCTGGCCGTCGCGCTGCTGACTCGGCGCGGTTTCACCGCCACCGACTTCTCGCAGTTCCATCCCGGCGGAAAGCTGGGCGCGCAGTTGCGCCGCGTGTCCGACCTGATGCACCGCGGCGACGCCATCCCGCTGGCCGATACCGCCCTTCCCATGAGCCAGGCGCTGCTGGTGATGACCGGCAAGGGCTTCGGTTGCCTGGGCGCGATTGATGCCGCCGGATGCTTAGCCGGGGTGTTGACGGACGGCGACCTGCGCCGGAGCATGGGGCCGGACCTGTTGGACCGTAGGGTGCAAGACGTGATGAACCGCAGCCCCCGCACCATCGGCCCCGAGGCCCTGGCGGCGGACGCGCTTCGCCTGATGGGCGGGCCGCGGCCCGTGACTAGCTTGTTCGTGCTGGATGGAGACGGCCGCCCCCTGGGCCTACTGCATGTCCACGACCTGCTGCGGGCTGGTGTCGCATGAGCGTGACGCCGCTCCCGCACGATGCCCTGACCACGCGGCGGCCCGAGGAGCGCCTGTCCGCAGCCGGTCCCGTGCGCGCTCGCCGAGTGCCCACGGCCTCAGGCATCGCCCGGCGCCGCGTGCTGGTGACGATGACCAAGTGGGTGCTCCCGGTGGGTGCGCTTGCGTTGTTGGGCAGCATCGCTGTTTGGCCGGAGTTGGCGCGGGTCAAGGAGCAGGGCCGCGTCGCCTTCCGCAACGCCTTCAGCGCCATCCCGGACAGCGGACGCCTGCGGGAGCCGCGCTACCGCGGCGTGGATGACCGCGGCCGGCCCTACACCGTCACGGCGGACTCGGCGCAGCAGAGTGGGCCGGTCCGGGTGAACCTGCAGGAGCCGAAGGGCGACTTGGTGACGGAGAACGGCGGCTGGCTGATGGTGCAGTCACATGAGGGCGTTTACGTCCAGCACTCAGGCCAACTGGACTTGTCCAAGGACGTCGTGTTGTACAAGGACGATGGTACGGTAATGCGGACGCAAAGCGCCGCGGTGGACGTGAAAAGAGCGGCGGCTGCCAGCGAAGAGCAGACTCATGTCGAGGGTCCGTTTGGCGTGCTGGACGCCCAGGGCTTCACCCTGATCGACAAGGGCGCCGTCGTGCAGTTCCACGGACCCGCCCGCCTCGTGCTGAACGAGGCCAGCAAATGAAGCGCCTCCTGCTCGCGCTGATGCTGCTCGGCCCCGCCGTGCCGGCGCGCGCCCAGGCCATAGACATGTCCCACGGCGGCCCCGTCGAGGTCACAGCCAGCGACGGCATGGAGTGGCGGCAGAACGAGCAGGTGGTCATCGCCCGTGGCAGCGCCCGCGCCGTGCGCGGCGACGTGACGGTAACGGCCGACGTGTTGATCGCCCATTACCGCAAGAAGGCTGGCGCGGCTGCTGCCACTCCGGCCGCTGCCAAGCCCGGCTCCGGCCTGGCTGGTGCCGACACCGGCAGCAACGAGATCTACCGGCTGGAGGCAGAGGGCAACGTCCACATCTTCACCGCAACCGATCTCGCTGTGGGGGATCGGGCCATCTATGACATTGACCAGTCCGTGCTGCTGCTGACCGGGTCGGCGTTAAAGATCACGACGCCGCAGCAAGTGATGACGGCGCGGGACGCCATGGAGTACTGGTCGGCCAAGCACATGGCAGTTGGACGCGGCCTTGCCGTTGTCACCACCTCCGACGGCCGGCGCTTGGCCGCCGACACGCTGGTGGCCTACACCACACCGCCAGACCAGCAGCCAGGCCCCAAGCTCGCCGCTGCGCCAGCCAAGCCCGGTGCGGACCCGCTGACATCCTCCGGCAAGCTGGAGCGCGTGGAGGGTTTCGGCAACGTCGAAGTCCGCACCGCGACTGAGACCATCCATGCGGACCGCGGGGTTTACGTCGCCGACACTGGCATCGCCCGGCTGGCCGGCAACGTGCACCTGACCCGCGGCCAGAACCAGCTCAACGGCGACGAAGCCATTGTGAACATGCACACGGGCATCAGCACCCTGAGCAGGAACCCTGGTGGGCGCATCCAAGGTCTTGTGGTGCCGAACGATGCGACCGGCGCCGCACCCGGCGCGAAGCCGAAGCCGTGAACGAGCTGCGGGTGGTGCCCGGTGCCGCCGGGTTGGGCGCGATTAGCGACGGCGCCGGCCTGGCTGCGTCCGGGGTCGGCAAAACCTACAAGAAGCGCCCAGTGGTGCAGAACGTCTCCATCCAGGTACGGCGCGGGGAAGCGGTTGGACTGCTCGGCCCCAATGGCGCCGGCAAGACCACGACGTTCTACATGATCACTGGCCAGGTCCGCCCGGACACCGGCAGCATCACCCTGGACGGCCAGGACATCACCGGGCTGCCGATGTATCGCCGGGCGCGCCTCGGCATCGGCTACCTGCCGCAGGAAGCCAGCATCTACCGCGGCCTGAACGTCGAACAGAACATCCTGGCGGCGTTGGAGGTCGTGGAGCGCGACCCGGACCGCCGGGCCATGATGCTGGATGAGCTGCTGGAGGAGTTTGGCATCAGCCGCCTACGCCGTACTCCATCCCTTGCCCTGTCGGGCGGGGAGCGCCGCCGGGTCGAGATTGCACGCGCCTTGGCGACCCAGCCCGGCTACATCCTGCTGGACGAGCCGCTGGCCGGCATCGACCCGATTGCGGTCGGCGAAATCCGCGACCTGGTGTCCCACCTGAAGCACCGCGGCATCGGGGTTCTGATCACCGACCACAACGTCCGCGAGACCCTGGAGATCATAGACCGGGCTTACATCATGCACGACGGCAAGGTGCTGATGGAGGGCCGTCCGCAAGAGGTCGTGGCCCACGTGGACGTGCGCCGGGTCTATCTCGGAGAAAGGTTTAGCCTGTAAGCTGCGGGCCATGGCGATCGGACCACGGTTAGAGTTCAGGCAGACGCAATCGCTTGTGATGACGCCCCAGTTGCGTCAAGCTATCAAGCTGTTGCAGTTCACCAACATGGAAGCGGCCGCCTTCGTCGAGGAGGAGCTGGAACGCAACCCGTTGCTTGAACGCGATGAACGTAGTGACAGCCTGCCGGAGATGCCGGCGCCGGACCAGCGCACGCAGCCGGCAAGCGAGATGGATGCTGCCACCCTGCTGCGGCAGGAGCGCTTGCCGGATGCGGTCGAGGCCGACCACACCAACAGCTATGACAGCGGAGGTCCCGCCGACGGGGCACCGTATGACGGCGGCGAAGGCTCCTATGCCGGCGCCAGCCGCGGCAATGGCGGTGCCGAGGGCGACGATCGCGGCATGGACGCGCTGGCTGCGGCGCCGGGCAGCCTGCGGACGCACCTGGAAGAGCAGATCCGCCTCAACTTCCGTGACCAGGGCGACAGGATCATCGGCGCGCAATTGATGGCGCTGCTGGACCCCGCCGGACGCGTCCCGGTTGGGACGGAGGAGATTGCCGCCGCGCTCGGAATCGACGTGGCGCGCGTCGAGCGGGTCCGGGCCGCCATGATGCGGTTCGACCCGCCGGGCCTGTTCGCCACGAACCTGCGGGAATGCCTCGCCGCGCAGCTCGCCGAGCTGAACCGCCTGGACCCGGCGATGCAGCGCCTGCTCGACAACCTGGACATGCTGGCACGGCGCGACCTGCGCGGCCTGCTCCTGGTGTGCGAGGTGGACAGCGAGGACCTCGCCGAGATGATCAGCGAGATACGCGCGCTGGATCCCAAGCCTGGCGCCGGATACGACATCGGCCCGATGCAGCAGGTGATCCCTGACGTGCTGATGCGCGTTGGGCCAGATGGCGCATGGATCCTGGAGCTTAATCCCGACACCATGCCGCGCGTGCTGGTGAACGAAGCCTACCATGCCCGCGTCAGCGCCAAGGCCGGCAAGGAGGGGCGAAGCTTCCTCGGTGAGAACCTGTCCAGCGCCAACTGGCTGGTGAAGTCCCTGCAGCAGCGCGCCAACACGATCCTAAAGGTCGCGTCCGAGGTGGTGCGGCAGCAGGACGCGTTTTTCCGCGGCGGCGTCGGCCACCTCCGCCCATTGATCCTGCGCGACATTGCCGAGGCGGTGGAAATGCACGAGAGCACCGTCAGTCGCGTGACCGCCAACAAGTATATCGCCACCCCCCGAGGCACCTTCGAACTTAAGTATTTCTTTACAACCGCTATTAATGCCACAGGGGGCGGCGAAAGCCACAGCGCCGAGAGCGTCCGCCACCGGATCCGCGCCCTGGTGCAGGCCGAAGACCCGGAGGATGTTCTGTCTGATGACGGGATTGTTGCGGCTTTGCGACGGGAAGGCGTGGACATCGCCCGCCGGACCGTGGCCAAATACCGGGAAGCGCTGCGCATCCCAAGCTCGGTGCAGCGCAAGCGGGAGAAAGCGGTGTCGGCCTAGACGCGTAAGCTAGGCGGGCGTCGCCGCGGTTCGGTCAACCACGGGAGCGCAGCCATGCAGATCACAGTGTCGGGCAAGCAGGTCGAGTTGTCGGACGCCCTTCGTGTCCGCGTCAGCGATCACTTGGACACCATCGCCGGCAAGTATTTCGATCATGCGCTGGAAGCAAACGTCACTTTCAGCCGGGCCCGCAGCTTCTTCACATGCGACATCAACGTCCATGCCGGCCGTGGTTTGACCCTGCGCGGCGAGGGTGAGGCCGGAGACGCGCACAGCGCCTTCGATGATGCGGCCGAACATATTGCCAAACGCCTGCGTCGCTATCGCCGGCGAGTGAATGAGCATGCGCGCGACCTGGCCAATCGGGCGAGGCCCGAGGCTGCCCGGCAGTACATCCTGCGCCAGGACGAAGACGGCCAGCCCAGCGGCGTGGACTCCCAAAGCGACATCCCCGCTTATGCGACCGTAATCGCCGAGAGCCAGGCGGAAATCAACACCCTCTCGGTCGGCGAGGCCGTGATGCGCATGGACCTGGCCGACCAGCTTGTGCTGATGTTCCGCAACAGCGCCACTACCGAATTGAACGTGATCTATAGGAGAGCCGATGGTCACATCGGCTGGATAGATCCAACGAAAACAAAGTAGCTGGACAAACTCCGATTGTTATCTTCACCTGGAAGAACTTTGCAAGCAGAAACGACTGCCAAAAGCTTGAATGGAAGGTTAAGCGCCAATCGAAGCAACGCATCGTCTTGACTGACGCCAGCCGATCCCATGCCTCCCAAAGGACGGGAAGTAAAAGAGCTAATGCACCAGCGTGGGGACCATCTCATGCTCCATGATCGCCGCGACTGCCATCTCGCAATCCGCTGCCACAGCCATTGGCGAGCCATCAGCCGCAAAGATTGCAAACGCCGTTGTGCCATCCATCCAGACCGGCTTCACATAGGCCAACTGCTCCATGCCCAGTTCCAGCAACTGCATCTGAGACAGCTTGCGGATATCGAGTTCGTCGATCGAGACGGCGGCCAGGGCACCCATCTGCAGGCCGGATATGTTCATAAATTAGAGTCCTTTGCAGGGGCGGAGATCGTGCCGAGCGCAACGCCACGCCCGCAATCAAGTTGTAGACGGCGACTGTTTCGACGCATCATCTTTCTGTGCGATGCGGCATAGCTTGGACGAGCGGGTGTTCCACCGGATCAATCGTTCTCTGGCGCGGCGTCCACTGTCCGACCATTGCCGGACTTGGTGATCTGGATTGTCTTGACTCGCACCTCGGGTTGCGGCCGGGCCAAGTCTATGTGCAGCAGGCCATTGTCCAGCCATGCGCCTTTGACCTCGATACCCTCCGCCAACACGAAGGCACGCTGGAACTGCCGGGCCGCGATGCCGCGATGCAGGTATACCCGGCCAGCGGCGTCATCGGCCTGCCGGCCGCGTATGACGAGTTGGTTGTCCTCCTGAGTGATCTGCAATTCGTCCATCGTGAACCCGGCCACTGCCAGGGTAATGCGCAGCCCGGCTGGCCCGGTCTGCTCGATGTTGTAGGGCGGATAACCGTCGTTGGGCGACTTCTGCGCCCGCTCAAGCATCTGCTCTAGATGATCGAAACCCAGGAACATGGGCGAAGTGAACATACGCGTAGTCATCGAGCCTCCTCCTTCGAGCGAAGCGGCAACCAGGACCCATTGCGGCATCCCGACAGACGGGGATGTTGTCAGAGCGGGCCGCAGATGCAAGGGCGGCGATTGTATGGCCGGGCGCTGGCCGCTACATGCGCGGCATGGATGCCTCCCCCTCCCCTGCTGCCGGTGCAGATACCCCCAAGCTGCCGATCCTCACTCCACCGCACCCCTCGCTGCGCGCCAAGACCCGCAAGGTCGGCCCAGACGACATGGAGCGGTTGCGTGACTTGGTGCCGCAGATGCTCGCCACGATGTATGCCGCCCCCGGCATCGGCCTTGCCGCACCGCAGGTGGGCGTGCTGCTGCGCCTGGCCGTCGTGGACCTGCAGCCAGAGGACGCGCCCGCGCCCATCGTGCTGATCAACCCCGAGATCACCAGGGTCAGCGAGGACTGGATCATCCGGGAAGAAGGCTGCCTGTCCCTGCCCGGCCAATATGCCGATGTGAGCCGCCCGGCCCGCGTCCACGTCCGCTACACCGACCTGGACGGCAAGCTGCACGACCTGGACGCTGAGGGCCTGCTCGCGGCCTGCCTCCAGCATGAGATTGACCACCTAGACGGAGTGCTGTTCGTAGACCACCTGTCGGCGCTGAAGCGCAACATGATCCTGCGCCGGCTGACCAAGGAGCTGAAGCAGAAGGCCGCGGGGTAATGTCCGCACCCCGGCTGCGCCTGGCATTCATGGGCAGCCCGGATTTCGCCGTCCCCGCGCTCCATGCCCTGCAAGACGCCGGGCACGAGATCGCGGCGGTTTACTGCCAGCCTCCCCGCCCGGCCGGGCGGGGCAACCGCCTGACGCCCTGCCCCGTCCACGCCGCCGCCGTGCTGCTGGGCCTGCCGGTCCATACCCCGGAGCGGCTGCGCCGCTCGCACGACGACCAGGCCGCCTTCGCGGCGCTTGGCCTGGATGCGGCGGTCGTGGCGGCCTATGGCCTGATCCTGCCGCAGCCCATGCTGGACGCGCCGCGCCGGGGCTGTCTGAACATCCATGCCAGCCTGCTGCCGCGCTGGCGCGGCGCCGGGCCGATCCAGGCGGCGGTGCTGGCCGGGGACGACGAAACCGGCGTCACCATCATGCAGATGGACGCCGGGCTGGACACCGGACCGATGCTGCTGCGCGGGGCCGTGCCGATCGGACCGCGCACCACGGCGGCGGAGCTGCACGACGCCCTGGGTGCGATGGGCGCCCGGCTGATCGTGCAGGCCCTGGCCGATCCCCCGCCACCCCTGCCGCAGCCGGCGGAGGGCGCGACCTATGCCCCCAAGCTGACACGCGGCGACGGACGCCTGGACTGGACGGCGCCGGCGGACGTGCTCGATCGCCGGGTGCGCGGCCTGACGCCCTGGCCCGGCACATGGGCGATGCTGGGCGACGAAGTGCTGAAGGTGCTGGACGCCGCGCCCGAGGCCGGGTCCGGCCCGCCCGGGACCGTGCTGGACGAGGCGTTGCTGGTGGCATGCGGCGCAGGGGCGTTGCGGCTGCTGCGCCTGCAGCGGCCGGGGCGCGCGCCGATGGACGCCGCCGCCCTGCTGCGCGGCTTCGCGGTTCCAGCAGGGACGTTGCTGACGTGACACTGCCGGCATGGCCACCGCGATAGCTGTTCCGCCGCCCCCCCCGCCCGGGACGCCTTGGGCGCTGCTGCTAGAATATGACGGCACGCCGTTCCTGGGCTGGCAGCGTCAAGCCGAAGGGCTGACAGTACAGGGCGTGCTGGAGGAGGCCGCCACTCGCCTGGCAGGCCCCCTGCCGGCATCCTGCGCAGTCGCCGGGCGCACCGACACCGGCGTCCATGCCGCGGGCCAGGCCGCCCTGCTCCACCTGACGCGCGACCTGCCGGCTGGCAAGGTGCGGGATGCGCTCAACTTCCACCTGCGCCCGCATCCCGTCTGCGTGCTGCAGGCCGTGCCGGCGCCGCCGGGCTGGCATCCGCGCTTTTCCGCGACTGGGCGGGCCTATGCCTACCGCATCCTGAACCGCCGCGCGCCGCCGGTGCTGGACCGGCACGCCTGGCACGTGGACCGTCCGCTGGAAGCGGCGGCGATGGCTGACGCGGCGGCGTACCTGGTCGGACACCACGACTTCACCTCGTTCCGCGCCACCGCCTGCCAGGCGAAAAGCCCGTTGCGGACGCTGCATCGCATCCATGTGGAGCGCGACGGAGACAGCATATGGATCAGGGCGGAGGCGCCGAGCTTCCTGCATCATCAGGTCCGCAACATGGTGGGCACGCTCAAGCTGGTCGGCGAGGGGCGGTGGCGGCCGGAGCAGGTTGCGGAGGCGCTGGCCGCGCGGGACCGCCGCGCCGCCGGGCCGACGGCGCCGCCGGGCGGGCTGACGCTCATGCGGGTGGAGTATCCGGCGAATCTATTCGGAGGGTGAGCAGCTCGGGCGGTAAGCAGCGGCAACCCGCGGCTGGGCGCACGGTCCCGCTGGCCTCCTCCGTCATGCTGCAAGCGGCTCCCGATGCTGGTCGCGACCTGGCCGCTCATGGCCCTGGTGCAGGATAAGGCCCAAACTCGCACGTGGCCTCCTCGCAATCGTTGACGCTCCACAGCGCAGCACGCATCGTGGGGGCGATGAGAATGGCTCTTGTGATTGCAGTGACCGCCGTCTTGTATCAGGGCGGAGCAGCCCGTGCTGCCGGCACCGGTTGCCTGACCTATGACCCGCAAACCGTGACGCTGACCGGCAGCGTGCGGCGGGTGATGGCGTATGGCCCTCCAGGCTTCGGCGAGAACCCAGGGACCGATGCAAAGGAACCCTACCTGGCGCTGACGCTGCCGGCGCCGGTCTGCGTGCAGGGTGATCCGGGACAGGAGGAGTCCGAAGCCGGCGTGCGCGAGATGCAGATCGCATTCGTCAGCATCCCGTTCGATGGCTCGATTGCGGGAAGCAGGGTGCGCATCACCGGCATGCTGATGCACCAGTTCACCGGACATCATCACACGGAGGTCCTGATCCAGCCGGCGCGCATCGAACGGCTTGACGCCGCCCTGGGGACGCTAGGCCCTGCTGCAAGGGTGGCGGCGGTTCCGGGGGGTGAGGGGGTCAACCTCGATGATCCCCCGGCGGCGCCGGGTCCCGCATCGGACGCAGCAGGCTCCGCCATGGCGCCGGCTCGCCAGGCGCCGGCATGGGTTGCGCCTGCCCTGCCAACCGCCCCGCCGATTGCTGGCCAAACCCCCGGAGCCCCGGTCGTCTCCTCCGCGCCCAGCTCCGCCGCCTCCGTCGCCCAGGAGCACGCGACCGCTTTCGCTTTTTCCTATCTGGCGCAATGGTCCGCCCCGAACGACCTTGCCTTGGCGGCAATGTCGCGGTCCTACGCCGAAACCGTGGACTTCTACGGCAAGCCGATCTCGCACGCCGCCCTGCTAGCGCAGAAGCGCGCCTATATGCTGCGCTGGCCGATCCGGTCCTACGTCCCGCGCCCCGGGTCGGTCGCCGCGGATTGCGACGCCGGCGGCAACGTCTGCAAGGTCACTGGCCTGGTGGAATGGGACTGCCGCAGCGTCGAACGGCACACCCACGCCGCGGGTGTGGCCGAATTCATGATGATAGTGGTCTGGAACGGCGAGCGCGGGGTGATCGTCGCCGAGAACGGCGCGGTGGTCGCGCGCGCACCGTCCCCGTAGCGCAGGAGCATGCAGGCGCAGGGTGCGCCCCGCGCCCGATCAGGGTTTGTGTGCGCAGCCCAGCAGCGCGTCGGGCGCGGCCTCGTTGGCAACTTTGCCGGGGTCAGCGGCGAAGGCCGCGCAGGTTTCGGCACTGACCGCGTGCTGCTGGCCACCGGTGGCAATGTTGGCAGAAACCTGCCGCCATTCCGGCACCGAGAACGCCTGCAGCTTGGCCTCGTCGCCCATCTGCACCCCGACCAGCGCCTTGCGGTCGACCCCGATCTCGATCATGCGAAGCATAACGACTTGGACATCGTCAATGTCGTCGTCGCTGGCCGGTCCGATCCGGGCAGCTGGCTCGGTAAAGACGAACAGGTCCTCCGGCGGTCCACTTCCTAGGGCAGTGGCAGCCGTTCCCTTGGCCCCTTTCCCACCACCCGCTGGAACAAACATCTTGAAAGTGTAATCGGTGCTGCCGCCAGATGGCGCCGCCAGCTTGCCGTGTTTCACCCCGGCGTCGCGCATAGCGCAGGCGAAGGCGCCCAGGGTGGAGACGCGGTTGCCGATGATCATCGGCAGCTTCGCGTCGGACGACGACA
>CAXTCI010000094.1:0-19604 GCA_964242325.1 uncultured Acetobacteraceae bacterium
CCGGCGTTTGGCTGCACCGACAGCAGGCCGGGCCAGTTGGCCGCGAGCCAGCGGACATGCTCGCTCATCTCATGCGGACCCGTGGCGCAGTTCAGCCCGATCAGCGGTACGTCCAGCGCATGGATCACCGTCGCCGCCGCAGCGATATCCGGTCCGACCAGCAAGGTGCCGGTCGTTTCCACCGTCACCTGCACGAAAATCGGCGTGTCCGTGCCGGCCTCGGCGCGGGCGATCTTGGCGCCGTTGACAGCGGCCTTGATCTGCAGGGTGTCCTGGCAGGTTTCGATCAGGATGGCGTCCACGCCGCCGGCAATCAGGCCGCGGGACTGCGCGGCCAGCGCCGCCTCCAGCGGGTCATAGGCGATGTTGCCGAGCGACGGCAGCTTGGTGCCCGGCCCGATGCTGCCGAGCACCCAGCGATGGCGTCCGTCGGCGAAGCTGTCCGCGGCCTCCCGCGCCAACTCCGCCGCGACCTTGTTTATTTCATGGGTGCGATCCTGCAGGTCAAACTCGCCCAAGGTGATCGGCGAGCCGCCGAAGCTGTTGGTTTCCACCATGTCCGCCCCGGCCTCGAAGTAGCCGCGGTGGATCTCGCGCACCAGGTCCGGGCGGGACAGGTTCAGCACCTCGGTGCAGTTCTCCCGGTTCCAGTAGTCGCGCTCGATGTCCAGGGTCAGGGCCTGCACGCGGCTGCCCATGCCGCCGTCGCACAGCAGGACCTGGTCACGCAGGGCGTCGAGCAAATGGGGTCGGGTCATCAAGCGTCCTCTGGAACAAGTTCGCGGCGGGGTTCGTCGGCGCCATCCGAAACGGAGGCGACGGGGAGGGTGGCCGGCCACAGCCGAACCTCCAGCGCGCCTGGGACCGATATGGGCTGACCGGGCAGCAGGCCAGGGGCGCGCAGCAGGTCGCGCATGGCGTCGTCGGTGAAGCCGGGCCAGCGATGGGCCAGGCGCTCCGTCAGGTCGGTGCGGCGGTGTCCCGCCAGGTCCACGATGATCAGTTGCCCGCCCGGGACCAGCACGCGGGCCGCCTCCGCCACCACGGCGGCGGGGTCCTCGGCGTAGTGCAGCACCATTTGCAGCACCGCCACGTCATAGCCCGGCGAAAGCGGCAGGCGATACATGTCGGCCTGGCGGACGCCCACATGCGCCAGCCCTGGCTTGGCCAGCCGGGCGCGGGCGAGGGCCAGCATGGCGCGGCTGGCGTCTATCCCCAAGCCGGAGCGGATGCGCGGCGCAAGCAGTTCCAGCATCCGTCCGGTGCCGGTGCCGATGTCGAGCAGCCGGCCCAGCTTTTCGCCGGGCAGCAGCGACAGCAGCGCCGCCTCAACGTCGGCCGCGGGTAGGCCAAGGGCACGCATCTCGTCCCAATCTGCCCCTTGGCGGCGGAAGGTGTCGGACGCAATGCGTGCCCGCTCCGCCAATACTCGGGCGGCGCCGCGGCGGTCGGCGGACAGCACAGGGTCATCCTCCGGCAGGCGGGCCAGCAGTTCCAGCACAGGCGCAACCCCCTGCACGGCGTCATGCGGCAGGGCGAACCAGACGTTCGTGCCCTCCCGCACCCGGTCCAGCAGCCCGGCGTCGCACAGCAGCTTGAGATGGCGAGACAGCCGCGGCTGGCTTTGCCCCAGGATCTCGGTGAACTCCATAACGCAGAACGCGCCATGCGCAGCCAGCGCCAGCAGGCGCAGGCGTGTAGGTTCGGCGCAGGCGCGCAGGGCAGTGAGGAATGGCTCCATACCCGGCATATTACATAAAGATATCCTTATGTAAAGATGAACGCTTCGTTCTCCCTCTCCCTCCGGAAGAGGGTTGGGGTGAGGGAAGCCGCCAGAACCATGTCGCAATCATCCGCGGCTGCTTGCGCCTATAACAACAGCATCCGTGCTTCTGGCCTCCCTCACCCCAACCCTCTCCCGGAGGGGGAGGGGGCAGGGCAGCGCGGCTACGCTTTCTTCAAATCCTCCGGCTTGTGCACGGCCTCCTTGCCGCTTTTCGCCGACTTCACCACGAACTGCGGCTCGTCCTTGGTCGGCTTGGCAACGTGCCCTTTGATATGGGTTTCGGAGGTCACCTTCTTCTCGACCGTGCCCTCTGTGCCACCCTGGGATGTGCCCCACTTGACCTTGTCGCCAGGCTTGAATTTGTCTGTCATTGCGTCCCTCGCTTGCTGGGTCCCGTGCAACACAGGATGGTGTTGCCGGGTTCCCTGTCCGCAACCCGGCGCACCCCGCCGCGTCCAGGGCGCATTGTAGCCGAGGACTCTACCATGCCCGACCTTCACCGCCGCACCCTGATCGCCCTGCTGGCCGCGGCTGCCGCCAGCCGCGCCCAGGCGCAAGGCGCTGCCACCGACGCGGACAAGCTGACCCAGGTCGCAACATTCGAGCAGCAGGTCACCGGCGTCGCCGTGTCGCCGCAAGGCCGCATCTTCGTCAACTTCCCACGCTGGGAGCAGGACGTGGAGATATCGGTCGCCGAGGTCATGAAGGACGGCAGCCTCAAGCCCTACCCGAATGCCGAGTGGAACGCCTGGCGCAACCTGAAGCCGCTGTCGAACGGCGACCACTTCGTTTGCGTGCAGAGCGTGACGGTGGACCCGCAGGGCTTCCTGTGGATCCTGGACCCGGCGGCGCCGGGCAACGAGTTCAACCTGGATGGCGGGCCGAAGCTGGTGAAGGTGGACCTGGCGTCCGACAAGGTGTTGCAGGTTATCCGCTTCGGCCGCGACACCATCCCCCAGGGCAGCTACCTGAACGACGTGCGGGTCAGCCCGGACGGGCGCTGGGCCTACATCACCGACAGCGGCGTGCGCGGGGCGCTGCTGGTGGTGGACCTGCGGACCGGCAAGCCGCGCCGGGTGCTCGACGGCCACCCCAGCACGCAGGTCGAGCCGGACGTGATCGTGCACACCGACGGGCAGGAGCTGCGGCGGCCTGACAACCGCAAGGTCAAGTTCTCGGCGGACGGCATCGCCTTGGACCGGCAGGGCCGGTTCCTGTACTGGCAGGCGCTGACCGGCAAGACGTTGTATCGCCTGCCCACCAACATCCTGACGAACCCGACCGTCGCCCCGGCCCGCCTGGCCGCGGCGGTGACCAAGGTGGGCACCACGAACGTCGCCGACGGTCTGTGGATGGACGCCAAGGGCAACATCTGGGTGACAAGCCCGGAGGACGACTCACTCAAGCTGCGCGCCCCGGACGGCACGATGCGGACGGTGGTGCAGGACAAGCGTCTACGCTGGCCTGACAGCATGGCCGAGGGTCCGGACGGCTCGATCTACGTGACGTCGAGCCACATCCAGGACATGGCGCAGTGGCACGAGAAGGGCAGCACGCGGACAGAACCCTACGCCCTGTGGAAAGTGGCGGGTCAGTAGTTCCCTGCTTTCTGCTCCCTCCCCCTTCGGGAGAGGGTCGGGGTGAGGGCAACCGCAAGCACCGTGTCTCAAACATCGGCAGTTCCTCGCGCTTGCAGGGGCAGCATCCGCGCTGCGGGGCTTCCCTCACCCGGGCCCTCTCCCGGAGGGAGAGGAAGAAGGTTAGCCTTTTGCCAATGCCGCATCCCGGTCGCGCGCACGTTGCGCGGCGGGTCGACTGCGGATGCGGCCGACGTAGTCCATGATCTCCGGGCGGCCCGGCACAATTTTGGCCTGCGTGGTCCAGTCCAGCGACGTACCCCACAACACGTCGGCGGCGCTGAAGCGGTCGCCCAGCAAGTATGGCCCCGGGCTGAGCGCGGAAACCAGGGTGTCCAGCACCGTGTCGAACTCGCCATAGGGGCTCATCGTGCGCGATGCCGGCTCCCGTCCGGCGGCGCGTTCAACCACCGCCGGCTCGAAGGCTGCGGCATAGAACACCATCCAGCGCAGGTAAGGCCCGCGCATCGGGTCGCCCACCGGCGGCGCCAGCCCAGCCGCAGGGAACAGGTCGGCCAGATGCAGCAGGATCGCCACCTGCTCCGTCACCACCGCTCCCGTGGCATCCCGCAGCGCCGGCACCTTGCCCATCGGGTTGACGGCCAGGAATGCCGGCTCGCGGTGCTCCCCCGCTTTTTGGTTCAGCACCTCCAGCCGGTATGGCACGCCCAGCTCCTCCAGCAGGAACACCACGCCGGCGGACCGGGTGCGGGGCACATGATACAGGGTCAGGGTGGGGTCAGGCATGATGCGGACCTTTGCGCCGGGGCAGGAGCACTATTATGTGCATCCCTTCTCCCGCAGCACGAGGCCCCCGCGATGAACGCCATCACGCCCACCGCCGCCATCCATGACGCCCGCCTGGACCGGCTCGCCAAGGTCACGGTCGAGGTCGGGCTCGCCCTGGCGCATGGGCAGGAGCTGGTGATGACGGCGCCGCTGGACGCCGTGCCGCTGGTCCGCCGCATCACCGAACACGCCTACCGCGCCGGCTGCCCGCAGGTCACGACGCTGCTGACCGACGACGTGACGACCCTGGCGCGATACCAGTTCGCCCCGGACGACGCCTTCGACCGCGCGCCGGCCTGGCTGTATGAGGGCATGGCCGCAGCCTACCGCGGCGGCGCGGCGCGGCTGGCCATCTCGGGCGACGACCCGGCGCTGCTGTCGGCGCAGGACCCGGCGCGGGTGTCCCGGGCCAACCGTGCCCGCTCTGTCGCCTATCGCCCGGCGCTGGAACTGATCACCAATTTCGCCATCAACTGGAGCATCGTCAGCTACGCCTCTCCCGCCTGGGCGCGGCGGATGTTCCCGGACCTCGATGAAGCGCAGGCGGTGGCCCGGCTGTGGGATGCGATCTTCGCGGCCTCCCGCGTGGACCAGCCTGATCCCGTCGCCGCCTGGGCCGCCCACAACGCCGCGCTGCATGCCCGGACCGAGGCGCTGAACGGCCAGCGCTTCCACACGCTGCGGTTCCGTGGGCCGGGCACCGACCTGCGCGTGGGCCTGTCCGATGGCCACCTATGGCTGGGCGGCTCGGAGCCGGCGAAGAACGGCATCACCTGCAACCCCAACATCCCGACCGAGGAGGTGTTCACCACCCCGCACATGATGCGCGTGGACGGCCACGTCCGCAGCACCAAGCCGCTGAGCTACGGCGGCACCCTGATTCAGGACATCGCCGTGCGGTTCGAGGCCGGGCAGATCACCGACGCCCAGGCGCGCACGGGGCAGGAGGTCCTGCAAAAGGTGCTGAGCACCGACGACGGCGCGCGGCGGCTGGGAGAGGTGGCGCTGGTGCCGGGCTCGTCGCCGATCTCGGCCAGCGGACTGCTGTTCTTCAACACCCTGTTCGACGAGAATGCGGCCAGCCACATCGCGCTCGGCCAGGCCTACCGCACCTGCCTGGAGGGCGGCACGACGGCGTCGGATGATGAGCTGGCCCGGCGCGGCGCCAACACCAGCCTGATCCACATCGACTGGATGATCGGTTCGGGCGAGGTGGACGTGGACGGGCTGGATACGGCCGGCGCCGCGGTGCCGGTGATGCGGGCGGGGGAGTGGGTGTAGGCGGGTCCGGTCCGGCGGTGTGACAGGGGCGAGCGGACAGCCCCGACTCCTGCATGGGTTCCGCGCTCGGCTGCCGTGCCGGTGCTTGCCTAAGATGGCGTCGCTGGTCCCTACGCTTTGCCCGCCTTCCGCCAGGGCGTTATCGTGGAAGCTATCAAGCCCAAGAATGAAAGAAGCTAAGCGGTGACGGTGCCGGATGCAGTCGGGTTGATTGGCGTTGCGCTGTACGTCGGTGCTTATGCCGGGTTGCAGACCGGCAGGTTGGGGCTGGCAGATACGCGTTACACGGTTCTGAACGCCGTGGGCGGGCTGGCTGTCATCTTCTCGCTTGTTTGGAGCTTCAACCTCGCAGCCTTCGTCACACAGGTTCTCTGGCTGATATTCACCCTTGTTGGATACTTGCGGTCTAGGAACGCGTGACCGGCAGCAAGCCCTCCCGATCACTGGCGTGCTGCATGGCTCGGTCATTCATTTTATATCGAAATGCTTGCCTCCTTTGGGCAATGCCTGACCATGACTGACGCAGCCTTGCAGACCGTCCGCCTGCAGCTTGCCTTCGCCGAGGCGCGGCACACCGTCCAGCAAGGCTTCGGACACTGGTGTCGGATTCACCGGCCCTGTCGGCAGGCCATCCTCCGTGCCCGTAGAGGCAACGATTTCGAGCGGACGGCTGCAAGGCGGTAAGTCCACCCGTCCCCCTGATATGCTCAAGTGCTGCGAGCGGCGCGTATGTTGGAACCCGGCAAGGAGAGAGACCAATGGCAGGAGAGTTGATCGGCAAGGTTGCGGTCGTGACCGGGGCCGCGTCAGGCATCGGTCTAGCCAGCACGGAGGCGATGGTGGCGGCGGGTGCGCGGGTGGTGATGGTTGACCGTGACGAGGCAGGGCTGAACGCGCTCCGCAACAAGCATGGCGACGCCGTGAGCGTGTTGGTCATCGACCTGCTCGACCCAAAAGACTGCGCCACGCTGCTGCCGAGGGTCCTGGAACAGGCGGGTCAACTCGACATCCTGCATGCAAACGCGGGCATGTACGTCGGCGGCGACCTGATCGACGCGGACACCGCGGCGATCGACCGGATGATGAACTTGAACGTCAACGTGGTGATGAAGAATGTCCACGACGTGCTGCCCCACATGATCGGGCGCGGGACCGGCGACATCATCGTCACGAGCTCCCTGGCGGCCCACTTTCCGACGCCGTGGGAGCCGGTCTATGCGTCGTCCAAGTGGGCGATCAACTGCTTTGTCCAGACGGTGCGGCGCCAGGTGTTCAAGCACGGCATCCGCGTGGGCTCGATCTCGCCCGGCCCTGTTGCGACCGGATTGCTCGCGGAGTGGCCGCCGGACAAGCTGCAGCACGCCAGGGAGTCTGGAAGTATATTGGAGGCCAGTGAAGTGGCGAACGTCGTGACGTTCATGTTGACGCGGCCACGCGGCATGACGATCCGCGACGTGATCATGCTGCCCACCAATTTCGATCTTTAAGCGGCACCGCTCATCCGAAACACCTGAAAAAGCGGTGCTGTGTCGCAGACCAAAGATTTCGGAGCGGTGCAATCGGGACCTCTAAGCAAACCTCTGGAGGTTTGCGCACAAATGAAAACCCAAGCAGGCTTACACGGCCTGGCACGGCCGCAGGCCGTTTGTGTGACAGGCCGCGTAAGCCTGCTTAGGCCGCATCCATCTGGGACGCGGCTGCCGCAGGCGGCGTGCAGGCTCGTTCCACACCCGCAGAAGACGAGGCTCGTCAACTGCAAGGACTCGGACCGGCGTAGCACCTGCGTATTCCGGTGATCCCGACCGTCGCATTTCCAACAACGCCGGACGGTTTGCCGGACAGGTATCCGAGCCGTTCAAGACATAGGCCCAGAAGCGACAAAGCAAGGTGCAGCACCACTGCCACGCAGTATAAGTTGTCTAGACAAGTTTAGCCTGTCATCCATCTTCCGCCCTAGGTGCCATGGTGGTTCACTCCCCTTATGGCGCCAGCCCATGCGGCTGGACGCCGGAGGGTCCGCCCGCATGTCCGTAACCACCGACGCCCCACGTTCCGCGCCCGCTCTGCCCTCGTCACAGGCCCGCCGCACCTTGCTGGGTGCTTGCCTCGCCCATGCCCTGCATGACGGCTACACAGACACGATTTACGTCCTGCTGCCTATTTGGCAGGCGGAGTTCGCACTCGGCTTCGGGGCGCTCGCTGCGCTGCGCGGCCTTTACGCCGGAACAATGGCCATTCTTCAAATTCCGGCTGGGCGGCTCGCCGGACGTCTTGGCGGGCGCGCCCTACTCGTCGCCGGCACGCTCCTGTCTGCCCTCGGCTATGGGCTTGCGGGTTTCTCGGGTGGCCTGCTCGGTCTCTGCTCCGCGCTGGCCCTATCGGGCGCGGGCGCGGCCACCCAGCACCCGCTCGCCTCGGCTGCAGTGTCTCACGCCTACGGCGCCGAAGCGCGCGGTCCCCTCGGGATCTACAACTTCGCCGGGGACCTCGGGAAGGCGGCGTTGCCGCCGCTTGTGGCGCTCATGGTTGCCGCGATGCCGTGGCGCCCCGCCCTTTGGCTGGTGGCGGCCCTAGGCGTGGCCGGGGCGGTCGCGATCTGGGTGCTGGTGCCCGGCTTCGGCGAGATGGGACGGCCGGCACCGAAGGCAACGAAGGGCGAGGGCCGCGGCGGCTTCTGGCTGCTGCTCGCCATCGGCGTCCTCGACAGCGGCGTGCGTATGGGGTTTCTCACCTTCCTGCCATTCCTATTGCGGGCGAAGGGGGCGGACCTGCCGCTTGTCGGCTTTGCGCTTAGCCTCGTCTTCCTCGGTGGCGCAGCCGGCAAGTTCGCCTGCGGCTGGCTCGGCGTCCGTCTGGGCCTGCTCGCGACTGTGCTCGCAACGGAAGCTGGGACGGCAATCGCCATCCTGGCCGTGATCGCGCTGCCGCTCGCGCCGGCGCTGATCCTGCTGCCATTGCTCGGCATCATGCTGAACGGCACTTCGTCTGTGCTCTATGGAACGGTTCCGGAGTTGGCGCCGCCGGGACAGGAGGCACGCGCTTTTGCGCTGTTCTACACGGGCACCATTGGCTCCGGCGCCATTTCGCCGGTGCTCTATGGCATCGTCGGCGATTTCGCCGGGCCTGCCTGGGGCGCCGCGTCCGCGGCAGGAGTGGCGCTGCTTGTCTGTCCTCTCGCTGTGCTGCTTGCCCCGCGGCTGCGTGCGTCGTGAGTGCTCCCATCCGCCGTAACCGGCGTTCGGCCTTGCCGCACTGGAGTTGAAGGGTGCTGAAACCGTATCTCGCGCCAGGCGCAAGTTCCATGGCCGTTCACATCGCGCTGCATGAGGCCGGCACCCCCTTCGAGGCACGTCCGCCTTCTCCGCCGGCGGGCGAGCCGGATGCCAGCCTACTCGGCATTCAATCTGGAAAGGCTCGTCCCTTCATTGATGGCCGCCACTAACGGGGGTTTCCGGCGTCGCGCGTACCATGCCAATGAAGGCGCGCAACGCCGCGGGCACCTGGCGGCGCCCAGGATAGTATAGGGAGAACTGCGGCAGGACCGGACACCAGTCCTCAAGAACCCGCACCAGTTCCCCCCGGGCGACATGCCCGGCTGCCAGGTTTTCATAGACCAAGGCCAGCCCAACCCCGTCGAGCGCCGCCCGTACCATCATCGCGCTGTCGTCAACGACCAAGGGGCCGGACACCTTCACCTCCATCCGGCTTCCATCCTTTGCAAATTCCCACAGGTGATGCGAGCCGTTGGGAAAG
Source organism: uncultured Acetobacteraceae bacterium (assembly GCA_964242325.1). Classification (GTDB taxonomy): domain Bacteria; phylum Pseudomonadota; class Alphaproteobacteria; order Acetobacterales; family Acetobacteraceae; genus DASWOJ01. Next base: position 9,247 of record CAXTCI010000094.1, read on the forward strand.
CGCCGCTCGATGCAGGCGTGGCCGTGCAGGTCCTGCGGCACCCGGGGCTTGTCCCGTCCGGCGAAGTAGGCCGGAGCGCCGACAACTGCGAACCGGCGCGGCGGACCCACGGGAATGGCAACCATGTTCTGCGCCAGTTGGTGGCCGGCCCGGATGCCGGCGTCGAACCCCTGGGCGACGATGTCCATCATGGCGTCGTCGGTGGCGACCTCCAGCCTGACCCCGGGATATTCCGCCAGGAAGCGGCCCATCACCGGCTTGATGACCAGCTCGGCGGCGTTGCGCGGGACGTTCAAGCGCAGCAGTCCCGTGGGCTGGCCGCGGAACGCGTTGATCCCCTCTATGGCTCCGGCGATGTCGCCCAGCGCGGGGCCGATCCGCCGGGCAAGCTGCTCGCCTGCCTCCGTGACACGTATGCTCCGGTTCGTGCGGTTGAACAGCCGCACATCGAGCGTGTCTTCAAGCCCGCGTATGACGTGGCTCAGGGCCGACGGGCTGACGCCGCGTTCAGCCGCGGCCTTGCGAAAGCTGCCGTGGCGCACGACGGCCAGGAAGGCTTCCAAGGCGGGGAGGCCGGGTTGGGACATGGATGAGTCCTTCCTCATCATTCCGGTGAGGAGGATGACGATGTTCTCAGCAATGGCAAGCCGGCCCAACTTCCTGGAGCTGGTCGCGGCGCCCGCCAATGCCGGCAAAGCGCGTAGCGCCCCGGCGCGGGAGTGCCGCGCAGGGCTGCAAATCCAACAAGGAGAAGACAAACGATGGCTGGGACATTGAGGGTCGGCATTATCGGCGCGAGCGCCGGGCGCGGCTGGGCAAAGATATCGCACGTGCCTGCGGTCCAAGGGCTTGCCGGTCTGGAGCTTGCGGCGGTAGCCACCAACGACCAGAAATCGGCCGACGCGGCGGCGGCCGCCTTCGGCGTCAAGGGTTACGCCGACGCCCAGGCCATGCTCCGCGACCCGGCCGTGGACCTCGTGGCGGTTGCCGTCAAGGTTCCCGACCACCGCAAACTGGTCCTGGCCGCCATCGCAGCCGGCAAGCACCTGTACTGCGAATGGCCACTGGGCCGCGACCTTGCCGAAGCGGAGGAGTTGGCGGACGCCGCCAACGCCGCGGGCCTGCACGCGGTGGTCGGACTGCAAACCCGGGCCAACCCCGCGGCGCTCCGTGCGCGCGACCTCCTCGCGTCCGGCGCGGTCGGGCGGGTGCTCAGCGCCCGGGTCTTGTCCACGACGATGGCATTCGGCCCGAAGGTCGAGGCCGCGATGGCGTTCGGTGAGCAGGAGGAGAACGGCGCCACCCTGGTGACCATCCAGGGCGCCCATACGCTCGACCTCACCATTGCAACCCTCGGCGGCCTTGAGACCGCGGCTGCTCTCGCCACGACACAGTTCCCGCAAATCCAGATCGACGGCGGCGCGGCCCAGCGGCGTTCGACGGCTGACCACATCCTGGTCCAAGCGCGCATCGCAGGCGGTCCCGCCCTGTCGGTCGAGGTGGCAGGCGGCCGTTCACCTGAGGCGACGCCGTTCCTGTTCGAGGTGACGGGAGATAAGGGCATCCTCACGCTGGAGGGCGGCGCGGCGCGCGGCTTCCAATCAGGCCGCCTGCGCCTGCTGCTCAACGGCGCGGAGCAGAAGGTGGATGAGGGCGAGGTGGCTGCCATGCCCGACACGGCTGCCAACGTCGCCGGGACCTACGCAGCATTGCGGAACGATATCCTGAACGGGACCGCCACCGCGCCCGGCTTCGATCATGCCGTCCGGCTGACGCGGCTCATCAGTGACCTCATGGCGTCGTCACGCAGTGGCACCCGGGCACTGTCTGCCGGCTGGCCCGGCCAGCAGTAGGCTGCGGCGCAGCCCGGCCTTGCCCTGAAGCAGGCCGGGCTGGACGGCCAGCCCCTTTCCGCATCTGCAAGGGCGTTGGACCGGATGCAGTCACCTCCGGGAGCACAACCATGACGCTTTCGTGCGTCTGCAATCCCGCTCCCGCTCCGTTCGTTTGCCCCCGGACGCGCATCGTCGCGCGTGCAACCCTAGGACAAACAGTATGAGCGGAAGCGCATTGGCGTCGCAGATCAAGGAACACATGCCGGTCGTTGGCAGCGACGGCGGGCACGTCGGCACGGTGGACCATATGGAGGAGGACCGGATCAAGTTGACCAAGCAGGACGACCCAAGCGGCCGTGCGCTGCACCACCATTACCTGCCGGTCAGCGCCGTGGCCACGGTAAACGGGGGCGAAGTGCGCCTCAACATGGATGCACATCGTGCCAGGGAACTGGCAACCATGATTGGCGCCTCCGAGCCGACGCCCGGCATGGGAAGCGCAAGCGCCGGCTGAACCCAACAGCCCTAGTAAAGGGAGGCGCCTACTCCTGGCCCTCCCGCAACTGCGGATTGTCGAACACCGGATTGCGGTGCCGGTGCAAGGCCACGTTGAGCGCCTCTGCCAGGTCCCGCTTCTCCACCTCACCCAACTCCGCCCCGACCTCCATACGCATCCCGCGGTTGGCCAGCCACAGCGCCGGGACTCGGCCCTGACGCTCCTCCAGGCTGGCGCGGAGCCAAGCCGGCTGCAGCGTCCGCTCTGTCCGGCGTCCGGCGTGGTCGGTCCGCACGATCCGCAGGCCATCGTCCGACAGCAGCAGCATCTCGCTTGCCCGCGTCGCCCGGGCATTGCGGCGCATCAGCAGGACTGCCACCGAGATCTCCGCCGCGTCGAACCCCACCGCCGGCCAGGCACCGATAAGCCACAGCCCGAGCGACACGCAGCAGCTCACGAACACGATGAACCCCACCAACCAACGGAACCCGACCGGGCCTAGGCTACGGTGCGGGATGATTACGGCCTCAAAGGCGACCGGGGCGGGGGCAGCAGTCTCCATGCCCCAGCATGTAGCACCCGCGCCCGCCTTGTCAGCCCGGCCGGTGCAGGCATTATCGCCGGCATGGCCGCCGAATCCGCAAAGCGCATCCGCAAGACACCTCCCATGACCCTGGCCCAAGTCCGCGGCTTCATCGCCGCCCTCGGCGCCGCCTACCCCGACGCACAAACGGAGCTGGACTCGGAATCGCCCTACCATCTCCTGTGCGCCGTCGTGATGTCCGCGCAAACCACCGACGCCGCCGTGAACCGCGTCGGCCGCACCCTGTTCGCCGCGGCGCCGACGCCTACCGCGATGGTAGCGCTGGGCGCGGAGGGCGTGGCCGAGCACATACGCAGCATTGGCCTGTGGCAGGCCAAGTCGAAGAACGTGGTGGAACTGTCCCGCCTGCTGATCGAGCGCCACGGCGGCGAGGTGCCCGGCGACCGCGAAGCGTTGGAGGCGCTGCCCGGCGTCGGCCGCAAAACCGCCAACGTCGTGCTGAACGTCGCCTTCGGACAGAGCACGATGGCGGTGGACACCCACGTCTTCCGGCTGGGCAACCGCACCGGCATCGCGCCGGGCAAGACGGTGCGGGCGGTGGAGGATGGGCTGGTCAAGCGCATCCCCCACGACGTGCTGCGCCCGGCGCACCATTGGCTGATCCTGCACGGCCGCCGGGTCTGCAAGGCGCGGCGGCCGGAGTGCTGGCGCTGCGTCGCGCGGGAGTGGTGCCGGATGCCGGCCAAGGTTTCCGGCCCTGGCAGCAGCCAGGGCCTGCCGGACGAGGCCGTGCCGGAGGATGCCGCGGGAATGTGAACACCTGTGCCTTGCGCCCGAATCGGCACGGCAGTTAACCAAGACCGATGCTGCACCTCGCAAAGCTCGCTGTCGGGATACGCGACGTGGCCCATCTGCGCGAGGTTCAGGCGGCCCGCGCCGCCGCCCGTCCGCCGTTGCGCCACCAAACCCGCATGTTTCCCCGGCGCACCGCGGAGATTACGGACGGCGGCAGCATCTATTGGGTCATCCGGGGCGCGATGGTCGTCCGCCAGCGCGTGCTGGACGTGCAGGAAGACCGGTGGGACGACGCCACGCGCTGCGCCGGGCTGGTGCTGGACCCCGAGTTGATCCCGGTCGAGGGCAGGCCGGTGAAGGCGTTCCAGGGCTGGCGCTACCTCCTTGCAGCCGAGGCGCCGGCGGATATTGGCCCGGACGGCCCGGCCCTGGGCGCCGACGGCCTGCCGGATAGCCTACGGCGGGAGCTGCGGACGCTCTGCCTGTTGTAACGCTGCAACGGGTTAGCCTGATATAAACAACGTGCTTGCAACAATCCGAGGCCGGCGGTTAGAGAAGTCAGGCATGTAGCGCCGACTCCTCAAGCATTCCGTTAACCATGGCCCAGGAACCTGCCCGATGAACCCTTCCAGACTTCTGGCCGCTGCCGGCGTCCTGCTCCTTTTTGGCACAGCCGATGCCGTCGCCGCGGCCCGTCGCGGCAGCCATCACCCCGGCCACCGCGCGCGGGTAAACACGGCGGTTTATACGACCCCGCTCCGTCCGCCGTCCCGCGTGCTGCGCATGGCCAGGAGTTCCACAGCAGGCAAGCGGACCAACGATACCGTTCGCCTCGCCCAGGGCGGACACCACCACTCGTTGATGACCGGCAGCTAGGGGCGCCAAGCAAGGCCCGTCCCCAATCCCATCGAAGGTTCCCCGCCTTTGATCGGTTCCAGGGTGGCCTCGACGCGACGCTGCATATGCCATTGTCCCGGCGCAGCCGTGCTGCCTCCACGGCGTGCCAGACGCCCTGGAAACGCTGACGACACAGCCTGCGATGCTGCAAGCCGAGCAAGCCTCGGCCGATGGCGCTTCGGCCGTCAACGCCAACCTGATTGCGCTTCATAAGGTGGTGAGGGGACCTATACCCGCCAGCCAGGCGGCGGGCAGCGGCGGGTCCTGCCGTGCTGCCCACCGGCCACCCGCCCCATCATGTCACGCCGTGCCGGCGACCCAGCTTCCGTGGAAGCCGAACGGGATCCGGCGCGGCATCTTGATGCTGGCCACAGGGCCTTGGCTGGGGTCCTGCGCATCGAGCACCAGCAGCCAACTCTCGCCCGGCCCGGGCCGCCACACCAGCGTGAGCAGCCAGCCATCGCCCTCTGGACAGCCTTCGGCGCGGGGCACGAACACCGCCTCGGACGCCCGCTCGCCGTCTCCGAGCACGAACGCGCTGGTGCTGTGCCGATGGAGGTCGTGATGCGCTACGGCTTCGACCCCCGACGCGCCGCCGGGCTGGGTGATGCGGAACCCGTGCCGGTAGGGCAACCCCGCCTGCCGCTCGTCAATGCGGGGGAACTCGCCGGGCGCATCGTCCAGCACTTGCCGCCGCACCGGAGAGCGCCCGGCCGAGTCCACCCGCCAGCGCGACAGCCGCGACGGCAGGACGCCCGGCGGCGTGCTGCCATTGGCACGGGGGAACAGCGGCGCCTCATCATACTCGACGACGTCCATGACGACATCGCTGCCGTCGTCGAAGGCGTTCATCACGTGGAAGGCGAAGCAGGGCTCGAACTCCGTCCAGGCCAGGCTGGCGCTCCCGCGGTCCCGGCGCATCACGCCGATGAAGCTGCGCCGTGCCGGGTCCTAGGCGAAGGGAGGACGCCCGGATCTCGCCCGGTCCAGGTCTCCGGTCAGCGGCAGCACGGGGAATGCGACGTGAGACGCGGTGACGGCAAAGTCGTGCACCATGCTGCAATAGGGACTCTCGAACACCTCCATCCGCGACACCTGGCCATTCGCCTCAATCACCCCCCATGCCATCGCCGGGCTGAACGGGCCGGTGGCGGAGTAGCTGAAGAACACGAGCTGGCCGGTCTGCGGGTCGCGCTTGGGGTGTGCGGTGAACCGCCCGCGCAGGCGTCCGCCGAAATCGTCGTAGCCCAGCGTCGAAAGGTCATGCGCATCGAGCCGGGTTGGCAGGTGCGCCTCTTCCAACGCCAGCAGCTTGCCGGCATGCGGCAGGACATGCGTGTTGGCGACTCCGGTGTCCGTCGCCTGTGCCGCCTCCGTCAACGGCTGGCCGAATCCCGCGAACAGGGGACGCCCGGCTGCCTGCTCCGCCAGGAACCGGGGCGTACGCACCCAGCGGTTCCGGTAGGCGGCGCGATTCCCGCCGATGCCTATGGCGTGCACCATGCCATCCCCGGTGAACCAGTGATACCGCCCGGCCGGCGCCAACTGCGGGTTTGGACCGTTGCGGTAGAACGTTCCCTGCAAGCCATCCGGCAACCGGCCCAGCACCGGCAAGTCCGTATAAATCAACTCGTCATGCACAGGCGCGTAGTTGCCGTTGAGGAAAGGTGAATCGGACAAGGTTCGCCTCCTTATGGTCCCTCAAGCCAGGCTGTGGTGAAGCGGGGCCGAGGTGAAGCCGGGCCCGCCCGCCGCCAGGCATAAAAGGCCGGTATCGGTCCCTTACAAGCTGCATCCGAAGGCGGAGCGAGCCCCTTCGACGCTGACATCGCGTAAGCTTAGATACCTAAGCGTGGTCGCATGGATGAGCGCACCAACGCCGGCCGGTCCGATCTAGGGCAGGCCAGCTTGTTGCACCCCTATATGTGATAGCCCAAGGTTTGCGCCGACGCCGTGCCTGGGCCGGACACATCGGCACGCCGCAGCAGTGAGCAAGGACGCACGACGCCAGCGCCATGTGGCGGAACCCGTGAGGCCACGTCTCAGCACCTCGCGCGCCAGAAAGGGCCAGATAAGGGGCGGTGCCGAGCCCCTCTTCGCACCCAAGCCTTGTCCGATCCATCGGCACGGGGCACCTTGCGGACCGCACCAGATCAGGGCCGTCCCGCGACATGCGCCACCTCCTCCGTTTCCTGGCCCCCGTGCTGGCCGCCACCGCTGCCGGCTGCGCCAGCTCCGGCCCGCCGCAAGGCATCACGCCCTACCAGCCCAGCCCCGGCATGGCCGCCGTGCTGCAGGAGCGCTTGAACATGCGTGCCGTGGACCCGGCCAGCGTCACCGTCGCCCGTGCGCGGGAGGTGCCGAACCTGATCGCCGCCATGCAGGCCATACCCAACGTGAACGGCCTGCCGGCCGACAGTCCGGGCGTTCCGGTGGTCCGTCCGCTCGCGGCCCCAGGCGCGGACGGCGCGCTGCCGGTCCGGCTGTATCAGCCCCAGGATCAGCCCCAGAACGCCAGCGGCGTGCCGATGCTCATTTATTACACTGCGGATACCTGGGTCACGGGCGGCCTGGACAACTATGACGAAAGCCTCCGGCAGCTTGCGTCCCGTACCGGATGGGTCGTGGTCGGCATCGGCCTGCGCCACGCGCCGGATGCAACGTTCCCCGGCATTCATGACGACGCCTTCGTCGCCTATCAGTGGGCGAGGGCCCATGCGAAGGAGTGGGGTGCGGACCCAACCCGCATCGCCGTAGGGGGTGAGAGCGCGGGCGCCAACCTGGCGCTATCCACCGCCCTGCTGGCACGGGATCGCCGTGTGCCAATGCCGAACCACCTGCTGCTGATCACCCCGGTGGCCGGCACCGGCCTGTCCAGCGCAAGCATGACCGAAAGCGGACGCAGCCGGCCGCTGAGCCGGCGCACCGTTAGTTGGGCGCAGCAGCAGTATGTAACGGACAGCCAGCAGTTGCTGGACCCCAGGCTGGACCTGGTATCCCGCCCCGACCTGGCTGGCACGCCGCCCACCACAATTGTGTTGGCGGAGATTGACCCGCTGCGCTCGGGCGGAGAGGCGTTGGCCACCCGGCTGCAGGCCGCGGGGGTTCGAACCAATGTCCGGATGTTCCCTGGCACCACGCACGATTTCTTCGGTCTGGGCGAGCGCGTTACCGAAGCTGCCGCCGCCGAGGACTACGCCGCTGCCAACCTGAAGGCCGCCTTGGACCCGCCGCCGCCTCCGCCGCCGGTGCGCCCTCACCGGCCGGCACGGCGGCGTGCTGTCCGCCGGGCGCAATGGCTGGCCAAGTAAACCGGAGCAAAGCCCGAGCGGACACGAAGCCGTGTGCTCCTGCTACCATCCCGCGCTCGCCGCGTAGCAACCCCATATCACAATTCATTAGTGCTGGGACGTAGGGAGTAGTGCCGGGATGTCGCAAGGACCGAAGCGTGCGCGGGCGGTAGCAATCGCACTACGGCGCCGCCGACCGCAGCCGCAGCCAGACTGGATGTGGGTGTTGCTTGCGGTTCTGCTGGCGCTGGGCCTGATTCTAGCTAGGCCGGTTTTCGCTCAAACGTCGGTTTCGCCATCTCCGCCTGCGCAGGTTGCCCCGACGCTTCCACCAGGCGCTGGCGGCGATACCCAGGCAGTCCGGCCGTTGCCGGAAACCTCCGCCAAGTCGCCTGTGGTAACGCCGCCCGCCAGCAGCGATGCGGCGGTGATCCGGCCGCCCGCTACAGGGACGATGCCGGTAATCCCGCCCCCAGGCGCACCGGGAGGAGCCGGAGGCGTGCAGCCGAAGTAACGATTAGGCTCGGCGGAGCCTGACCATGTAACGGCAGCGTGGGGTGGCGTAGGTTCCAGTGATCGAACCGTTCTCCGCCCGTGCCGTGAGCGTGACAGTATAAGGCTTTTTATCTGCCCCAGTCGTGCTTCGGGTCACTGCCACCGTGCCTTCCGGCGTAATCGTTCCACTTAGGACCTGCGTGCCCTCATTCGGAGTGAACAGCGCGGCGGCATCTCTCAACACCAGGCTGGCCCGACCAGGCGGGCAATAAGGTGTTGCCTGGTCCGGCGTCATGTCGCCGAACCATTCGCCATCGTTGGTAGGCTTAGGACTGGCACAGGCGGCCAGAAGCAGCAGGAGAACGAAGCGGCGCATGAGGTGGACCATGCCCGTCAACCCGCGATAGGGCAAATCGGCCAGATTGGCCAGCTAGGCCATCCGGTGCCACCCTTGTGGTCGCAATTAGGGGGAATCGGCATGGACGGCACCAAACCGGGCGCGATCGCCCGTGCGCTGCAGGGTTTCGATGAGGGCGTGTTCGAGACACGCCTGAATGATCTTGTGGCAGTCCAGAGCACTTCCCAAGACCCGGCCCATGCCGCCGCGCTGCAAGGCTACCTCGATGATGGGATTCGGCCCTGGCTGGAGCGGATGGGCTTTTTGGTCGAGGTGCATCCGAACCCGGTGCCGGGCCACGGCCCGATCCTGCTGGCGGTGCGGCGGGAGGATACCGGGCCAACCGTCCTCACCTATGGCCACGGCGACACCGTGCTCGGCATGGCGGGTCAATGGGATGCAGGCCGCGACCCCTGGACCCTGCAGCGTGAGGGCGACCGCTGGTATGGCCGCGGCGCCGCCGACAACAAGGGCCAGCACGCCATCAACCTGATGGCGCTGGAGGCCGTGCTCGCCGAGCGTGGCGGCCGGCTCGGCTTCACCCTCAAGCTGCTGCTGGAAACGGCGGAGGAGGTGGGGTCGCCCGGCTTGCGCGAGTTCGTCGCCACCCACCGCGATGCCCTGGCCGCCGATGTGCTGCTGGCCAGCGACGGGCCACGCGTCCAGGCCGGGACGCCGACGCTCTCGACCGGCACGCGCGGCAGCTACCACTTCGACCTGCTGGTGGACCTGCGGCCTGGCGGCGTGCATTCCGGCAACTGGGGCGGAATGACCCGCGACCCCGCCATCATCCTGGCCCATGCCATCGCCGCCATCGCCGACCGGCACGGCCGCATCTTGGTACCGGGCTGGCTGCCCCCCGCCATCCCGCCCGCGGTGCGCGGCGCCCTCGCCGGGCTGGACCTGACCGCGGAGGGCGGCGCCGCCACCATAGACCCGGACTGGGGCGAACCCGGCCTGACCGCCGCCGAGAAGGTGTATGCCTGGACCAGCTTCATCGTGCTGGCGATGACCTCCGGCAAGCCGGAGTCGCCGGTCAATGCCGTCGCGCCGAACGCCCGGGCGCACTGCCAGATACGCTACACCGTGGATGTGGACCCCGATGGCTTCGTCCCGGCGCTGCGGGCGCACCTGGACGCGGCGGGCTTCCCCGAGGTGCAGGTCGTGCCCTATGGCGTCCGCATGGCCGCGAGCCGCACCAGCCCGGACAATCCTTGGATCATCTGGGCAGCAGCCAGCATGGCCGGCAGCTTGGGCCGCCCAGTGCAATTGATCCCGAACAGCGGCGGCGGCCTGCCAGGGGACGTGTTCGTGGACCTGTTGGGCACGCCTCTGGCCTGGGTGCCGCACAGCTACAACGGCTGCCGCCAGCACGGCCCCAACGAGCACCTGCTGATCGCCCCGGCGCGCGAAGGGATCGCCGCCTTCGCCGGGCTGTGGTGGGATCTGGGAAAGGCCGGGGTTCCCCCGAAGGCACCGGGTGGTGGGCGCGACAGGGATTGAACCTGTGACCCTTCGCGTGTGAAGCGAATGCTCTACCGCTGAGCTACGCGCCCCCGGGCGGGAGGAGGGGTTTCTAGGGTTCTGCCGCTGGCGGTGTCAACCCGGC
>CAXTCI010000095.1:0-1719 GCA_964242325.1 uncultured Acetobacteraceae bacterium
ATCTTGAGCGTGGCAATGATGCTGCGCCTGACGCTGCAGCAGCCGGAGGACGCAACATTGCTGGAGCGCGCCGTGGGTGAAGCGTTGGCTGGTGGTGCCAGGACCGCCGACATTGCCGAACCTGGAGCGAAAACCGTCTCGACCAGTGGAATGGGCGACGCAGTACTGGCAGCCTTGGACCGGATTGCAGCATAATCACCCAATAATAAGAAACGGGGAAACGCAAATGGCATCGATCCTGACTCGGCGGTCTGTCGTCACGGTGCTGAGTGGGGGCGCCGCGATGCTCGCCTGGCCCGGCAATTCCCGCGCCGCAACGCCGGCAAAAGGTATCTACCCAGTCGCGACCTGCAGCTACCAGGTGATGTTCGTGGCGCAAGGTCTGGGCTTCTTTAGGGATGAGGGCCTCGATAGCCGCTTGGTGCAGGGGGGCAGCGGCGTCAAGACGCGAGAGATCATCGCATCGGGACAGGGCGATTTCGGCCTGGGCGATTTCGTGCATCCGATGCTGCTGTCCAACAAGGGGCGGCCCTGCAAGGCGTTGACCGCAGTGGATCGGATCGCCGCCGGGCTACAGTTCATGCTGCGAGCAGACCTTTATGCCCAGGGTATCGACGACCTGGCCAAGTTTGTCGCCTGGAAGCGGCCTGACGGGCGCAAACCGCTTATCGGCGTGTCATCCATTGGCGGCACGACGCATGTCTGGGCAACCTACTTCATGGAACAGCTCGGGTATGACGGGATGGTCACCTGGCTTGGGGTCGGCAACGTCGACACGATGCTGGGATCACTGAAGACGAAGCAGGTCGACATCCTGATCAATACGTACTCGCTGGTAGGGGAGGTGGAGAGTCAAGGCTACGGGAAGATGATCTATGACGGATCCGACCCGAAGAATTGGAACGAGATCATTGGTGGATCTGTTCCGGTGACCGTGAATTACTGCCTGCAATCCCGTATCGATCGTGACCCGGCCATGGTGCAGGCTTGGACTAACGCCTTGTTGCGCGCGTCCCAGTGGATCGAAGCCCATGAGCCGGAGCAGATCTGCGACGCGATCGAACAATTCGTCGGCAGCACGTCCCGTGCGTCGAACCTGATCGAAATCAAGGCCACTAAGGCGGTCGGCAATGCCAAAGGTGTTATCGACCAGGCTGCGTTCGACCGTGGCGGAAAAGTCTGGTTCCGAGACATGACAGGAGTGGCCAAACTGCCGCTATCCGAAGTCTATGCCGGGCAGTTCGTGCAGAAGGCCAGCGAGAAGTATCCAGCCTGATGTTGGCCGTAGCCAAAGCGCAGACGGTGCCGACCGCCGCTGCGACGCGAACGCGGGTGGACGTCAGGGGCCTCGGGAAATCGTTTCAGCTGGACGGTAGGCGCATCGATGCGGTGCAGGACGTGTCGTTCACCGTGGCTCAAGGCGAGTTCGTGACCTTGTTGGGACCTTCCGGCTCCGGCAAAAGCACTGTGTTGAATATGATTGCGACCTTGCTGTCCCCCAGCGCCGGGCAAATCATGATCGACGGTCAAGCGGTCGTGCCGGGGCGAACGGTGCCGCAGGTTGGATATGTGTACCAGAAGGACACATTGTTTCCGTGGCGGACTGTAGCCGATAATGTCGGCTACGGTCTCGAACTGGCTGGCGTGCCGAAGGCCGAGCGGCAGGAGAGGGTCGCCCGGGCCATCGCACGGGCCGGGCTGAACGGGTTTGAGAACGCC
>CAXTCI010000095.1:1729-17946 GCA_964242325.1 uncultured Acetobacteraceae bacterium
AGAACGCCTATCCGTCTTCGCTTTCCGGGGGCATGCGGCAGCGCGCGTCACTGATGCGAACCTTGGTCAAGGAGCCGCAGATCCTGCTGATGGACGAGCCATTCGGCGCCCTTGATACGCACACGAAGCTCGATATGCACGACGTTCTCCTGCGGATATGGGAGCGGGAGAAGCAAACCGTAATTTTCGTGACGCACGATCTAGGGGAGGCGCTAACGCTGTCGGATCGGATCATCCTGTTCTCCGCCCGACCTGGCCGGATCAAGGATGTGTTCGACGTCGGTTTCTCGCGCCCCCGCGACGAGGTCAGCTTGCGGGAAACGCCGGAATATGCCGATCTGTTCTCCCATGTGTGGCACTCGCTTGGCGAGGAGTTCAGCAAGGGCCGCAGCACATGAGCCGGCGTATCTCGAACCTAATGTGGCAGGTGGGCATCACGCTCGGCGTGCTCGCCCTGTGGCAGTGGGCTTGGAGCCTGAAGCCGCTTGCACCCTGGGCGGTGCCGGACGTGTTCGATCCGTATTTCGTGTCTCGACCATCGGAGATCTGGACCCAATTCCTGCGGTTGAGCTGCTTGCACTCCAAGCCAGGGGAGTGGAGCTTGCCGGGATCTGCCCCGTTCGCCGCCTGCATGCTGAAAAATGAAAACAATCTGTGGTTCGCGACCTGGGTCACGCTACGCAACACCTTCTTCGGCTTTCTCAGTGGCGTGATCAGTGGTGTGATCCTGGGATTGTTGTTGGGCCGTTCCCGTCGCGCCGCCGAAATCGTCGGGCCGTTCGTGATTGCCGTAAACTCAATCCCGCGGATTGCCCTGGCGCCGATCATCATACTGGCATTCGGCATTGGCGATGCGTCGAAGATCGCGACATCTTGGATCGTGGTGGTTTTCCTGGTGTTCTTCAATACGTTCGAGGGCGCGCGGTCCGTGGATCGTGACTACATCAACGCCTCGCGCCTACTGGGTGCCTCCGAATGGCAGATCACCCGCACCGTCATCATCCCGTCCACCATGGCCTGGGTGTTCGCCTCGCTTTCTCCCGCGATTTCATTCGCACTGATCGGCGTGATCGTCGGAGAGTTCATCGGCGCGGAATTCGGTATCGGCCGGTTAATTATAGAGTCGGAGGCCCGGGGCGAGGCTGCGGGGATGATGGTTGCTGTCTTCGTCCTCATGGTGGTCGGCGTGGTTTTGTCGGCCGGCATTCAGCGCATGCAGGCCTACTTACTCCGGTGGCAGCCACAGCATCAGCAGAGTCCCTGAACGGACACTGCAGACGGTTTATTTAAGCGTCATCCCTTTTCAGGGTTTTCCTGTTTTGGCTTGAGTAAGAGGCGGTTTTCAGTACTACCCTGGGTTGAGCGGACCTGCTCTGCCAATGAAGCCGCGCAGGGCCGCCAGCGTGGCATGGCGTGGCGTGCAGCCATCGGCTTTGGCCGCCAGCCGCAGCACTTCCAGGCGCACTCGCTAAGGTCCGGAGCAGGCGTCTCCCCATGCCCACCGGACACTCCGCGCAACGCCTCCGCTGCGCGAGAAGCAACTGCGAAGAATGGCCGGCATGTAGCATTCTCAAACAGTCACTCCAGCAGGGCACCATGAAACCACTGATCGCAGCAGCATTGCTCTCCCCTGTCCTAACCCTCGCCCAGACCGTGCCCGCAATCCCCCAACCCAGTCCACCCACCCTGCCCGGTACCAAATCCGACACCACCGGCGGCATACCATCCGCGCCGACGCTGCGGACGGAGGACGGCGCCGTAGCAGTCCGGGTGTCCCTCGGCGCGCCGATATCCGGCAGCCGCACCTGGTTGGGCGTGCGCTCCTATCCCGTGCCCGGCCTGACCCTGATCCCCAACGGCCACCTTGGCGTCCAAGGCGCGACCCGCGGCTGGGGCGCGGGCGCCTCCATCCTGCAGGTGTTCGCCAACGACCCGGCGGGGTCCTCGTTCTGCGGCGGCGCCATGTCCTGTTACGTGCAGCCAAACGACCGCGGCTATGCCGGCCAGGACGGGGTGGCCGCCACCTTCATCGCAAGCTCCCGCCCAGCCCTGGCGGAGCGCCTGGCGGTGGCCTCCACCACCCCGGTCGCAATGGCCAACGGTGCGCCAGCCGTGCGCATCACGCTGGCCGCACCGCTAAGCCCGCAGCAGGTCGCAGCAGTGGTCCCGCTGATGAAGGTGGAAACCACCGCAGGCACGGCCGGATTCTTTGGCTACACCGTCGCGACCGGGTTGGCCTACCCGCCTGTGTCCGCTGACGGGCGCACGCTCACGGTGGACGGGATGTTCAACGCGTCAGGCGCCGCGATGCCGGTCCCAGCTCCCGGCACGCAACTGGTGCTGGACGTGCTGCACCAGGTGGACGGCCTGTATATCGGCACCCGGATCAGAGATGGCGACGGCATCCATGACACTCACGCCATCGAGGGCGTGATGATCAACAACCGCACCGTGCCCACCGTGTTCTCGCCCTACGACCCGCTGGGCGACGTGCCAGACGTGAATGGCGTCTACATGCCGGTCTCCGCAGACGCCGCGGGCGGCACGGGCACGGGCGGCACGGCCTTCCTGGCCGCCGACACGGTGGGAGGCGCCCAGCCTGGGACCTGGAAGCGGGGGTTTGCCTGCCGCAACCGCCCAACCGCCGCCAGCGGGGTCACGGACTGCCTCGTGAACGCGTTTGCCACCAACGGACTTCACTCCGTTGCGACGACGATCAACGGCGGGCTGACCAACAATGCCCTGCTGGTTCAGCCCAACGACCTTGGCGGCGCCGTGACGGCGCAAGTCACGCAGGCCGGAGCGGCGACGTTCAGGTCCATCTCCAGCAGCGGACCGGTCAGCGTCTCCGGACCGGCGACGTTCGCCAACCTGAACGCCGACCTGTCGCCATTCAAGCGCTCGGACCTGTCGGCCAGGGACTGCACGCCGGGCAACGTGGTCTTCGTGCAGGATGGGCGGAACACCAGGCTTGACGGTGGCGGTCCTCCCACCGGCGTGCCGGCATTCTGCAACATGTCGCACCAGTGGATTGCGCTCACGACCGGCCTTGCCGTGACGAACTGACAGGCAATTATTTGCCGCTCGCCCGGCTAAACCGCTGTATCGCGACAAACTGTCACGAATAAGAACGGAACTTTATGACTCCTCCGCACCGTCATGTGGGAGTTTATCACCATAGCGATGTTTCTTCTGAACACCGGGCGTCATCATGCACACTGCAGCCCTAGCCACCGTCAACCTGTCGTCCCATCCGCCCACCGGGCGGCTCAGGTTCTCCCAAGCCGCCTTGCGTGCGTTGGGTTCCCTGGCTTTGTCCACGCCGGGTGTTTTGGTTGACTTCAACGTGGACAATGCCGGGAACGCCTACGCCATTATCAGCCGCCGCCGCGGTCAATGCGTCGCCACCGTGTCCGCGGCTCAGGATGGGATGACGGTCGTAGCAGATTACACGGGCGTCACCCTGGCCACCCTTGAGAATGACGAAGCCGGCATCCGGTGGGTCCTGCGATGCGAGGTGGAGGGGGATAGAAGCTCATGGCAAACATGACCCCCCTCGGCCTGACGCTCCCCGAGGCCCGCGCCATGCTCGCCATGTCGCATCATCTGCCCCCGGACCACGCCATCGCGTGCCTATCCGACCCCAGGGACGGCTTATTTGCTCAAGTCGTCAAGGAGGGCTTGGGCGTCGTTGCGGCTGTTGCGAGGGTCAACGGGCACCTCGCGCTGCTGGACTTCAAGCGATGCCTGGATGGAGCGTCGGGACGGTATGAAGCCATCGAGGACGTGGTGAACGCCCTGAGGCTGTCCCTCGCCGAGCCCGGGCCAGGCCCCTATCACTGACCTCTTGCAGTCCCCAAACCTTGGCAACGTCGCCTCAGCCTACTCCATGGGCGCTCTTGGCTGTCCAGCTTCCCTTGTCCGTCTAAGCAGGCTCACGCGGCTTGTCATCCAGACGGCCTGCGGCTGGGCCAGGCCGCACAAGCCTGCTTAGCTTGTCATCTGTGTGCAAATTTCCAGAAATTTGCTTAGCGGGCGCCCGCCCGAAGCATCGCCGGGTCCGGCACCACCTGGTCCAGGACCCGCGCAGACGACACCACGCCCGGTATGCCCGCGCCCGGGTGCGTTCCGGCGCCCACCAGGAACAGCCCCTCGACCTCCTCGCTGACGTTGTGCGGGCGGAACCAGGCACTTTGGAACAGTTGCGGCTCCAGGGAAAAGGCTGCCCCGTTCAGCGATAGCAGGCGGTCGCGGAAGTCCTGCGGTGTCAGCATGCGCGACGTGACGATGCACCCGCCCAGCCCAGGCATGACCGTCTCCTCCAACCGCTGCTGCATCTTCTGCCGGTATGGCTCGGCCTCCTGACTCCAGTCCGTGCCGCTGCCGAGGTTCGGCACCGGCGCCAGCACATAGAATGCGTCGCAGCCAGGGGGCGCCAGCGACGGGTCGTTGGCACTGGGCCGGTGCAGATACATGCTGAAATCCGGCGTCAGCACTTTGCGCTTGAAGATATCCTGCAGCAACCCCTCGTAGCGCGGCCCGAGCACCATGGTGTGCTGGTAAACGTCCTCGAACCGCCGGTTGGTGCCGAAGTACCAGACGACCAGGCCCATGGAGTAACGTGCGCGCGCCAGCCTGCGGTCGGTCCAGCGGCGGCGCTTATGCTCCGACAGCAGCTTGGTATAGGTCCAGCCGACATCGGCGTTGGACACCACGATGTCGGCGGCAATGTGCTCGCCGCCAGCTAGGTGCACCCCGGAGGCACGGCCGTTCTCGACGGTGATCTGCTCCACCTCGGCATTCAAGCGCAGGGTGCCGCCCCCGTCCTCGATCAAGCGCACCAAGGCCGCCACGATCGCTCCGGTGCCGCCCATCGCGTAATGCACCCCGTGCAGCCGCTCCAGATGGCCGACCAGGCAGAAATAGGCCGTCGTGGTGAATGGGTTGCCGCCGATCAGCAGGGGATGGAAGCTGAAGGCGATGCGCAGCGTCTCATTACGGAAGTACTTCGAGACCTTGGCGTAAACCGTGCGGTGCCCGCCGAGCCGCAGCAGATCCGGCGCCGCACGCAACAGGGTCGCCACCTTGTGGAAGGGCTGGTCGCCGAGTTGGTGGAAGGCCACCTGGTAAATCCGCTCGCTTTCGCGGATGAAGCGCTCGAACCCCGGCACATCATCAGGCTCGATCCGCGCGACTTCGGCGCGCATCGCATCGTAGTCGGCGGTGGCGTTGAACACCGTGCCGTCGTCAAAGCGGATGCGGTAGAACGGGTCAATCCGGCGCAACTCGACGTCGTCGGCCATGCGGCGTCCGCACAGCGTCCACAGCTCCTCCAGCAAATAGGGCGCAGTGATGATCGTGGGGCCGGCGTCAAAGGTGAAGCCGTCCTGCCGGTAGACATACGCCCGCCCGCCCGGCGCATCGAGCTTCTCGACAACCGTGACCCGGTAGCCCCGCGCGCCCAACCGTATGGCCGCAGCCAAACCGCCGAAGCCCGACCCGATGACGACGGCGTGCGGTCGAGACTCTGAAACCGCATCCGGCATTGGTCGTCTCCTGTCCCTCCGCGGATAAAAGCACTCCGGTGCGGCGCCCGGCAAGGCCAGGACGGCCCTCGCCTTATGGGCACCGGGTATAGCCGAACACCTCGCCGTCTCGGCGTCTTATCATTGTGCAAAGCGCGGCGACGCCGTGCTCCAGGGGCTAACAGGACAGTACTGCGGCCCCTGAATTGCCCCGGCACAACGGCATCTCACGATGACGGTCAGCCTGAGCCGGCCGACGTGGCCGCCCGTGTCAGCGCAGATACGCAGGTTCCGCTCCGCCCAGCACGTCTCCCCCTGGGGGTGGACGCATCCCACCGCGGCGAGTCCTTAAACCAGCCGGCAACCAAGCCCCCGTCTATACCCGCTGGTGCCGTCCACATGCTGTTGGTCCCCCATCATCGGAGGGCTCCCCTTGGACCATGTCATGACGCGGCTCACGTCCTTGGCCCATGGCGGCGGCTGCGGCTGCAAGCTGGCCCCGGCGGTGCTGCAGGAGTTGCTGGCCGGGCTGCCGCAGGCCCAAGCGTTCCCCAACCTGCTGGTCGGCAGCGAGACGGCGGACGACGCCGCCGTTTGCCGCCTGACGGATGACCTGGCGCTGGTCGCCACCACCGACTTCTTCACCCCAATCGTGGACG
The DNA here is from genome assembly GCA_964242325.1 of uncultured Acetobacteraceae bacterium. Taxonomy (GTDB): domain Bacteria; phylum Pseudomonadota; class Alphaproteobacteria; order Acetobacterales; family Acetobacteraceae; genus DASWOJ01. Next base: position 7,914 of record CAXTCI010000095.1, read on the forward strand.
ACCCCTACGAGTTCGGCCGCATCGCCGCGACCAACGCGCTGTCCGACATCTACGCGATGGGCGGGACGCCGATCCTGGCGCTGTCGCTGCTGGGGATGCCGCTCGGCAAGATCAGCACGGACCAGGTCGGGCAGATCCTGGCCGGCGGCGCGGTGTGCCGGGCCGCAGGCATCCCGGTTGCGGGCGAGCACTCGATAGACAGCGCCGAGCCGATCTATGGCCTGGTTGCGCTCGGCACCGTCCATCCCGGGCGGGTGCAGCGCAACGCAGGCACGCGGGACGGCGACGCGCTGATCCTCACCAAGGGGCTGGGCGTCGGCGTGTTCAGCGCCGCGCTGAAGCAGCAGCGGCTGCTGCCCGACGATTACCAGACCATGATCGCCTCCATGACGCAGTTGAACAGCGTCGGGCGGGACGTCGCGGCGATGGACGGGGTCCATGCGATGACGGACGTGACCGGGTTCGGGCTGCTCACCTGCTGGAAATGTGCCGTGGCGCCGGGCTGTCGGCGCGGATGCGCTGGCAGGACGTGCCGGTGCTGCCCGGCGCGGCGGCATTGGCGCGGGACGGCGTGGGCACCGGAGCGGCGGACCGGAACTGGGCCAGCTACGGCGCAGAAGTCGGGGCGCCGGCGGGCTTGCCGGACTGGCAGCGCGGCCTGTTGTGCGACCTGCAGACCAGCGGCGGCTTGCTGATTTCCGTGGCGCCGGAGGAGGCAGGTGCCGTTCTGGACTGCGTGCGGACAGCCGGGTTCACCCAGGCGGCGGTAGTCGGGACGATGGCGGCCGGGTCAGGCGTCGAGGTCGCGGGCTAAGCAGCCGGCCTGCCGTTCCAGGTTGCACCCCGGCGCGCCGGGCGCGATGGTGCCGGCCATGCCGGATGACCTGCGCCCCGATGTGCCGACGCCGCTTGCGCCGGCCAGGGACTTCTCTGCCCCATCCGTGTTCCAGCCCGGGCACCTGCTGCGGGAGGCACGGCGCCAGAAGGGCCTGCCGAACCAAGATGTGCCCACGGTCTGCGTGCTGGATCCCGACGGAGACTTGGTGCGCTACCTGCGCCGCACGGGACAGGGGCGCCCCAGTCCCGGCTGGGCCTGCTACCACACCGACCTCGTCGAGTTCACGCTGCCGGACGGCACGGTTGCCGGGGTAGTCGGCTGCGCCGTGGGCGCGCCGTTCGCCGTGCTGGTGGCCGAGCAGCTATTCGCCTCCGGCTGCCGGTTCCTGGTCAGCATCACCTCGGCGGGGCGCATCGCTGACCTGGGCGCTCCGCCCTACCTCGTGCTGATTGACCGGGCGTTGCGGGACGAGGGCACCAGCAGCCATTACATGCCTCCGGGACCGGTCATGGCCGCGCCAGACCCTGCGCTGCTCGACCGGGCAGAGGCGGCGCTACGGGCCGCCTTCCCACTCCGGGACGGCACGGCGGTGCATCGTGGTGCGACCTGGACGACCGACGCGCCCTACCGGGAGACCGAAGCCGCCATCGCCTACGCCCGCACCTGCGGCGCCCTGGCCGTCGAGATGGAGGCTGCCGCCCTGTATGCCCTCGCTGCCGCCCGCTGCCTGCCCATCATCTGCATCGCCCACGTCACGAACACGATGGGACAGGAAGCGGGCGACGACTTCGAGAAGGGCGAGGCTGGCGGCTCGCTAACGGCGCTGCGGGCGATTGGCACCGTGGCGGAGGCGTTCCGGCTCGGTGCGAGCAGTGCGGTGCCGGCGGGGACCGGCGCCGTCCACCCCCGCGCAACGGACGGGTAGTCCGCCCGCTACACGCAGGCGGGTTCGGCCGGCGCAGCCATCCGTGCGTCCGCCGCCGACAGGCGCACCGGATGGTCCTCGACCCGCAGCCGCCGCCGCAGGGCGCGGGATGCCGCGTCAATCCCTATGGACAGCCCGGCCGTTACCACGATCGGCACCACCGCCACGTCCAGACGCAGCTCCTGGATGGCGGCATCCACGTGGAAGCCCAGCGTGCGAACCCCGAGGATGCCGAAGATGGCGCTTTCGCGCACGATGATCTCCCAGCGATACAGCACGTAGGCCAGGAACTGCCCGTATAGCCGCGGCATCACCTCCCAAAAATACAGGTCCGCCCCCCGCGGCGCGTCGGCGCGCAACGGCATCCCGTCGGCCTGCCGTCCCATCAGGAAACCCAGGATGCCGCCGTTGTGCAGCGCCAGGGCAATCACCGCCGGCAGCATCGAGGGCCGAGCAGCTGCAGCAGCACGTAGGCCGCCATGTATTCCGGCGTCGCCCGGATCACCACCAGCAGCGTCCGCCCCAGTGGCCGCCCCAGTGGTCCCGTGAAGTGCCGGGATGTCAGCGGGAACGGCACCAGCGCCAGCACCGCCATCCCCACGACCGCCAATTGCGACACCACCAGCGTGTTGACGATGCCCGGCAGAGCCTGCCCGCGCAGGATCGCCCACAGCCAGCCGCCGAGCCGCCGCCCAGGTCCCGACATCGCCCAGAGCCGCCCCCCGCAATGGCCGCGGCACGATGTCATGCCCCAGGAAGCGGCCCAGCGCCGCCCAAACCGAGCCGCCCTCCACCGCCGGCGCCAGCCAAGCCAGCGCCGCAACCGAGCCGAGCAGCAGGAACGGCAGCGTCGCCGGGCGCGCCCACAGGCGGCGGGTGCGGCGTGGCAACCGTGCGAGTCACGCCGCGGGCGACGGTGCAGCCCTGCGTGTATTGGCCCGGCGGCGGCGAGCCTCTCGACCTGCTGCTCGGCCTGGGCGCGGACATCACCGGAACCAAGCCATTCACCGACGCACGCTCCTTGCCGAACGCCTGCGCCGGATGCGTGCATGAGGCCGCCTGCTACGGCGGCTGCGCCGGGCGGCGCCGGCTGCTGGACCAGCCCGACCCGTACTGCCCGGTGATCCGCGGCGACGACCGACGCCTGCAAATCCGCATGGCGCCGAGCCGGGAGATGGCGAAGCTGGAAAGTGCCTGCACGACCATCGTCATGGCGCGGCGCTGACCGCTGGACCCGGCTACGACGCAAGGCGGTAGGCGCGGCCGAGCAGCGACGGGCCGGTCAGCACCTCCGTCCCGGCCCGGCGCACTAGGGCGTCAAGCCCGAGGACCTGCCCCACCCGGTCCAGCGTGAAGAAGCCGTGCGTGATGATGATGAAGATATACTCCCACGGCCACTCGGCGTCGTTGTGATACAGCCCGATCCACAGGTTGAGGGTGAAGACGATGCCGACCAGGCCCGCCAAGCGCACGGCGAAGCCCAGCATCAATGCGGCCCCCAGCAGGGTTTCGGTGAGATAGACCGCCGGGTCGAGCAGGGCGATGTGCGCCAGGAACACGTCCCGCACCAGGGCGGCATGGACGGCAAATGCGGAGTTCTCGGTGAGCTGGGTGGTCCAGTACTGGAAACCACCTGAGACGGGCAGCGGCAGCTTCCACAATGACCCTTCCAGCCACATGGTGCCGATCAGCATCCGGAACAGCAGGATCAGGAGGTTGCGGCCGGTCCGCTGCGCCGGGTCCTGCGACCAGACGCGGACGGCGATGACGATGCCGCCGACCAGCAGGGCGGCATAAAGGACCACGAGGATGTATTTCGCCGGGCCGAGCGCGTTGTGGTCGGGCGTATCGCCGATGAGGAAATACAGGCTGTCGAGGAACGGGTTCGTACGCACCGGCGAGGACTCCAAATTCGAAGTGATGCAGTCACTTGTTCGGGCACAGCTCGGTGTTGGTTACTGATGGCAGCCACCGTTCACTTTGACCGTCTCCACATCACTGTGAGCCGCGCTTGCAGCGTGGCAATCCCCGGCCGCAAGCGCCGCCCAGTCAGCTTCTGGCTTGCCGCGTCGCTAACCCCCGCAATGATGCAGAGGGCCATAGCAGGTAGCCGTTTGCATGACACCAGAGTACTAAGCCGTACCATGTGCCGCGTTGCCGCAGAAGCCCTGCCGTGCACCTGGTCCCCGCGTTTAGGACCGGCGGGCGGCTTGACCCGGCACCCGTCAGTCCGCATCACCCGCACTCCATGACCACCAAGCCCACCATCATCGGCCCGCCTGTCGTCGGCATAGACTTCGGCACCACCAACAGCGTCGTCGCCGTGCTGCGGCCGAACGGTGACGCACGGATGCTGCGGGCGCCTGGGCTGGAGGTGTTCCGCACCGTGCTGTGCTTCTGGGCTGAGCGCGGCGCGTTGCGGCACGCCGCCGGGCCGCATGCCGTGGCGCACTACCTCGACGATCCCGAGGACACCCGGCTGATCATGTCCATGAAGACCTACCTGGCGCAGCGCAGCTTCTCCAGCACCCAGGTCATGGGGCGTCCCTTCACCTTGGAGGCCCTGGTCGCCCTGTTCCTGCGCGGTTTGCTGGCGGACCAGGGCTTTGCAAACGGCGAGCTGGACGGCGCCCGCATCGTCGCCGGTCGCCCCGTCCGCTTCGCCGGCGAACTGGCCGACGATGCCTTGGGCGAGGCCCGGCTGCGCGAGTCCTTCCGCCAGGCCGGCCTGGGCGAGGTGGACGTGGCCTACGAGCCGGAGGCCGCCGGGTTCCGCTTTACCCGCGCGCTGGCAGCTCCGGCCACCGTGCTGATCGGCGACTTCGGCGGCGGCACTAGCGACTTCTCCCTGCTGCGCTTCGACCCCGGCGCGGCCCGGCCGGTGACGCCGCTGGCCACCACTGGCGTTGGCGTGGCCGGCGACAGCTTCGACGCGCGCATCATTGACCGCGTGGTGGCGCCGCATCTAGGCAAGAACGGGACCTACCGTATTATGGGCAAGGACATGCCGGTCCCAGCCGAATACTACACCGGCCTGTCCCGCTGGCATCGCCTGTCCCTGATGCGCACGCCCCGCACCCTGCGCGAAATCGGCGAGGTCGCACGCACTGCTGCCGAGCCGGAAGCGCTGCGCCGGCTGATCCAGGTGATCGAGGAGGAGCTGGGCTACCAGCTTTACCAGTCGGTTTCGGCGGTGAAGGCGGAGCTGTCGCGTGCCGACCGGGCGGTGCTGCGCTTCGAGCACCCGGGGCTACGCATCGAGGAGGCGATCGAGCGCACGGCGTTCGAGGGCTGGATCGCGCCAGAACTGGCGGCGTTGTCCGCCGCCGTGGACCGCGCGCTGGCGATGGCGATGCTGGAGCCTGACGGGGTGGACCGGGTGTTCCTGACCGGCGGCACCGCTTTCGTGCCCGCCGTGCGCCGGCTGTTCGAAGCACGTTTCGGGCGGGAGCGCGTGTCCGGCGGTGGGGAGTTCGTGTCGGTGGCCGAGGGCCTGGCACTGATCGGGCAGGACCGGATGATCTCATAGGGCCGCATCGGAATGCCTGCCTTCCCTGGCCCTAGAACTGCATTCGCGACGCTCCCTAGACTGGTTTGCGTCCAAACTGGACGCAAACCAGTCTAGTTTTTCTGTTCGCAAGCAGAGGCTTGTAGGCTTCAGATCCGGTCGCTACGCGGTCGAACCTGACTGCAATCTGCTCTGGGAACCGGGTGCAAGGATACAAGGCGCCCAAGCGAGACGGACGTCCCGGCAAAGGCCGTGATCCCGTCCGAAGATGCGCCCCGCTGGCGCCGCTTGTTACTTGTCGGCCGCCGGTTGAGCCTGAGCAGCCGCGGTGATGACGGTGAAGCCGCGCCGCTCGAACACTGTCCGCGCCTCCGGCCCGGCCAGGAATTGCAGCAGCGCCCGGGCCTCCGGCGTGTCGCCGTCCCGCGTCACCGCGAATGGATAAGTGATCGGGTCGTGCGTGTTTTCCGGGAAGACGCCCGCCACGGTCACGCCGGCGCTGGCGGCGGCATCGGTGGCATAGACGATGCCTGCCGGCGCTTCGCCGCGCTCGACCAGCAGCAGCGCGCCGCGCACGTCCTCGGTCCGGGCCAGGTGCGGATCCACTTGGGACCACAGGCCCAGGGCAGTCAGCGCCTGCTTGGCATACAGTCCGACCGGAACATGTGCCGGGTCGCCGGTGGCCATCCGCCCATCCGGGCCGAGCAGCGCGGCCAGGTCCAAACCAGGGCCGACTGCGACCTGCCTCGCCCGGTCCTTGGGCACGATCAGCACGAGCTGGTTGGCCAGCAGATCGCACCGCGTACCGGCGGCGATCAGCGTCCGCTGCGCCAGGTAGTCCATCCACTGCTGGTCGGCGGACGCAAACAGGTTGGCCGGCGCTCCCTGCTCGATCTGTCTCGCCAATGTCGAGCTGGCCGCGAACACCAGGCGCAGCGGCGCGTGCCCGGCCTGCTGCCAAGCCGCCGACACGTCGCGCATCGCGTCCGTCAGGCTTGCGGCGGCGAACACCGAAACCGGCTCCGCTGCCCCGGCGGCGACGGGGGACAGAAAGGCAAGCAGGGCGGCAAGCAAGGTTCTACGAAGCAAAGGGCATCTCCGGATGTGGGATGGCGGCGCCCACGGCTCAGGCCGCGGGCAGCATAATACAGCGCCACAGCGCGGCGACACCGGCCAGCCCCGACAGAACAAGGGCCGGGCTGCCTGGTTCCGGCACCGCAGTTGCACCGAGCACTTGCAGGCTGACCAGGTTGCTTATGCAGCGCCCGCGCTGCGTCATGGCCGCGTTCCTTCACCGCCAGCCGTGAGCGTAACCGGGATCAGCCCATGCCGTGCCAGGATGGCCTGGCCCTGCTCGGACATCACGAACAAGGCGAAGCGGGCAGCGTTTGGATTACCGGACAGCACCGTCAGGCCGTACTCGGGGCCGACCTCCAAGTCCGGCGGCAGCGGCACGGCGACCAGGTCGGGGACCGCGCGCTTCAGCCCGTCGGTGCCGCTGCAATATCCCAGCATGACGTCGGCCCGTCCGGACAGGAACACGCCCTCGCTCGGCCCCATACCCGACACCAGCGGCGCCATGCTGGGACCGCCCACGAGCTGCTGTGCCTTGCCCTCCAGCGCAGCCTTCGCGCCGGGATGCACCTGCTCAGCCCGAGCGAACACCGCCCAGGCATAGTCCCCGCCCGGGTCCGCCACGGGCGTGGAGGTGGCTAGCTTGATCGCCGGATCCAGCAGCCGGTCCAGCAGGTTGGCCGGCGTCAAACCCAGCCCAGCCCGGCCCAGCGCGCACATGCGGTTGCGCGCGAACAGCACGACAGGCGTGCCGAGCCCGGCGGCAGCCAAGCGGCGCGGCTGTCCCATGTCGGCCGAGGCGAACAGGTCCGCGGCCTCGCCCCGCTCCAGTCGTTCCCGCAGCGCGCCAGAAGGGCCGTAGGTCGGCTGCGATCCTTCGCCTGGCGGGGTGCCGAAGGCTTGCAGCAAAGCGTTGAACGGCGCGGTCAGGCTGCCTGCGGCATAAACGCGCAATGGCCCAGGCTTGGGAGCGTCCTGAGCCGGAGCGGTGCCGGGTAGCAGCAGCGCGGCCCCGAGCAGGGCACATCGGAGGACGGCGCGCATCAGTTCAGCACCGGCGCGGACAGCGACGTGCCGGGCCGGTGCGCTTGCCCGGCTTCCGCCATCGCCGCCAGCTCAGCGGGCGCCAGCGCGAAGGCTACGCTGAAGCCGTCCGGCGTGGACAGGGTCAGCTGTCCCGGATCGATTCCCTGTTCGAGGTGCCACAGCCCGAGCGGCTGCACCATGCGGGCGGTTCCGTCGCCAAGGCGATCCAGCGCGACCTGCAGCACCCGCGGCAGGGTCATGAGCAAGGCGCCGACTGCCTCCACCGGCAGGTCGAGCCGGCGTGGACGTCCCACGGCGTCTGCAAAGCCGAACCGCGCCCGGCGGCCATCCGGCGACACCGACCAGGTGGTCAGCCACTCGCCGGCCGGCTCGTGCACAGCCATCACATCAAGGGAGCCATCCATCTCGGGCCTCCAACACCAGGTGTCGCCATATTCAACGCAACATAACGAACAAGCCAGCACGGAATGCTTCCGGCCCGGCACAATGATATGTGACCGGCATGACCTGACTCATGCTCCGCCCCGGCTCATGCTCCACATAAGGTTCGGCGACGGACGGGTGCTCAGCCCCGGTAAGGTGCGGCCGCCGGAACTGATGTGGGAAACCAGCTCCAGCTCGACCGCCGGCCGGCGGTGGGCATGAGCTACTGTCGGGTCTGGCTGCTGGTGGGCATACAGAACCGGGTGTTCCGCCAGGCGGTGGCCATTGCGCGGAGCGGCGCCGCGGGCAGCGGCGCCGCCGCGCTGGTCGCACACTACGGCGGCATGAAGGCGGCAGCGGCGGCCTTGGGCCAGAAGCTGCGGGCGTTGCTGGACGAGCTTGCGCCGCCGGACGGCTGAGGGCACCCTGTCATGCAATCGTCACAACCCCGCCCAGCGCCGGGACGCTAAGGGTGTTGAACCCCAACATTGAGGCGGCGATGCTTGAAATTAGCGACCTGACCCGGCGCTTCGGCGCGAAGGCGGCCGTGGATGGCGTCACGCTCAGCATTCCCACCGGCCAGATGGTCGGCGTCATCGGCCGCAGCGGCGCAGGCAAGAGCACCCTGCTGCGGATGATCAACCGCCTGCAGGAGCCGTCGTCGGGCACCATACGCTTCGGCACCACGGACGTGACCGCCCTGCGCGGCCAAGCGCTGCGGGACTGGCGCTGCGCCTGTGCCATGGTGTTCCAGGGGTTCAATTTGGTGCCGCGCTTGGACGTGCTGACCAACGTGCTGATGGGCCGGCTGAACCACCGGGGGCAGGTGGCCAGCCTACTCGGGCTGTTCACCGCAGGCGAGCGGGCGATGGCGCTGCAGGCGCTGGACCGCTTCGACCTGCCCGGCACGGCGCTGCAGCGCGCGGGGACGCTGTCCGGCGGGCAGCAGCAGCGGGTGGCGATCTGCCGGGCCTTGATGCAGGAGCCGCGGCTGATGCTGGCCGACGAGCCGATCGCCAGCCTCGATCCCCGCAACGCCCGCGTGGTGATGGATATGCTGCGCCGCATCCACCGGGAGGACGGGCTGACGGTGCTGGTCAACCTGCATCACCTGGACACTGCCCGGCATTATTGCGACCGCATCGTGGCGCTGTCCGCCGGGCGCGTGGTGTTCGACGGCACGCCCGCGGAGCTGACACCGGAGCGGGTGCGGGACGTTTATGGCGTGAGCGAGGACGAGTTCCATGATGACGCCGGGGCGCGGGCAGTGCCGGTGCGGCCGGAGGTTGCCGTCATCTGAGCGGCTGCGTTGACGACCCGGAGGCGAGCTTAAAGCAGCTTGTCCTGCTGACGGGTGAGGCAGAACTGGCGATGCAGGAGAGCTTGCCCACCCTGCCCTCCGCTACTTCGGCTGAGTACATGCCACTTCCAGGCCTGCGGCGTGACCTTGTTGCGCTTGCAGAGATGCGGGATGCCTCTGCATCCCAGCCAGGTGACCCCGTTGCCGCCATCGTGGTGAATGCAATGGATCCGCCAGGTCGGCATCCCGGCTGGGTGGACCGGATGGCCAGGCGATGACTCGTAATTACCCGTGTTGCGCTAGGTTCAACCCCTCGTAGAACTCGGCCACCGGCACCTCGATCCCAATTTTCGGCATCGCCAGCATGCCTTCCGAACCGGCAAGGAACAGGTCCCAATCCGTCGCCGACCGGGTGATTACGGTTGCGAACACCCGGTTCTGCTCCAGCATCACGTAGCGGCGCAGCGATGGCAGAGCTTGATATTCGGCCAACTTTACAGTGCGGTCATCCTCCGCCGTGCTGGGCGATAGGACCTCGAACACCACGACCGGGTCGGTCAGGTCCCGCGTATTCAGCAGCGGCGGCGTGCAGGTCACAACTGCGTCCGAGTGGCGCCAGTGTCCCGGCGCCGTTGGCACCCTCATGTCGGAGCCGCACGGCTGGCACTTCTCGTCGCGCAGGCTGTTGCCGAGCGCAAGCATGACATTGGCCTGGATGCGCGAATGCCCAAACGTGCCGCCTACCCTCGCAATAGGCTGGAAGCCGTCAAACTCCCATTTAAGCTCCTGGCCTTCCTCCCAGGCCAGATGCTCCTCTGGCGTCATCGGCAACTGCTGCGCCCGGCTCATGCCGCACCCCCCACCCTCAACCTGCGTCTCACGCCCACCCCGCGCAACCCCAGCACGCCCCGTCATTGA
>CAXTCI010000095.1:18046-19406 GCA_964242325.1 uncultured Acetobacteraceae bacterium
GCAAGTACTTCAGCCGCACCGGCTTCGGCGGCGGCCATGAGCAGGCGGTCGTGGCCGTGCTGCAGAAGCAGTATGACGGCGCCGCCACCTGGGCCAGCGGCATCGGCGACCCGGCGGAAGGCTATACCCGCGGCAACTTGCACGAGATGGTGGCCAAGGGAATGCTCAAGATGGCGGACATCCGCATCCTGTGGACCTCCAACCCGATCCTGAACGGCCCCCTGGTGGCGCGCAAGGATACGCCCGACGAGTTCCGCCGCGACATGACGGCCTTCCACCTGGCGCTGCCGGCGGCCTATCCGGACATCTACAAGCAGATCGAGCGCGGCGGCGGCAAGGGTTACCAGCAGGTTAAGCACGAGGACTTCCAGGTGTTCATTGACCTGCGCAAGGAAGAAGCGGCGAACCGGCGGCAGCGGGGTTAAAATTGATAAGAGGCGCTGTCCTTCTCCCTCTCCCTCCGGGAGAGGGTCGGGGAGGGGGTCTCTGTTGCGGAGCGGGAAAGGGCAGTGCCGCTAGGATGCGGCCCCGGATGGATCAGGGATTGTGCTTGAAGACCCCCTCACCCCAACCCTTTCCCGGAGGGAGAGGGAGATCGAACCCCTATCTGTGAACACCCTGTCCTTTGAAGCGGACTACCAGCGGCGGCGCCGGGCCAGCCTGCTCATGGGTTTGGCTGCCGCCGCCCTTTTGCTGGCGGCCCTGGCCCTGTCGGCCTGGGTGTCCGAGGCCTACCCGTCCAGCCTCGCCGCCGGGCTGCCGCGGGTCGGCGAGTATTTCAGCAAGCTGGTCCCCGACCTGCGCTGGGGGTCGCTGTTCCTGGATACCAAGACCGAGGGGTCCATCGCCTACTGGTTCTACCGGTTGGACCTTTGGCTATGGCTGCTGTTCGAGACTAGCCAGATGGCGGCGCTTACGACCTTGGGCGGGGCGGTACTGGCGCTGCCGCTGTGCTTCCCGGCAGCGGTCAACCTAGCGCCCAACCGGCTGACCTACATCCTGTGCCGCCGCGGGCTGGAAGCGTTCCGGACGGTGCCGGACATAGTCTATGCCCTGATCCTGGTCTGGGCGGTGGGCATCGGTCCGCTGGCCGGCATCGTCGCCATTGGGCTGCACACCGTCGGCGCACTTGGCAAACAGTTCGCGGAGATCGTGGAGAACGCGGACATGAAGCCGCTGGAGGGCGTGCGCGCCGCGGGCGGCACCTGGGCGCAGGGCGTGCGCTGGGCGATCCTGCCGCAGGTGCTGCCGGGGTTCCTGAGCTACCTGCTGCTGCGCTTCGAGATCAACGTGCGCAGCGCCACCGTGATCGGCTTCGTCGGCGCCGGCGGCATCGGGCAGGAGCTTTATACCGTCATCA
>CAXTCI010000096.1:0-19310 GCA_964242325.1 uncultured Acetobacteraceae bacterium
TCGGCCCAGCGCAGCCAGGCCGCGGCGCTGGCCGGCGCACAGGCGCAGCTCCGCCAGGCGCAGATCAACCTGGACTACACCGAGATCAAGGCGCCGATCGACGGCAAGATCAGCCGCACCCTGGTGACCGAGGGCAACGTCGTCGGCATCAGCACCGGCACGCTGGCCACCATCACCAGCCAGGACCCGATGTATGTGCTGTTCCCGGTGTCGGTTCGGGCGGCCGAGGACCTGCGGGACCGTTATGCCGACAAGGGCGGGTTCAGCGCGGTGAAGATCCGGCTGCGGCTGCCCAACGGCAAGCAGTATGACCAGGCCGGCACGCTGGACTATGTGGACCCGACCGTCGCCGCCAACACCGACACCCTGATCTTCCGCGGGCGGGTGCCGAACCCGGTGCGCCCGGGCTCCCAGGCCGGGCAGCCCGGTGACCGCGAACTGTCCGACGGCGAGTTCGTCACCGTCGTCCTGCAGGGCGTGCAGCCGGTGGAGCAGTTGGCGATCCCGCGGGCCGCGGTGCTGTCGGATCAGCAGGGCAGCTACGTTTGGGTGATCGGCGACGGCAACAAGGCGGAGCAGCGGCGCATCCAGTTGGGCCAAAGCACGCCGGAGCAGGCGGTGATCTCCGCCGGGCTGAAGGAGGGCGAAATGGTGGTGGTTGACGGCGTGCAGCGGGTTCGGCCAGGCGCCGTCGTAAGCCCTGCCCCGGCCACTCCCGGGCCGACTCTGGCACCTCAGGGACCGAGGACGTAATCCCATGATCTCGGGCGTCTTCGTTGACCGGCCGCGCCTGGCCATCGTCATTGCGATCATCACCAGCATCGCCGGGCTGCTGGCGCTGCTGGTGATCCCGGTCAGCCAGTTCCCGGACATCGTGCCGCCGCAGGTGCAGGTCACGACCCGCTACCCCGGCGCTTCCGCGTCCGTGGTGGAGGCGACGGTGGCGCAGCCGCTGGAAGCGCAGGTCAACGGCGCCGACCGCATGATCTACATGAAGTCCAACTCGGGCAACGACGGCAGCTATGGGCTGACGGTGTCGTTCGAGCTGGGCACCAACCCCGACATCAACACCGTCAACGTCAACAACCGGGTGCAGGCCGCGTTGAGCCGCCTGCCGGCCGAGGTGCAGCGCCAGGGCGTGACGGTGCAGAAGCGGTCCTCCGCCATCCTGGAGTTCCTGGCGTTCAGCAGCGAGGGTGCGAAGCAGAACCCGCTGTTCATCTCCAACTACGTCACGATCAACGTGCTGGACCGGCTGAGCCGGGTGTCAGGCGTGGGGTCGGCGTCGCTGTTCGGCGCGCTCGATTACTCCATGCGCATCTGGTTCGACACCAACCGGCTGATCCAGTTGGGATTGGCGCCCAGCGACATCATCAACGCCATCCAGCAGCAGAACGTGCAGGCGCCGGTCGGCCGGGTCGGCGCGCGCCCGACTAGCGACGACACCCAGTTGCAGATCAACCTGCAGACCAAGGGCCGCCTGACCCAGCCGGAGGAGTTCGGCAATATCGTCCTGCGCGCCAACTCCGACGGCTCGGTGCTGCGGGTGCGCGACGTGGCGCGGGTGGAACTCGGCGCGGCGACGGAGGACAGCGAAAGCCGGCTGAACGGCGACCCGGCGGTCACGCTGGGCATCTATCTCGCTCCCGGCGCCAACGCGGTGCAAACCTCTGCACGAATCCAGACGGCACTGGACGACCTGGGCAAACGCTTCCCGCCGGGGTTGCGGAGCAATGTCTTCTATAACAGCAGCACCTTCGTCGCCGACACCATCGAGGAGGTGAAAAGCACGCTGATCGAGGCGTTCGTGCTGGTGGCGATCGTGGTGTTCATCTTCCTCGGCAACCTGCGCGCGACGCTGATCCCGATCATCGCGGTCCCGGTCAGCCTGATCGGCACCTTCGCCGTGCTGCTGGCGCTGGGATACTCGGCCAACACCGTGTCGCTGCTGGCGCTCGTGCTCGCCATCGGCATCGTCGTGGACGACGCCATCGTGGTGGTCGAGAACGTCGAGCGCGTGATGGAGGAGGAGCCGGAGCTGACGCCGCGCCAGGCGACGAAGAAGGCGATGGAGCAGATCACGGCGCCGATCATCGCCATCACCCTGGTGCTGCTGTCGGTGTTCGTGCCGATCGGGTTCATCCCTGGCATCTCCGGTACCCTGTTCCGGCAGTTCGCGGTGACGATCAGCGTCGCCATGCTGATCTCGGCGACCAACGCGCTCACGCTGTCGCCGGCGTTGTGCGGGGTGTTCCTGCGGCACGGTGGGCCGCGGCGCGGGATCATGGGGTGGATCGGGCGGCGCATCGACAACGTGCGGGACGGCTATGCGAACGTCGTTGGCCGGCTGCTGCGGGTGGGCGTGCTGGCGGTGGTGCTGGTCGTGGCGTGCTTCGGCGGCATCTACGGCCTGACGCTGCGCACGCCGACCGGGTTCTTGCCGGAGGAGGACCAGGGTGCATTCTTCGTCGCGGTCCAGTTGCCGGATGGCGCCAGCGTCACCCGCACGCGGGAGGTGGTCACCCGCGTCGAGGCCATCGCCAAGGGCATCCCGCAGATCCAGAACGTGCTGGCGATCGTCGGCTTCTCGCTGCTGGACGCCGGCAACCAGTCCAACTCGGCGTTCCTGGTGATGCGGATGAAGCCGTTCGCCGACCGCAAGGCGGCGTCGGACAAGGTGCAGGCGCTGATCGGGCGCATGGCGCAGGGGCTGGGCGGCATACGCTCGGCCATTGCCTTCCCGTTCAACCTGCCGCCGATCATCGGGTTGAGCACCGGCGGCGGCTTCGAATATCAGTTGCAGAACCTGGAAGGGCGCGATCCCGCCGAGATGGGCAGCGTGTTGAACGGCCTGCTGGCCAGCGCCAACGCCGATCCGAAGCTGGCCCGGGTGTTCAGCACCTTCAGCGCCTCGACGCCGTCGATCTACCTCGACATCGACCGGGAAAAGGCGCAGGCGCTGGGGCTGTCGATCAGCGACGTGTTCACCGCGTTGCAGGCGACGTTGGGCGGAATTTATGTCAACGACTTCAACTTGTTTGGACGCACCTGGCAGGTGAACATCCAGGGCGACGCGGTGGACCGGACCGATATCCCGGCGATCTGGCGCATCTATGTCCGCAACAGGCAGGGCACGATGGTGCCGCTGCGCTCGATTGCGGACGCGCGGATCGTGCTGGGACCGCAGACCATCAGCCGCTACAACAACTACCGCTCGATCACCGTGCAGGGCACGCCGAAGCCGGGCGTTTCGTCCGGCGAGGCGTTGGCGGCGATGGAGGGGATCAGCGACCGCACGCTGCCGCTGGCCTACAGCTTCGAGTGGACGGGAACGGCCTACCAGGAGAAGACCGCCGCGGGGCAGACCGGCAAGATACTCGGGCTGGCGATCCTGTTCGCCTACCTGTTCCTGGTGGCGCTGTATGAAAGCTGGGTGATTCCGGTGCCGGTGCTGCTGTCGGTCAGCGTGGGCATCCTGACGGCCTTTATCGGGATGCAGGTTACCGGGCTGGCGCTGGACTTGTATGCGCAGATCGGGCTGGTGGTGCTGATTGCGCTGGCGGCGAAGAACGGCATCCTGATCGTGGAGTTCGCCAAGGACCAGCGCGAGTCCGGCAAGAGCATCAAGGAGGCGGCACGGCTGGGGGCGCAGACCCGGTTCCGCGCGGTGATGATGACCAGCATTGCGTTCATCCTGGGCCTGGTGCCGCTGGTGACGGCGAACGGCGCGGCGCAGGTCAGCCGGCGGGCGGTGGGGACGCCGGTGTTCGCGGGGATGCTGGGCGCGAGCACGATCGGCATCTTCCTGATCCCGATGCTGTATGTCGTGTTCCAGACAATGCGCGAGAAGGTGAAGGCGCGGTTCGGCGGCAGGGGCGGGGACGAGGGGCATGGCGGCCCAACGACCGCCGTGCCGACGCCGCCCGCACGGGTGCCGGAGCGTGTCGGCTGACGCGCCTGCTTCTGCTCCCTCCCCCTCCGCGAGAGGGCTGGGGTGAGGAAGTCTTGGCAGCGGAACGGGGTACCAAGTGAGCGGCAGGAGCAGGTTGCTTACAGGACGGGATCGTGCTTGCCCGCCTCCTCACCCCAACCCTCTTTTGGAGGGAGAGGGAGTGATGGCGCTTACCCCCCTTTTCCTTTTTGACTGACGCCGTAAGTGTAGGCGCAACAGCTCCACAATGAAGGAAACTCCCGCATGACAAAGTTCGGTATGGCCCAGCCCGTCCGCCGCGTTGAGGACCCTCGCCTGCTGATCGGCGACGGCCGTTACACCGATGATATTTCCCTGCCGGGCGAAGTTTTCGGCGTCGTGCTGCGCAGCCCACATGCTGCGGCGCACATCCTGTCGATTGATACCTCGGCGGCCAAGGCGTTGCCTGGCGTGCTCGCCGTCATCACTGGGGCTGACCTGGAGGCGGACGGCATCGGCGGCCTGCCCTGCGCCATCCCGCTCAAGAACCGCGATGGCAGCAAGCGTGCGGACGTGCCGCATCCTGTGCTCGCGATCAAGCAGGTGCGCCACGTTGGCGACCCGGTCGCCTTTATCGTCGCCGAAACCCATCAGGCCGGGCGCGATGCGCTGGAGGCGGTGATGGTGGACTATGACCTGCTGCCGAGCGTCACCGACCTGGGCGCCGCAATGGACGACGGCCAGCCGCAGGTTTGGGATGGGGTGCCGAGCAACCGGTGCTTCGATTGGGAAACCGGTGACAAGGCCCGCACCGATGAGTTGTTCGGCCAGGCCGCGCGGGTTACCCGCTTGACGGTCGTGAACAACCGCGTCGTGGTTGCCAGCATGGAGGCCCGCGCCGCCGTCGCCGAGTATGACCCGGCCAGCGAGCGCTGGACCCTGCACACCAACACCCAGGGCGGCTGGAGCATCAAGGAGATGCTTGCCACCGCCGTGTTCGACGTGCCGGCGGAGCGTTTCCGCGTCGTGACCCCCGATGTCGGCGGCGGCTTCGGCATGAAGCTGTTCCTGTATGCCGAGCACGCGCTGACCTGCTACGCCGCCCGCAAGGTCGGGCGCCCGGTGAAGTGGGCCAGCGAGCGCAGTGAGGCGTTCCTGTCGGACACGCATGGCCGCGACAACATCATGCAGGGTGAGATCGCGCTGGACGGCGACGGCAAGTTCCTGGCCATGCGGATACGCAACGTCGCCAATATGGGCGCTTACTTGTCCAACTACGCGCCGATGATCCCGACGATGGCCGGCACCAAGGTGCTGGCGAGCGTGTATGGCTTCCAGGCGATCTACGCCAACGTGGTCGGCGTGTTCACCAACACTGTGCCGGTGGACGCCTACCGTGGCGCCGGGCGGCCGGAGAGCAACTACGTCGTCGAGCGGCTGATTGACACCGCCGCATTCGAGGCTGGCATTGATCGGGTGGAGCTGCGGCGCCGCAACATGGTGCTGCCCTCGGCCATGCCGTACGTGACGGCGATGAAGCAGACCTATGACAGCGGCGATTTCGGCAAGGTGCTGGACGCGGCGCTGCAGAAGATGGATTGGGCCGGGTTTGAGAAGCGCCGGGCCGGCAGCGAGTCGCGTGGGATGAAGCGCGGCATTGGCATGGCCTATTATCTTGAGGCGACCGGCGGCGCGCCCAGCGAGCGGGCGGAGATTCGCTTTGCCGATGACGGCTTCGTGGATGTTTTTGTCGGCACGCAGAGCACGGGCCAGGGGCATGAGACGGCCTATGTGCAGTTGACTGTGGACCAGCTCGGCATTGATGGCGACAAGGTTCGCATCCGCCAGGGCGATACCGACTCCATTCCGACCGGTGGCGGCACTGGCGGCGCTCGCAGCCTGTATTCCGAGGGTCAGGCCATTCTGGTGACCGCTGCCAGCGTGATCGAGAAGGGTAAGCAGGCGGCGTCCGAGGCGTTGGAGGCGTCGGTGGCCGATATCGAGTTCACCGGCGGACGGTTCAGCGTGGCCGGGACGGATCGCGGCATGGGCATTTTGGAGCTTGCTGCCCACCAGCGCGGCCGTGTGTCGGGCGGGCAGAACGCGACGCAACTGGACGCGGCGGAGGTCGCACAGATCGAGAAGCACACCTATCCCAATGGTTGCCACATGGCAGAGGTCGAGGTGGACCCCGAGACCGGCATCATCAGCGTCGTCCGCTACATCGTTTGCGACGACGTGGGCAAGGCGGTGAACCCGATGATCGTGCGCGGCCAGGTGCACGGCGGCGTGGCGCAGGGTGTGGGCCAAGCGATGCTTGAGCGGACGTCATATGATCCTGAAAGCGGCCAGCTTCTTTCGGGCAGCTTCATGGATTATGCCCTGCCACGGGCTGCGGACCTGCCGGACATCGAGGTGGACCTGATCGAGGTGCCCTGCCTGAGCAACCCGCTGGGCGTGAAAGGTGCCGGCGAGGCCGGGGCGGTCGGCAGCCCGCCGGCGATGATCAACGCCATCGTGGACGCGCTGCGCGGGTCCGGGGTAAAGACGATCGATATGCCGGCGACGCCCGAGAAGGTGTGGAAGGCAATCCATATGGCGCAGGCGGCCTAATAAGGACCACCCTGCTCCCTCTCCCTCCGGGAAGGGGAGCAGGGTGAGGGGGTGGCCAAGTGCTGCGTTATCGTTAGCGAAGGGTGTTGAAGGAGGTAAGGGGTCTGCCGCTCTGCATCCAAAGCCCCCTTCACCCCAATCCTCTTCCGGAGGGAGTGGGGGAAGGAAGGGGCTGACCCATTTACTTCACACGGGCAACCCGCCCGAACCCTCGGCGTTGTCAGGCCATCATCAACGGAGGCCTCAATGTCAGATTACAGCATGAACGATGCCAAGGCGCAGATTTCCCAGCTTCGCGACCAGGTGCAGAACCTTATGTCCGAGCGTGTGACCCCGGCGCTTTCCAACGCCGCGAACACCGCGGAGGACTACGCTCGCCAGGCTCGTGACATGGCGTCGGACCAGGCCGACATGCTGTCTGACCAAGTGCGGGAATCACCGCTTGCGGCGATCTTGATTGCTGCCGGCGTTGGCTACCTGCTCGGCCGTATCGCGCGCTGATCCGATGCGCGCAGTCGAGCTAGCCAAGGTTGCTGCGAATGCGGAGGCACTTCGCCTGCGCGAGATGGCGAGCCGGCAGTCCATGCGTGCGGTCTACGGTGGCGTCGCCGCCGTGTTCGCGATTGGCGTGCTCGTGCTGCTGCATGTCGTTGCCTACAACCTCATGGTCCCGCATGTCTCGCCGCTGGTGGCAAGCTTGATCTTGCTGGCGGTAGACTTGGTTATCGCGGGGGTGTGCGGCTTGAAGGCGCTTAAGAGCGTGCCGGGCACCGTTGAAACCGAGGCGTTGGCAATACGTAAGCAGGCCGTTCACGACATGCGGGGATCAATCACCGCCATATCGCTGGCCGGAGAGGTTCTTGGCTTTGCCATACGGCCCAAGCGCAACGTGACGGTTGTCCGTCCGCGTGGAACGGTCAGGCTGGCCGGAGAAGTGGCTTCGCGCCTGCTGCGCCGGTAGTGCCCTAGGCCTGCGAACTCTGGCCGGATGACGGGACTGCGGCTATAGGGCCGGGTGACCTTTGAGGACACCCGGCCCTTGACGCTTTTAGACCTTTCTACCGTCATCGCCCGCCGCCAGGGGCGGATTGGGCGCATTACCCTTAACCGGCCGAAGGCGCTGAATGCCCTGGACCTGGGCATGGTGCAGGCAGTCCATCAGGCGCTGGATGATTGGCGGGATGACCCGGCAATCCATGCCATCGTCATCGAGGGTGCGGGAGGCCGGGCGTTTTGCGCCGGGGGCGACATCCGCTTTGTCCGCGATCTCTCGCTGGCGGGAGATCACGCTGGCATCGAGGCGTTCTTCACCGCGGAATACGCTATGAACCTGGCCATCGCCCGATTTCCCAAGCCGTATGTGTCCCTGATTGACGGCATTTGCATGGGCGGTGGGATCGGGCTGTCCATTCATGGCACGGCGAGGGTAGCAACCGAGGCGGCGATGTTTGCGATGCCTGAAACCGGCATCGGCTTGTTTCCGGACGTCGGAGCCAGCTATGCCCTGCCCCGGCTGCGCCCGGGTTGCGGGATGTATATGGCGCTGACCGGAGCGCGGCTGGGCGGGGCTGACGCGCTGTGGGCCGGTGTGGCAACGCATTATGTGTCGCGTGAAACCCTGGCCGAGTTGGCGGACGAGATCGCGGAGGAGGGCGTGGCGGTGCTTGGCAGCGCGACGGTTCCGACGACGGATGCCCTGCTGCCGTATGCCGCCCCTCACCTGCGCGCCTTTGAGGCGGACAGCGTCGCCGGGGTGGTCGCGGCGTTGGCGGATGACGAGTCGGAGTGGGCGGACGAGGCGCTCCAGGCGATGAAGGCGGCGTCGCCCAGTTCCGTCATGTGGTCGTTCGAGTTGTTGCGGCGCGGCGCCGGACGGACGCTGGAGGATTGCCTGCAGGCCGAGTTGGCGCTGACCCGCCAGGCGACGCGGCATCCGGACTTCTTGGAAGGGGTACGGGCGATGGTGGTGGACAAGGACCGTACCCCGCGATGGTCGCCGTCCAGCCTTGCGGTGGTGGACCAGGATGCGGTCGCGGCGATGTTTGCGTGATGCTGCAGACGGCTCGGCTGCGCTTGCGCCGCTGGATGCCGTCCGACCTGGAGCCGTTTGCCGCGCTGAACCGGGACCCCGAGGTGATGCGCTACTTCCCGGCCTTGCGGGATCGTGCGGAAAGCGCGGCCTTGATGGACCGTATCGAGGCCAGCTTCGAGGCGAATGGCTTTGGCTTCTGGGCGATCGACCTGCCGGGCGCTGGGTTTATTGGGTTTTGCGGCCTGGCAGTACCGGGTTTTACTGCGCACTTCACGCCGTGCGTCGAGATTGGATGGCGGATGGCGCGGGCGTATTGGGGCCGGGGCTATGCGACCGAGGCCGCGGGTGCGGCGCTGGCGGACGGGTTCAGCCGGGTTGGCTTGGCGGAGGTCGTCGCTTTTACGGCGGAGGGCAATCTTCCCTCGCGCCGGGTGATGGAGCGAGTTGGGATGTTCCGCGACCTTGCCGGGGACTTCGAGCATCCCAGCGTTTCGGCGGACCATGCCTTGTCTCGGCACGTGCTTTATCGGATCGCGGTTCCAGACAGGTCTTAGGGCGGGAAAACGTCAGCGCCTCCTGCCACTATGTAGTGCCGGCCCGTGGCGGGAGGCGCTGACGCTTTTTTGCCCTGCGCCGGCCGTGATCAGCGGCTGACAAGCACCAGCACAACTCTCGCCACAATCTACCTTAACCCCGCCACGTCCATCCGGTGCAGGGTTTCCCGCGGGTTGAACCGGCTGAGCAGCGGCGTGAACACCGGTTCGACCTATAACTTTTAGCGTCTTCAGCCACGACGCGATGCCGTGGGGCGGCGTATGGCGCTTCGCTTATACGCCCTACCGCTTACCAAGAAACGGTCGGAGCGGATGGCAGCTGGTGTCGGCAGGCGTGTAGCTTGGCCCTTTCTCCCTTCGGCGGGAGGGTTGGGGTGACGGGGTTTTGGCTGGGGAGCGGGCGAGTTGGAGCCGGATGGTCAGCCCTGGACGCCTCCCTCACCCCGGCCCTCTCTTGGAGAGAGAGGGTAGGCAACCAGTTGCCGGGGTCCTGCGTTGCCGGTGAAATAGGAATTAACTGCCATGCGCGCCATTATTCTTGCCGCCACTTTGCTTGCGACGCCCGTTCTGGCCCAGGGACAACGGCCGGGCCAGGCTCAGGGACAACCTCAGGCACAGGGGCACGGCCAAAGCGAGAAGGTTTGGACCGATGCGCCGATACCGGGCAACGTTGATAACAACGTCGAGCCGATTGACCGTGCCGGCGTCTCGTCCAGTGCCGATGTCGGGGCGCCATTCAGTGCCATACCCAGTGGCGCGTTCAGTGGCAGTGGGCGTACTGGTTCGGCGACAATCGGAACGACGCCTAGCGATGAGATCGTAACGCCCAACGTCTCCAGGTAGCATCAAACTCCGCTGAAACGCGCCGGCCGCTTCTCCAGGAATGCGGCCTTTCCTTCGGCATGGTCGGCGGTCAGAAATAGTGCAGACTGTGCTTCCCGCTCCCAATCCAACGCCGCATCCAGCCCGGCAGCCAACCACTGCCGGGTTAGGGCAACTGGCAACGAAGCCGCTTCCGCGAAGCGTTGGGCACGGGTAACTGCTGCGCTCAAGGCGTTGCCGGGTTCCACGAGTTCATCCACCAGGCCGATCTGTTCCGCGCGGCTGGCATCCATCGGGTCGCCGTATAGGAATACCTGCCGCGCCCGGCCTTGGCCGATACGTGCTGGGAGGGTGTGCAGCAGGCCGAGGTCGGCAATCAGCCCTATTTTGCCGAACCCTGCGGCGAAACGGGCATCACGTGCCGCCATTATGGTGTCGCAGCATGTGGCGAGGGACAGCCCGGCGCCAACGCACCAGCCCTCGACCGCTGCGACGACGGGCTTGCTGCCCTTCACCAGAAGTCGGACGAGTTGGTGCGTCAGGCGGAACCGTTCACGTCCGGCTGCCAGGTCGGCAACGTCCATGCCGCTGATGTCGCCGCCGGCGCAGAAGGTGCCGCCGGCGCCGGTGATGACGATGGCGCGCAGAGTGGGGTCGGCCTCGATGCGCTCCAAGGCCTCGACCAGGGCGCGGCGCATCGGGATGGCCAGGGCGTTGCGCCGCTCGGGGTAGTTCAGCGTCAATACCGCCGTTTGGCCATCGCGGTGCTCGGTCAGCATGGTGCGTCCCCCAGCTCGATCACGGCATCGGCGGCATAGGCGCCGCCGCCCTCGGGCATCGCGAAGACCGGGTTCAGGTCCACTGCACGCAGGCGCGGACCCGCCTGCACCGCGAACACCGACAGCCGCGCCAGCATCGCCGCCAAGGCCGTTATGTCGGCCGGCGGACGGCCGCGAACCCCCAGCAGGATCGGGGCGGCACGTATGGAGCGGATCATCCGTTCCGCCACGTCCACGCCGAAGGGACAGCGGTGCAACGCCACGTCCCGCAGCACCTCGACGAAGATGCCGCCCAGGCCGAACATCGCCACCGGGCCGAATACCGGGTCCTGGGTGATGCCCATGATGCACTCGACCCCGCCGCGGAGCTGCTTGGCGACCAGGATGCCCTCGATATGGGCGTCCGGCGCCGCGGCGGTGGCACGGTCCAGCAGGGTTGCGAAGCCCGCCCGCACCGCCGCGGCACCCTGCACGCCGACGATGACGCCGCCGATATCGGACTTATGCACGATGTCCGGTGACAGGATTTTCAGCACGACCGGGTAGCCGAAGCGTTCGGCGGCAGCTACGGCCTCGTCCGATGTGGAGCAGGCGGCTTCCGGCGCAGCGGGGATGCCGGCCTGCGACAACAGCCGCTTCGCCCCGGCCTCGTTTGGCGAGGTCAACGGCAGCGCGATGGGCGGCACCGTTGGCGGCGGCTGTCCCGGTGCCGCCGCGAAGGCGTCGCCGAACCGGCCCATCGCATGGATCGCCACCACTGCGCGGGTGGGGTCCTCGAACACCGTGAAGCCGTCGCCCTCATATTCGGCGATGCGGCTGGGCGGGGCGACAACGGACAGGACCCATAGGCGGTCCGGGTGCCGGGCCATGCTGGCGCGGAGCTGCTCGCGTAGCCGGGGGGCCATGCTGTCGGCGCCGCCGACCTGGGTGAAGAACCCGAGCAGCGAGGTGTAGCCGCCGTCCTCGATCATGCTGTCGGTGAATTTGCCGACCAGGCTCATGTCGTTGAACGCCTGTGCCGTGCAGTCCACGGGGTTGCGCGGCGCGGCGAAGGGCAGCAGGGCCTTGAGGCGGGCCTGGGCGTCGGCAGGCATCTCCGGCAACGGCAGGCCCAGCTTCTCGGCGGCATCGGAGATCAGCACCCCGGCGCCGCCGCTGATGGTGATGACGCCCAGCGTGTTGCGGACGGGATAGATGCGCCGGGTGGCGGTGGTGGCGATGTCCAGCATTTCCTCGGTGGTGCGGGCGCGGACGACGCCGAACTCCTGCAGCACGGCGTCGGTTACCGCATCGTCGCCGGCGATGCTGGCGGTGTGGCTTCGCGCGGCGTGGGCGCCGACCGCCGAGGTGCCGACCTTCATCATCACGACCGGCTTGCGCGCGGCGCGGGCGGCGGCGAGGGCGTCCAGGAAGCTGCCGGATTCGCGGATGCCCTCGGCGTAGGCGGCGATCACGTCGGTTTCGGGGTCCTCGGTCAGCCAGCCGATCACGTCGCCGATGGTGACGTCGCCCTCGTTCCCCGTGGTGACGCAGATGGGCGTGCCGATGCCGCGGTTGCGGGCAGTGGCGAAGACGTGGGTGCCGTAGGCGCCGCTTTGGCTGGCGATGCCGATGCGGCCGGGCTTGGGCCAGCCGTTCTCGAACGAGGAGGAGAAGATCGGGTAGAAGCCGATGCGGGCGTTGAACAGGCCGAGGCAGTTGGGGCCGACCAGGCGCATGCCGTGGCGGCAGGCGGCGTCCATCATGCGGGATTGCTGGGTGGCGCCGGCTTCGTTCATCTCGGCGAAGCCGGCGGTGAAGACGATGGCGCTGCGGACCCCGCGGGCGCCCAGGTCGTCCACGGCCTGCACGGCCAGTTCGGCTGGGACGGCGACGATGGCGGTGTCGGGCACGGTCGGCAGGTCGGCGACGCTGGCGTAGGCGGTGAGGCCTTGGATCTCCGGCCGGTTGGGGTTCACGGGCAGGATGGCGCCAGCGAAGCCCTGATCGAGCATGTAGGCGATGGGGCGCCCGCCGATTCGGGTGGGGTCATTGCTCGCGCCCAGCACGGCGACGCTGTTGGGGCGGAGCAGGCTGTCCAGGGAGGAGAAGCGGCTCAAGATAGGAGTGCCGTGGTTTCCTCTCCCTTCGGGAGAGGGTTGGGGTGAGGGGGTCCTGGCTGGGCGTTGGGGGACAACGGGTGCTGCCTGGACAGACCTTGATTGGGCCAGGGACGATGCTTCGAGACCCCCTCACCCCGGCCCTCTCCCGAAGGGAGAGGGAGAAGACAGACGTATTTTGCCAATGCTTGGTTCCCCGTTTTGTGGGGATCATGACCCGCTGCCCGACTGCCGGCAAGCAAAGGGGGCGGACATCGCTGCCCGCCCCCCGTTCACATCGGCCTGTCCAGTTAGGACCGCGCGTCCGGCGACGCCCTACGATTGCGCATCCGGCGACGTACTAAGATTGCGCGTCTGGCGACACGACCATGCACTTCGTGCGGCTGCGCTGCAGACGCTCGCAGGCTTGCGCGGCGGCGTCGTGGGACAGGCCGGTCAGCCTGGCACGATACAGCACGCCGCCGGGCTGGCGCACCCCGGCGACGACGGTGTGGGCATAGGCCAGCACCTCCCGGGCTTGTCCACGGGCGGACTGGGTGGCGGCGGATGCCATGCCCTCGTTGGCGAAGGCGCCGACCTGGACGGCCCAGTTGCCGGCGACGGAGGTGAGCGGCCCGGTATGGCGGGGCATGATCGGCTCGGCGCTGGCGTGCGAGATCAGGCTGAAGCCCAACGGGCGGGGTGCCGGGCCGAAGGGCATCTGCACCGCGGCATACTGACGCGGCGGCTCCGGCGGCACCACCATCTGCGACCGCGACGCTTGCGCGACTTGCACCGGCCGAAGCGCCGGGGCCGGCGGCTCCGGCAGGCGGGCGGCCTGGTATGCCTGGCGCGGGGCGGCCGGCGGCACGTAAGAGGACTGTGCCTGCAACGGCATAGGCGGCTGCGGCAGTTCCTCGACCGCGGCAACCTGCACCGGCTGCGGACGCAGACGGATCGGCTCGGCCGGAGCGAGAGAGGCCGGGTCCACGTCGGGCTGCGGGCCGAGGCGGATCGGCTCGGCCGGCGCGAAGCTGGCGGGGTCGGAAGCGGCCTGCGGCTGCAGGCGGATCGGTTCAGCCGCTGCGAACACCTGGGCCGGCGCGGCCTCAGGCTGCGGGCTGAGGCGAATCGGCCCGCCCGGCACATATCCGTTGCTGGCCGCCTGCACCGGCTCGGCCGACGCCGGGTTGAGCACCGCGGCGACCGCTGCCGAGTAGGCTGGGACCGAGGCGCGGATCGGCGCCGACACGTTGCCATAACGCGAGCCGTCCGGGATCGCGAGCGGCACGGAATTCATCGCATACTGCTCACCCGGAGACGGGCGGTTCGGCGAGTCGCCGCCCAGCCTCGGCCCGATGCTGGCGACGTAGCGGCGCGTCTCAACCGGCAGGATGCGGCTGCGGGTCAGGTAGTCGTCCAGGCGTCCCGGACCCGCGTTGTAGGCCGCCAGGAACCCCGGCGAGCCATAGATGTCATACATCTCCCGGATGTAGGCGGTGCCGGCCAAGATGTTGTTGTGCGGATCGTAGGGATCGTCGCCCAACTCGGAATACCGGGCACGCAGCTCGTCATAGGTGCCGGGCATCACCTGCATCAGGCCCATGGCGCCGGCGCCTGATGTGACCAGGGTGCCGCTGCGGCCATACAGGTGGCCGCCCGATTCTTGGCGCATCACCTCACGGATCCAACGCTCCGGCACGTCATACTTCTTGGCGGCCTCGCTGATGTAGGGACCCCAGGGGTCATCCGCTGAACCCGGCGGCGTATAGGTGCGGCCGGCGCGGCTGAGGTAGGACCGGCTTTCCTGCTGCGAACTGTATTGCGGCGTGGAAGCGCAGGCGGACAGCAGGGCGACTGCGGTCACGCTGCCGATCACTCGAAGCTGGGAGGTGGTGGGACGCATGAAGCAGTCTCCGTCGTGGCACAACCACAGGGCAGCCGTAGGGCACGACGGCGCAGGGCTGTCGCACGGTTTCAACGGCTTGCATGCCGTTGCTCAAGCGGGCGTGATGGAACCCGCGTCATCCGCGTTAACCTAGGCTTCGTGCGATGGCAAGGCTTCGTGCAATACTTGGCAACTTCGGCTTGGAGCCGTGGCGGCGTTGTCGCACACATCGGTGGCACGCCGCGGTTGCCGACGGGCAGGCGATCCGGTAACGGGCCGCGCAGAATGAACGTATCCCTGCCCCTCCCTGTCCCGGCCGCGCCGGCCGACCTGGTCCTGCAATCGGACCCGTCCCACTCGGCGCGGCAGCGGTTGGCGCTGCTGGACGTGGGCGCCGGGCTGCGGCTGTGGCGGCTGGCGGTTACGCTGGGGTGGTTCGACATCCGGCTGCGCTACCGCGGATCGGTGCTGGGGCCGTTCTGGCTGACGTTGTCCACCGGCGTTATGGTGGCGGCGTTGGGGGTGCTCTACTCCACCCTGTTCAAGATGGACCTGCACGACTACCTGCCGTTCCTGGCGCTGTCGCTGGTGCTGTGGGGGTTCCTGTCCGCGCTGGTGACGGAGGCCTGCACCTGCTTCCAGCAGGCGGAGGGCATGATCCGCTCGGTCCGGCTGCCGTTCACCCTGTATGCGCTGCGGGTGATCGTGCGGAACGTGCTGGTGCTGGGGCACAACGTCGTGGTGATCCTGCTGGTCTATGCCATCTTCGACGTGTGGCCTGGCGCCGCCGCGGCGGCGGTCGTGCCGGGGCTTGCCCTGTGGCTGCTGGACGGGCTGGCCTGCTGCGTGCTGCTAGGCGCGTTCTGCGCGCGGTTCCGCGACATTCCGCCCATCGTCGGCAGCGTGATGCAGATCGCCTTCTTCGTCAGCCCGATCATCTGGCGGCCGGAGATGCTGAAAGGGTCCAGCGCCGCATGGCTGCCGTGGAACCCGTTCTACACCTTGCTGGAGATCGTGCGCGCGCCGCTGCTGGGCCACCTGGCGGAGTGGCATGTTTGGGCGTCGGCGCTGGGATTCAGCGCCCTGCTGTGCGGGGTGGCGTGGCTGGGGTTCGCACGGGTGCGCTCGCGCCTGGCGTTCTGGGTGTAGCGCGCATGGCACTGGTCCGCATCGAGGGCGTGCACGTCAGCTTCCCGATCTACCATGCGAACAGCCGCAGCCTGAAGCGCACGGTGTTCGCCGCGGCATCCGGCCGCCTGCAGGAGGACGCCAAGCACCGAGTCGTAGTGCAGGCGTTGCGCGACGTGTCGTTTACCCTGCGCTCCGGCGACCGTTTGGGCCTGGTCGGCGGCAACGGGGCGGGCAAGACGACGCTGCTGCGGACGCTGGCCGGCATCTACGAGCCGGTGGTGGGCCGCGTCCATGTGTCCGGCAGCATCGGGGCGCTGCTGGACCCGAACCTGGGGATGAACCCGGAGCTGACGGGACGGGAGAACATCGCGTTGCGCGGCCTGTATAACGGCATGTCGCGCCCGGCGATCCGGCGGCTGGAGGAGGACGTGCAGGAGTTCGCCGAGCTGGGCGAGTTCCTGGACCTGCCGGTGCGGTTCTATAGCAGCGGCATGGTGATCCGGCTGGGCTTTGCGCTGGCCACCGCCATCCGGCCGGAGGTGCTGCTGATGGACGAATGGTTCCTGGCCGGCGATGCGGCGTTCATGGACAAGGCGCGGGAGCGGCTGGAGGACATGGTGCGCGGTGCGGACATCCTGGTGCTGTCGTCGCACGCGGCGAACGTCATCGAGGATTGGAGCACGCGGGTGATGTGGCTGGACCAGGGGCGGATCGTGGCGGACGGGGCGCCGGCGGAGGTTATGGGCCAGTATCTCGGGACGCCGGTGGCGGTGTAACGGCCGTGGCGCGGGGGCAGTAGGTTTGGGCGCCGAAGCCGCCTCGCCCGGTCCTGCCGGATGCCGCGGAGCGCCGGGCCATCATTGCGGCGTGTGAGGCGCTGATGCGGGATGTGCTGAGGCCAGCCCATGTGCCGGCGGAGATCGCCCCGACTGCGTTCAACTACCTGGTTGACATCACCGGCGCCTATGCCGGTGGACGCTACCGCTTCATGCGGCGTTACCGGTCGGGGTTCGCGGAGAACTTGGGGCAGGAGTTCGACATCCCCTTCGCACGGGTGGACCGCATGGGGCGGGACAGCTTCGACGTCCACTGGATGCGGCACACCGGGCAGTGGTGGCCGCTGCACCGGGGGCTGCCGCTGGCGGCTGCATTGCAGGCGGTCGCCACGGACGACGTGTTCCGGCCCTGGTAGGCGGGCGCCCTGCGAACCGCGGCAGACTGGACCGCGTTGCTGGCGGGATCGGGTGGGCCCGCGGCGAACGGGGCGGCCTCATAGCGCACGGGCTGAGAAATGAGCGAGTTCCAGTACTACGAGTTCCAGGCGGTTGACCGTCCGCTCACGGACACCGACCGCAAGTATCTGCGCTCGCTATCCTCGCGTGCGGTGATCACGTCCAGGAGCCTCACCAACACCTACCAGTGGGGCAACTTCAAGGGCGATCCGGTCAAGCTGATGGAGCGCTGCTTCGACCTGCACCTGTACTGGGCCAACTGGGGCACCCACCGCCTGATGATCCGCCTGCCGGCCCGGCTGCTGGATCGCGCATTGCTGGAACGCTGCCTCGGCGAGGAGGGCGCAGCCAGGCTGCACGGGGCCGGCACGAACGTCGTGCTCGACATCCAGAGCGACAATGACGAGGGCGGGGGCAACGACGAATGGGACGAGGACTGGTATGAGGACGGCGCCGTCCTGCAGTCCCTGGCGCCGCTGCGTGATGCGCTGCTGGGCGGCGATATGCGGCTGTATTACCTGGTGTGGCTGCTAGGCGTGAACATCGGCACGTTCGAGGCGGAGGACCCGGAGCCGCTGCCGGGGTTGGGGCCGCTGGACGATGCGATGTTGGCGTTCGGCCGGTTTTTCGAGATTGACGCCGACTTGATGCAGGCCGCCGCCGAGCGCCAGGCCATGCCCGCCGGCGCCGCCCCACCGCCGGATGCCGGCAGGCGCTACGTCGCCAAGCTGACGGAGGCGGAACGGTCTGCGCTTCTGCTGCGCGTCCTGGGCGGCGATCAGATGGTGGCGGCGGAGCTGCAAGCGGGGCTGCGGGCCATGCTGGCAGATGGCAGGCCGGCGGCTGCGGCGTTCGAGCCGCGGACGGTGGCGGACCTGGAGGCCCGTGCCGAGGAGATACGCGGGGAACGGGAGGAGAAGGAGCAGGCGGCAGCCCGGGCTGCGGCGGAGCGCCGGGCCAAGGAAGCCGAACGGGCCAGGCGGGTCCGGCTGGATACCTTGGCGAAGCGGGGCGAGTCGGTATGGGCTGAGATCGAACGGGAGATCGAGCGGCGGAACGCCAGCGGCTATGACCGGGCGACGGTGCTGCTGACGGACTTGCAGGTGCTGGCGCAGGAGCAGGGCGGAATCATCGCCTTTGCCCGGCGCTTGGAGGAGTTGCGCGGTCGGCACGGGAGCAAGAAACGGCTTATGGAGCGGATCGTGGGCATCGGCTGATCCCTCCTCCGCACCCTCGATCGCGCGTCGCCGAGCCAGCCTGTCCTTTCTTGAACGAGACTGCGCCAGACCGCCCCGCCTACTCCGCCGGAGTAGCCATGCCCATCCCGCCGCGCGCGGCCACGTCGCGACGCGGCGCCGTCCGCACATGCGTCGCATAGAGCGTCAGCCCGGTGAAGGCGATCCCGCCGATCAGGTTGCCCACCACCGTCGGGATCTCGTTCCAGATGATGTAGTCCGCCACCGAGAACTTGCCCCCCATCAGCAGCGCCGAGGGGAACAGGAACATGTTGACCACGGAGTGCTCGAACGTCATGCCGAAGAACACCATGATCGGCATCCACATGGCGATGACCTTGCCGCTGACGGAGTTGGAGATCATCGCCCCGACCACGCCGGTGCTGACCATCCAGTTGCACAGCATCCCGCGAATGAACAAGGTCAGCATCCCCGCGGCGCCGTAATGCTTGTAGCCCAGGGTCCTCGCCTCGCCGATGCCGGCGATGACCTTGCCGACCGCGTTCGGCTCGGTTTGGAAGCCGAAGGTGAAGACGATGGACATCATCACCGCGACCGTGAGCGCGCCGAGGAAGTTGCCGACGAACACCAGCCCCCAGTTCCGCAGCACGCCGCCCAGGGTAACGCCGGGCCGCCGGTCGATGAGCGCCAAGGGCGACAGCACGAACACGCCGGTCAGCAGGTCGAAACCCAGCAGGTACAGCATGCAGAACCCGACCGGGAACAGGATGGCGCCGATGATCGGGTAGCCCGTCTGCTGCGCCACGGTGACGGCAAACACGGCGGCGATTGCCAGGATCGCCCCGGCCATGTAGCCGCGGATCAGGGTGTCCCGGGTGGACATGAACACTTTGGACTCCCCGGCGTCCACCATTTTTACGACGAACTCGCTTGGCGCAAGATAAGACAATTGCACGACCTTTTGCTGCGGATATGTGCAGGTCCCGTCCGGGACGCGCCCCGGGCTGGGGCGGGCCGGGCTGCTTGACGCAGGAATGTGCAATGGGTGTGCCAGGGGAGATTGGCGGAGAGGGTG
>CAXTCI010000097.1:0-19088 GCA_964242325.1 uncultured Acetobacteraceae bacterium
TGATCGACCGCGCTGCCACCGGCAACCCGCTGGCGCGCAACCAGGCCCGCACGCTGCTGCGCGACGCCGGGGACCTGACGCCGATCATCGCCACCATGCTGCAGAGCGGCGACCAGGCCCGGCGCATTGGCGGCGCCCGCTGGATGGCGGAGCGCCGCGATCCCGCCGCCGTCCCCGCCCTGCGCGCCGCGCTGAAGGCGGAGAAGGCCATCGCCGCCAAGGCCGCTCTGCTCGCGGCGCTGGCGGCCTGCGGCGACGACATCAGCGCCGAGTTCTCCGAGGACCGGCTGCTGGCCGAGGCGGAGGCCGGGCTGCCGAAGGCCAAGGCGGATTACAGCGACCTGTTCGACGCCTCCGCCCTGCCGGTGCTGCACTGGGCCGACGGGCGGGAGGTGCCGGCGCGGGTCGTGCAGTGGTGGTTCGCCCGCGCCCACAAGCTGAAGCAGCCCGGCGGCGACCCGCTGCTGCACATGGCGCTGGACCGACTGGACTGCGGCGATGCCGGGCGGCTGGGCCGGTCGGTGCTGGCCGCCTTCATCGGGTTCGACACCCGCAAGGCCAGCCTGGAGGCCGCGAACGCCTACGCCGCCGCCAACGCGCCCGGCCGCCACCAGAGCTACCTGCGCTGGAACAAGAACTATACCGAGGCGGAAGCCTTCGCCGAGCTGCGGCGGGAGAAGCTCGGGAAGTACCTGGGCAATGCGCTGGCGCATCAGGGGCTGCTGGCGCTGGCCCGGTTCGCACCGCCGGCGGAGGCGGTGGCGATGGTGAAGCGTTACCTGCGCGACCATGGCAAGCGCGCCAGCCAGTGCCGCGCCCTGCTGGACGCCGTGGCCGCCAACCCGGTGCCGGGGGTGCTGCAACTGATCCTTGCGACGTCCCAGCGCCACAAGCAGCCGGGCACGCGCAAGTATGCCGGAGAGTTGGCGGACGCGCTGGCGGAAGACCGCGGCTGGACGGCGGCGGAGCTGGCGGACCGCACGGTGCCCACCGCCGGGCTGGACAACGAGGGCGTGCTGGAGCTGCCCATCGGCGACCGCACCTACCGCGCCCGCATCGCGGCGGCTGGCAAGGCGGCCCAGGGGAAGGCGGCCCAGGGGAAGGCAGCCCGGGGGAAGGCGGCAAGCGGCAGGGCGGCCAAGGACGCCGGCCTGGCGCTAGTGCTGGAGAATCCGGACGGCAGGCCCGTCGCATCCCTCCCGACCCCCGCCGATCCCACGGAGGCCGAGGAGGCCAAGGCAGCCAAGAAGGCGCTGGCAAACGCGAAGAAGGAGCTGCAGCAGACCGTCGAGTCGCAGTCGGTCCGCCTGTATGCGGCGATGTGCGCGGGCCGGATCTGGCCGGTGGCGGACTTCGACGCCTTCTTGCTGCGCCATCCCATCGCCGGTCGCCTGCTGCGCCGCCTGGTCCTGCTGGGGCTGGATGCCGGGGGCCAGCCGCTGGCGTCGTTCCGCGCGCTGGACGACGGCACGTTCAGCGACGCCGCGGACGAGCCGGTCGTGCTGGACGGCTTCGCTGGCATCGGCATCGCCCATCGCGTGACCCTCGGCGCTGAAACGGCGGTGGCCTGGGCCACCCATCTCGCGGACTACGAAGTACAACCGCTGTTCGAGCAGTTGCAGCGCCCGGTTCTGACGGCGGCGGACACCGCGGCAACCGCGATCGGGGACCGCGTGGGTTGGATGATCGACAGCACCACCCTGCGCGCGGCGGCAACTGCCCTGGGCTACCAGCGCAGCTCGATCGAGGATGCCGGCTGCTTCTATGCCTATGAGAAGCACTTCCCCGACCTGGGCGTCGCGGCGGTGTTGGGGTTTACCGGCAGCTACGTGCCGGAGACCGAGCGCCGGGCCGGCGCGCTGCGCGAGCTGAGCTTCGTGCGGCTGCGCGGCGGCAAGGTGTCCTGGGGCGCGGCGGGCCTGGCCCTGGGCAGGGTGCCCGGGGTGTTGCTCAGCGAGGCCTGGAACGACCTGCACGCCGTAGCCGCGGCGGGCACCGGCTTCGATGCGGCATGGGAGAAGAAGGCGCAATGGTAGCTGATGGTATGACGGAGGCCGCCACGCTGCGCCCGGCGGCCGAAACGCTCCATGCGGCGGAGCTGGGCCGCCTGGCCGCTGCCGATACGGGGCCGCGTCCGCCGGGGTGGCGCCTGTCGGCCCGTGCGGTCCGCCGCTTCATCATCGGCGACCCTGCGCTGGGCATCGGGCGCAAGTTCTACGGCGACGACGCCCTGGTGGATCGCTGCATCGTCAGCCTGATGGGCGAGCAGGGCCTGATGCTGGTCGGCGACCCCGGCACCGCCAAGTCCATGCTGTCGGAGCTGCTGACCGCCGCCGCCACGGGATCGACGGCACTGCTGGTGCAGGGGGCTGCCGGCACGTCGGAAGACCATGTCCGCTACGGCTGGAACTACGCCCTGCTGATCGCCGAGGGGCCGAGCACCCGGGCGCTGGTGCCCTCCCCGGTGCTGCAGGCGATGCGCGACGGCACGCTGGTGCGGATCGAGGAGCTGACCCGCTGCCCGCCGGAAATCCAGGACGGGCTGATCTCGATCCTGTCGGAGAAGATGATCGCCATCCCCGAGCTGGGCCGGGACGCTGTGGTAAGGGCGGCGCCGGGCTTCAACGTGATCGCGACGGCGAACCTTCGGGACCGCGGCGTGAACGAGATGTCGAGCGCGTTGAAGCGCCGCTTCAACTTTGAGACCGTGCACCCCATCACCGACCCGGCGTTCGAGCGCGAGTTGATCACACGCCGCCTGGCTGACCGCCTGACACCGGCCGGCCTCGCGGCGGAGATGCCGGCGGCGACGCTGGACGTGCTGGTCGCCACCTTCCACGAATTGCGGACCGGGCGCACGGCGGAAGGCGTGGCGCTGTCGAAGCCGGAGGCGGTGCTGTCCACCGCCGAGGCCGTCAACGTCGCCCATGCGGCGGCGCTGGAGGCGGCGTATCTGGATGGCGGGGCCATAACCGGCGCGCACATCGCCCGGCAGATGCAGGGTGTGGTGCTGAAGGACCACCGGGAGGACGGGCGCAAGTTCAAGTCGTATGTGGACCATGTGGCGAAGGACCGGGCGCGGCGCGGCGGGGCATGGCGCGCGTTCTACGATGCCGCCCGGCTGCTGCGGCTGGATTGATGCTGGCCGCTTGCTGCTCCTTTTCCCTCCGGGAGAAGGCCGAGGTGAGGGGGGTCTTGAAGCGCGGTCCCCGCCGATGGAGGGCCTCGGTCCAGCGGCGCCATAACTCTGCCGCGCCGCAAGCGAGACCCCCTCACCCCGGCCCTCTCCCGGAGGGAAAGGGAGCAGGCAGGGCGGCTGACCGGACGCAGCGGCTCGGAGGTCGCGGCGGGTGATGGTTGGCGCCAGCATGTCCGAGGCCAGCACGGCGGAGGCGGACGACCGCGCGGCGATGCTGGCGTATGGCCGCCGGGTGGTGTCCGGGGCGGGCGGGGTGTTCCACTTCCCGATCCGCCATCACAGCCCCGCCTGCGCCCTGCACCTGGCCCGTGCGTTGCACGAGATCAGGCCGCGCGCCGTGGTGGTGGAGATGCCGGCGGACTTCGCGCCGGTGCTGCCGCTGATCCTGGACCCGGCCACGCGGCCGCCGGTCGCCGTGGTCTCGGTGCAGGCGGAGGCGGGCGAGGGCGGGCCGTCGGTGATCGGCTACTGGCCGCTGTCCGCCACTGCGCCGGAGTGGGTGGCGCTGCAGACGGCGGCGGCGCTCGGCGCGCGGACGGTGCTGGCGGACCTGCCGGCGCAGCGGCGGCTGGACCTGCCGGATGCCGCGGGCGGCGGCCCCGCGGTGCTGACGGATGAGCGTCCGCTTGCGTATTCCGACTACGCCCAGGGCTTGGTGGCGCGGCTCGGCGCACGGGACTTCAACGAGGCCTGGGACCGCCTGTGCGAATCCCGGGCGGCGGAGGCGGACTGGCGCGGCTTCTTCGCCGACGTGGGCGTCCATTGCGCCCTGGGCCGGCGTACGGCGTCGGCGGCGAGCATGGCGGCCGACGGCACCCTGGCGCGGGAGGCGTACATGCGCGCTGCCTTGGCCGCAGCGGTGGCGGAGGGTGGTCCGATCGCGGTGGTCACCGGCGGCTTCCACACCTCGGCGCTGCTGGACCCACCTGACGAGGCGCCTCCGCCGGAGCCGCGCTCTCCGCCGCCGTCCCGCGCCTACCTGGTGCGCTATGCCCACGCCAGCCTGGACCGGATCAACGGCTACGGTGCGGGGATGCCCAGCCCGCGGTGATATGAGCAGCTCCACGCCGCCGTCCAATCCGGCACGCCGGACCCGTTCGAGGCCGCCGCGCAGGAGGTGCTGCTCGGCCTGGCCGTCCGGCTGCGGCGGGAGCAGCCGGGTTTAGCCCCGCCGCTGCCCGGCCTGGTCGCGGCACTCCGTCAGGCGCGCGGCCTGGCGGAGCTGCGCGGCCTGCCCGGCCCTGGCAGGTCCGAACTGCTGGACGCCGCCCGGTCCTGCTTCGTGAAGGACGAGGACCCCCGGGTCTCCCCGGTGATGGAGGTGCTGCACCGGGAGCTGACCGGGGAGGGCATCGGCGACGTGCCGCGCGGCGCCGGGTCGCCGCCGCTGGTGAAGGCGGTGCGCGCCCGCGCCCGCGCCCTGGGCTTCAAGGGGGACGACGGGCAGGAGCGGCGGCGGGCGCTGGACCTGCACCGCAAGGACCGGCACCGTGCTGCCAGCCGATTCCTGCACGCGATGGCGCTGCTGGACGCTGGGCTGGGCAACTGGGTGTCCGGGCCGGACTGGAGCGGCGGCGCCCGTAGCGGCAACCTGCTGATCGAGACCTGGACCTATGCCTGGTTACCCCAGGTGGAGGGCCGGCTGGTCGCGCTGTCTGGCGAGGGGGACACGCTGGACCGGGTGGCCACGTCGGTGCTGCTGCGCCGGGCGGAGGCGCTGCAGGACGCGGGGCAGGGGCGGGACGCCGATGCGGCGTCGCGGCTGGTGCTGCAGGCGGCGCAGGCGGGGGTGGTGGCGGCGCAGGGCGCACTGACGGGGCTGCTGGCCTCTGCCGTCGCGGCCGATCCGGACCCGGTCCGCATCGTGCGCTGCCTGGGCGTGCTGGACGGGCTGTGGAGCGGGCAGCGGGTGCTGGGCCTGACGGGAGCGGCGGTGCTGGGGCCGTTGCGGGCGGCGTGCTATCGCCGGGCCATCGACTTGATGCCGGACCTGGCCGCCGTTGCGCCGGAGCGTCTGCGCGAGGCCGCGGGGGCGCTGGCCGGGCTGCATCACATGTTGGAAGCCGGGCTGCTGGGGGCGGGCCAGGTTGGGGAGGCCGCGCCACTCGACCGCGAGCTGTTCGACGAGGGCGTGGCGGCGCTGCTGTCCCGTGACCTGCCGCCGCTGATCGCGGGCGTGGTGGGGGCGCTGGCGCACCTGTCGAGGCGGCTGGACGCGGCAGGGCTGGCCGCGCGCATCTGCGGCGCCCTGGCCGGCGCCGCCGCGGACCCGGCGGAGCGGTCTGCTCCATTGGCCGGCCTGATCCTGGTGCAGCCCGCCCTGCTGCGCCGCTGCGCCCCGGTGCTGGACGGGCTGGACGCGGCGTTCGAGGCGATGACCGAGGACGCGTTCCTGCAGGTCCTGCCGCACCTGCGCCTTGCGTTGACGGCGCTGGACCCGCACGAGACCGACGACCTCGCAGCCCGCATCGCTGCCATGAAGGGCATCGCCGGCCCGCTGCTGCCCCCGACGGACGGGTTCACCGAGGCCGAGGCCCTGGCCAACGCCGCCCGGTCGCGGGAGCTGGCGGCGCTGCTGGCGGCGGATGGGCTGGAAGGTTGGCATGGCTGACGCCGGCGATCCCGGAGGCAGCCCGCGCCGCTGGCGGCTGGTGCTGGGGTCCTATGCCGATCGCTCGCTGGGCGGCTGCCTGGGCGGTGGCGACGGGCGGATGGACCGTGCGCTGGATCATGTCTATGGCGCCGCCTACAGCCAGCGCGGCATCCGGCGCGGCCTGGCGCCAAAAAGCCGCAAGGGTGGCCTGGGCGCGTCGCAACTGACGGTGCCGGGCTGGCTGTCGGAGATGCGGGTGCTGTTTCCGCGGTCGGTCTATGACGTGGTGCAGGGCCACGCGCTGTCCCGCTTCGGCATGACCGAGATGCTGTCCGATCCCAAGCTGCTGGCCGAGCTGGAGCCGGATGCCAACCTGCTCGGCGCATTGCTGGCCTATAAGGGCCGTGCCAACCCAGCCATCGCCGCCAAGGTGCGCGAGGTCGCCCGCCGCGTGGTGGACGACCTGACCCGGCGCCTGCGGGCCGAATTGAGCCGCGCGCTGTCCGGCGCCCGCCGCCCCGGCGCCACCACCGG
The DNA here is from genome assembly GCA_964242325.1 of uncultured Acetobacteraceae bacterium. Classification (GTDB taxonomy): domain Bacteria; phylum Pseudomonadota; class Alphaproteobacteria; order Acetobacterales; family Acetobacteraceae; genus DASWOJ01. The sequence continues at coordinate 6,327 of CAXTCI010000097.1, forward strand.
GCGCGGCGGGGTGCGCGACATCGCCTGGGCCGAGACGATCCGCCGCAACCTGCGCAACTGGGACCCGGAGCGGCAGGTGCTGGTCGCCGAGCGCCTGCGCTTCCACGGCCGGGTGCGCCGGCATCTGCCGTGGACGATCGTGCTGTGCGTGGACCAGTCGGGCTCCATGGCGTCGTCGGTGATCTATGCCGCCGTGATGGCGGCGATCCTGGGCGGGCTGCCGGCGGTGTCGGTGCGGCTGGTGCTGTTCGACACCGCGGTGGTCGATCTGTCCGACCGCGCCGGCGATCCCGTGGAGGTGCTGATGTCGGTGCAGCTCGGCGGCGGGACCGACATCGGCCGGGCGCTGGCGTACTGCGAGGCGCGGCATGTCACGCAGCCCGCCCGGACCATCCTGGTGCTGGTCAGCGATTTTTGCGAGGGCGCGGCGCCCGGGCCGATGCTGGCCACCGTGCGGCGGCTGGCCGGGGCGCGGGTCACGCTGCTGGGACTGGCGGCGCTGGATGATACGGCGCGGCCGGATTACGACCGCGCCATGGCCGGGCAGTTGACGGACGCCGGAATGCACGTGGCGGCGCTGACGCCGGAGCACTTCGCCGCCTGGGTGGCCGCACGCATCCGATGAGCGGGGTTTTCAACGCGGTGGGTTTGAGTGACGCGGTGCTGGAGGCGGCGGCGTCCCGTGGGCTGCTGCGCCGGGCCACGCGGGACCGTGCGGCCGGGCTGGTGCAGCGGCGGGGGACCGAGGCCGGGGCGGAGGTGCTGGCGGTGGACGGCGAGACCGTGCGGCTCGGCCCCGGCGGGCTGGCCGGCGCCGCGTGCACCTGCCCGTCGCGCGAGGTGTGCCGGCATATGCTGGCGGCCGTGCTGGAGCTGCGGGATGGCGGCCCTATCGCCGCGGCCTCGCAGGGTGATTGCATATCGTGTGAGGACCCCGCTGACTCCCTCTCCCTCCGGGAAAGGGCTGGGGTGAAGGAGGCGGCAAGGGCCAAGCCCGGCCGGGTTGAGAGCGGATTTCGTCCTCCAGTGGGACAGCCAGGCTCTCACGGCCTCCCTCACCCCGGTCCTCTCCCAGAAGGAGAGGGGGAAGGCAGCGTTGCCACGCCGCGTTCGATTGGCCTGCCAGCGTTGGCTGCCCTTCCACCCCTGGACGCGCTGGCGGAGCTTGCCGCCCTGGATGCCGGCGCCCTTGTGCGTGCCTTTGGCCGTGCGGCGCTGCGGCGGGCGGAGGCGATCCTGGCCGAGGCCGCCGTACCGGACGGGGCGGCCGAGGCCGTTTTGGTCCTGCCGGCGGGGGCGTCCTGCACGGTCCGGATCGCCGGTCATCCGGAGGTCCACTATGTCGCGGGGCAGGGTCCGGCCGGCATGGTGTCCCGGGCCACGGACGCCAAGGCGCTGCATGCGGCGGCGCTGCTGGCGGTTCGCCGGCTGCACGCCGGACTGCCGGTGGCTATGGACAACGAGGCCCCGGCAGCGCCAGCGGTGCGTGCGGCCAAGGGGGAGGCGGCGTTCCTGGAGGGCGTCGCCGAGGCGCTGTGGGACGCCGCCCGCGCCGCGCTGGCCAGTGCGCCTGCCGTGCTGGAGGACCGTCTGCTCGACTTCGCGGTGTCGCTGCGGGCCGACGCGCTGCCCAACCTGGCCGGGGCGCTGCGCGGCGTGGCGGCGGACATGGCGCGGCGCCGGACCGGAGCGGCGGGCTTTGACTCCGCCGACGCCCTGGCGGCCATCGCCCGCACCTACGCGCTGACGTGCGCGCTGCGCCGTGACGGCGAGGACCCGCGGCTGCGCGGCGAGGTGCGCGGGACATTCGTGCCGCACGCCGCGCTGGACCTGATCGGCTGCGGCGTGGCGCTGTGGCGGATGGAAGGCGGCGCGCAGGGCGTGACAGCCCACTTCGCGGCGCCAGACGAGCAGGGAGGGCCGCGCTGGTTCAGCACGACGTTGGCCCGGGCGGCCGGGCAGGACCCCGGCTTCGGGCCGCACGACGCCGCAGTGTCCGATTGGGTGTGGGACAGCACGCTGGAGCGCTTGGGCGCGGAGGCGTTCCGGCTGCCTGCGCCGCTGGTGGACCCGGACGGCCGCCTGTCGCCCCGCGCCGAGACCCGGGCGGAGCCAGCAGGCCTCGGGTGGGCGGAGGCAGTGGCGCGTCATCCGGACCTGACGGTGCAGGACTGGGGCGGCTTGGAGGCGTCCCTGGCGGGCAGCTTCGCACCGACGCTGCGGCGGCGCGGCACGGCGGCGCGGCCGGTGCTGCTGCGCCCTGTCGCCCTGGCTGCACCGGGCTTCGACGCGGTTGCGCAGGCGGCGACGCTGCCGGTGCAGGACCGGGGCGGCGCCTGGCTGGAACTGCGCATCGGCGGGGATGACCGGATGGACGCTCACCTGGACGCGTTGGCCGCCCTGCCGGATGGCGGCGCCGGGTCGGTGCTGGCCGTGCTGACCCGGGTGGAGGCGGGAGAACTGGTACTGTCGCCCATCAGCATGTGCGCCGCGCCGGGCCGGCCGTTGCAGCATCTGGACCTGCTCCCGGCGCGCAAGCAGGGCGCGGTGCCAACCGGCCTGCTGCAGCGGCTGCAGGACGGGCTTGCCCTGATCGGGTGGCCCGGCACGGGGCGGGGGGCGCCGCGGCGGTTCGTCCGATCCACGCCGGCCGCTGGCGCCACCGCCCGCCTGCTGGCCGCCGCAGCCGACGAGACCCTGGCCTTGGCGGAGCTGGGCGGGCGCATGGAGGACGCCGCCCGGCTGGACCGCCTGCGCGGCATGGCCCGGCTGCTGGAAGGCAGCGGGCTGGCCATCCTGGGTGACGCCCTGCTGCGGCTTGCGGATGCGCCCGCGCCCGAGCGTCCGCACCACCTGCTGGTGTTCACGCACATGCTGGCCTGCTGGCGTCGCCTGGCCCCAGCAGCGCCGCTGCTCACGCCCGTTGCCTGACGCAAACGGGTTGCATGTGGGATATGATACCAAACGTCCTTCTCTGACCGGTTTTCGGCGCGGTACACCGGACGAGGCATACGGGGCAGGAAGACAGGGGGCAGACGAGACGAAGACGGAGAAGCTGACGGCTTGATGACAACCAGAACCAAGCTTGCCCAGGCCGCCAACCTGCCCGAACGGACGGGACCACCTCAGTACTGCCGGTCTATTTGCCTCAAAGCGCCGGCATGGTTTGCAAGCAGCGACTGTGATGGGCGACTGCGACAGCGGGATGCTTTCGTTTTGCAGCGCCTTTAAAGAACACGGTTCTGTTCCGGCGTATCCGGGCTATCGCAGCAAGCTTCAGAACGGTAACAGCCTGGTGATGGGACTTTGCCCGGAGCATGGCAAACTCTAGAGGTCGCGCCGAACAGCAACTAAACCCTACAAAACCCCTTGGCGACTTACAGCAGATTTCTTTCGATTAAAAATGCTTTGAGATGTCACTGCGCCTGATTGACGGGACGTTCGGCTGGCGTCATGCATTTGCCTGTTTTAACTTTTAACTACGCCCGCTGCGCACTGGATTATTTGGTGTTTGGAATCGTACCAGGGCTCTGCGCACCTCTCCCCAGCCTGACAATCCCGCCGTGCTCCAGCCAAACCAAGTCAAAGCTGCGCCGAAAACCAGCCATCGAAGTCGAGGCAAGTATGTCCCAAGCTCATGTAATCGAGGTTGAGGGAACCTTCATAGGTGCCGCTGTGCCGGTCCAGGATGGCTTCCTGTTCCGATCCGTCCATCCCAGGCTGGAGGACCTCGACAGTTGGACGTGCGCGTCGCTGGATGAGATGCGCCGGGTCGCGCACCAGTGCTTCATGGCCGGACGAGGGGGAGCGCCAACCTTTTCCCAAGCACTGGCAGGGGAGGGGGTGGACGCCACCCTGCCAGAGCGCCGCCCGCCACCTGCGGCATCGGGGCTGCCCCGATGAATGGCGGCATGGCTCGACGTTTCCTCCCAAACTGGCCGGGGCGATCCGCCCCGGCCTTTTTTGGACGGAAGGTCCGCCGCCGCGCCGTTCTGGTGGCGCTTGCGGCCCTGGCTGCCACGTCCGTGCCGGCGCACGCCGAGGACACGTTGCGGATCGGCATCATGTCGGGAGACGCCGAGGTCCTGATGGAGCGCGTCGCGGACGAGGCGAAGTCGCGCGGCCTCCGGCTGCAGGTCACGGCGTTCTCCGACTACCTGTTGCCGAACGAGGCGCTGGACCACGGCGATCTGGACGCCAATGCCTTCCAGCACCAGCCCTACCTCGACAACCAGGTCAAGGCGCGGGGCTACCGGATCGTGCCCATCGCCTACACGGTCGTAGCCCCCATCGGGCTGTATTCGCGTAAGGCCAAGACGGCGGCGGACCTGCCACGGGGCGCAAGCATCGGCATCCCGAACGACCCCAGCAACGGCGGCCGGGGGCTGAACCTGCTGGCAGCCCTGGGCGTCATCCAGCTCCGGGACGGCGCCGGCATCCTGCCCACGCCATTGGACATCACCGCCAACCCGCGCGGCGTGCGTATCGTGGAGCTGGATGCGGGCATCATCGCGCGCTCCCTGGACGACCTGGATGCGGCGGTCGTCAACACCGACTGGGCGCTCAAGGCCAACCTCGGCCTGGACCTGCGCATCGGCAGCGAGGCGGTGGACGGCAACCCCTATCGTAACGTCATCGCCGTGCGCGCCGGCAGCGAGGGCGACCCGCGGCTACGCACCCTGGTGGACGCCTACCACTCGGATGCGGTGCGGCAGTTCATCCTCAGCTACTACCAGGGCCGGCAGCTTCCGGCATGGTGAGCATGGCGCCCCTCGGCCTCAGGGCTGCGCCGGCAGTCTCGGCCGGTCCGGTGGCGCAGGTATCCCGGGTATCCAAGCGGTTCGGGTCGGTTGAAGCGCTGCACGACGTGTCGCTCGACGTGCCGCGGGGCGGGGTGCTGGGCATCATCGGCCGCAGCGGCGCGGGTAAGTCCACGCTGATCCGCTTGCTGAACGGCCTGGAGCGCCCGGACAGCGGCTCGGTCCGGTTCGAGGGGCAGGAGCTGACCGGCCTCAGCGAGCGCGCCCTGCAGCCCGTGCGCCAGCGTATCGGCATGATCTTCCAGCACTTCAACCTGCTGTCGGCCAAGACCGTCGCCGCCAACGTCGCCCTGCCGCTGCGCATCGTCGGCCGGGCCAAGCCCGAGCGCACGCGCCGCGTGGCCGAGCTGCTGGACCTGGTGGGCCTGTCCGACAAGGCCGCGGCCTACCCGGCACAGTTGTCCGGCGGGCAGAAGCAGCGGGTCGGCATCGCCCGCGCCCTGGCCGCCGACCCGGCGCTGCTGCTGTCCGACGAGGCGACCTCCGCGCTCGATCCGGAAACCACGGCGTCCATCCTGGCGCTACTGCGGGACATCAACCGTCGCCTCGGCCTTAGCATCGTGCTGATCACCCACGAGATGAGCGTGATCCGCGCCGTAGCCGACGAGGTCGCGGTCCTGGAGGGCGGACGCTTGATCGAGCAGGGGCCGGTGGCGGAGGTGTTGACACGCCCGCAGGCGCCCGGCACCCAGCGCCTGGTTGCGGCGGTGCAGCCTCCCTTGCCCCAAGTGTTGCGCGCCGCGCTGGTGCCGCACCCCGCCTGGGACCGGGACCCCGTACTGCGCATTGACGTCATCGGCGAGGAAGCGCGTGGCCCGGTGCTGGCCCGGCTAGGCGCCGCCGTGGGCGCGGAGGTCACCCTGCTGCACGGCGGCATGGATCATGTGCAGGACCAGCCGTTCGGCCGCATCTGGGTCAGCCTGCACGGCCCGGGGCTTGACCTGGGCGAACGTGCCGCGGCCTTCCTGCGGGACGGCGTGAGCCAGGTGGAGGTCATCGGGCATGTCTCCCGCGTTGCTTGATCTGCTGCTCCGCTCCATCGGCGAAACACTGGTGATGGTGGGCGTATCCGCCGTGATCTCCGTCGCGGCCGGCCTGCCGCTGGCGTTGGTCCTCGTTGCCACCGACCGCGGCGGCATCTGGCCGCAGCCGGCGCTCAACCGGGTGCTGGGCGGGGTGGTGAACGCCGTGCGGTCGGTGCCCTTCATCATCCTGCTGGTCGCGCTGATCCCGCTGACGCGCCTGGTGGTCGGCACCTCCATCGGGACGGAAGCCGCCATCGTGCCGCTGTCCATCGCCGCCACGCCCTACTACGCCCGCATCGCCGAGGTGTCCCTGCGCGAGGTTGGGCGCGGGCTGATCGAGGCGGCACGGGCCATGGGCGCCAGCCGCGCCACCATCATACGGGACGTGCTGATCCCCGAGGCGCTGCCGGGCCTGGTGTCCGGCTTCACCGTGACGCTGGTGACGCTGATCGGGTCGTCGGCCATCGCGGGCGCCGTGGGTGCGGGCGGGCTGGGAGACCTCGCGATCCGCTACGGCTACCAGCGGTTCGAGACGGGGGTGATGGTCGCCGTGGTGGCGGTGCTGATCGTGCTGGTGTGCGGGGTTCAGTGGGGCGGCGACCGGCTGGCCCGGCTGCTGGATCGCCGGTGAAGGAGGCTTGATGATGATGTTGCGACGGATGGTTCTGGCGGCCGGGCTGCTTCTTGCAGGTCCGGCGATGGCTGCGCAGGGGCCGCTTCGCGTCGGCACCAGCTCAGGCCCGTATGCGGTCATCTTGGATTACGCCGCGTCGCTCGCCAAATCGCAGGGGCTGGATGTGAAGGTGGTCGAGTTCACCGACTACACCATCCCGAACGAGGCGATGGCGCATGGTGATCTGGACCTCAGCAACTTTCAGAACCTGCCGTACCTGGAGAACGCGGTCGCCACGCGCGGCTACGACATCGTCCCCGTCGAGCGCAGCATCATCACGCCGCTCGGCGTGTATTCCAAGAAACTCAAGAGCCTCGCCGACCTGCCGGACGGCGCGCAGGTCGCCATCCCAAACGACCCGGCGAACGGCGCCCGCTCGCTCCTGCTGCTGGAGCATGCGGGATTGATCAAGGTTACGCCGGGCATCGGCACGAGGGCCACCGTGCTCGACATCGCCGCCAACCCCAAGCACCTGCATTTCCTTGAGCTGGACGCTGCTCAGGTTGCTCGCTCGCTCGACGACGTTTCCGCCGCTGCCGTCAACCTCAACTACGCCATTCCTGCCGGGCTCAATCCCAGGTCAGCTTTGCTCAGGGAGGACGAGGAAACCCGCTATGGGCTTTGGTTCACGGCACGGGCCAAAGACCGCGACGACCCGCGCGTGACCAAGCTGATCGCGATCTACCGCTCGCCGGAGGTGAAGCGGTTCATCCTGGACCGCTTCGGCGGCACCATCGTCCCGACCTGGTAGGCACGGCGCATGGTTGGTGAGATCAGGCTGAATGCGTTCACGATGAACTGCGTCGGCCATCAGTCGCCGGGCCTGTGGACCCACCCGCGCGACCGGACGGCGGAGCACGGGACGCTGGGCTACTGGACGGACCTGGCGCGGGTGCTGGAGGACGGGCTGTTCGACGGCGTGTTCCTGGCCGACGTGCTGGGCGTCTATGACGTTTATGGCGGCAGTCCCGATGCCGCCTTGCGGCGGGGTGTGCAGGTTCCGGCGCACGACCCCTTGCTGGTCGTTCCCGCCATGGCGGCCGTCACGCGGCACCTTGGGTTCGGCGTGACGGTGAACCTGTCCTACGAGCCACCTTTCCCCTTCGCGCGCCGCATGTCCACGCTGGACCACCTGACCGGCGGGCGCATCGGTTGGAACATCGTGACCGGCTACCTGGACAGCGCCGCGCGGGCCGCCGGGCGCCCGGTGCAGGCGGCGCACGATGACCGCTATGACCTTGCCGATGACTACATGGCGGCGGCCTACAAGCTGTGGGAAGGAAGCTGGGCGGACGACGCCGTGGTGCGCGACCGCACCGCCGGGGTGTATGCCCGGCCGGACCGGGTGCGCGCGGTCAGCCATCCCGGGCCGTACCACCCGATGCACGCGATCCACCTGTCCGAGCCGTCGCCGCAGCGCACCCCGGTGCTGTATCAGGCCGGCTCATCACCGCGCGGCCGGGCCTTCGCCGCCCGCCATGCCGAGTGCGTGTTCGTGTCCGGCCCGTCGCCGCAGGCGGTCGCCCCGCGCGTCGCGGCCATCCGGGCGCTGGCGGCGGCACAAGGGCGCCAGGTGGTCGTGTTCACCATGCTGACCGCCATCCTGGGTGAGACGGACGCCGCGGCACGGGCCAAGCACGCGGAGTATCAGGCCCATGCCAGCCACGAGGGTGCGCTGGCGCTGATGTCCGGCTGGACCGGGGTGGACCTGTCCGCCTATGTGCTGGACGAGCCGATCCGGCACGTGGAGAACGACGCCGGCCGCACCGCGATGGAGAACATCACCCGGGCCGACCCGGCGCGGAGCTGGACGGTGCGCGACGTGGCCGCGCACGTCGCGATCGGCGGCATCGGCCCGGTATTGGTCGGCACGCCGGCGGACGTGGCGGACGGGATGGAAGCCTGGATCGCCGCCACCGGCGCGGACGGGTTCAACCTGGCCTCCGTCGTCGCCCACGAAACCTTTGCCGACGTGTCGCGCCTGTTGGTGCCGGAATTGCAGCGGCGCGGGCGCTATAAGCAACGCTACTCCCCCGGGACGCTGCGGGATAAGCTGTTCGGGGCCGGGCCGCGCCTGGCTCCGCCGCACCCTGCGGCGGCTTACCGCTTCAGCACCGCGGCAGTGCCCGGTGCGCACGTGCCTGCATAGGAAGGACCAGACCCGTCATGGACACAGCCCTGCCCGCACTGGCCGCCCTGCCTGCAGTCCCGATCCTGGAACGGGATACGGATGCAATCGCTGCCGCGCACCGCCTGGCCGCCGCCTACCTGCCCGGAGCCGCGGCGCGGGACCGCGACCGCATCCTGCCCCATGCCGAGGTGGATCAGTACTCCGCCACCGGCCTGGGTGGCATCACGGTGCCGCGGGAGCATGGCGGCCCCGACCTGTCCGCGGCGACGCTGGCCGAGGTGACGGCGATCATCTCCGCCGCCGATCCGTCGCTGGGCCAGATCCCGCAGAATCACCACGGCTTCGTGCGCCTGCTGCGCTATGAGCCGGACCCGGCGAAGGCAGCGCTGTTCTTCCGCCTGGCGCTGGAGGGCGCGCGGTTCGGCAACGCGCTGGCCGAGTCCGGCGGCAAGACGACGCGCGACATTGCCGCCCGGATGCGCCGCGTGCCGGGCGGCTGGGTGCTGGACGGCACCAAGCAGTACAGCACCGGCGCGCTGTTCGCGCACTACGTCCCCGTGCAGGCGCTGGACGAGGACGGCCTGGCCCGGCGGGCCGTCGCGTTGCGCGATGCGCCGGGCCTGACAGTGGTGGACGACTGGTCGAGCTTCGGCCAACGCACCACCGCCAGCGGCACCGTCGTGCTGGATGGCGTGTTCGTGCCCGATAGCCATGTGATCGCAGCCTATGCGGCGTCCGCCAAGCCGACGCTGTATGGCCCGGTGTCCCAGATCATGCAGGCCGCTATTGACCTCGGCATCGCGCGCGGCACCGTCACGGACACCATCGAGTTCGTCCGCACACGCTCCCGCCCCTGGACCGACAGCGGGCAGGACAGGGCGGCGGACGACCCCTACACCATCGCGGCCGTCGGCGACCTGCAGGTGCGCCTGCACGCCGCGGACGCCTTGCTGCACCGGGCGGGGCTGGTCATTGACGAGGCGACGAAGGATGAAACGGCGGACTCCGTTGCGGATGCCTCCATCGCCGTGGCAGAGGCCAAGGTGCTGACGACGGAGGCGGCGATCCTGGCCACGAACAAGCTGTTCGAGCTGGCCGGCACGCGCTCGACCCTGGCGGAGTACGGGCTGGACCGCCACTGGCGCAACGCACGCGTCCACACCCTGCACGACCCGGTGCGCTGGAAGTTCCACGCCATCGGCAACCACGCCCTGAACGGCATCAAGCCGCCTGTGCACGCCTGGATTTAGGGGAGCCTTCCCGTCGGAGTGTTGCGACGGAGCGGGATGCCCTGGGTTCTGGCGGCTTTGGTGGCTTGCACTGCTGTTGCAGACCCCGCGCGAGCGGACGAGGCGCGGCGATTGGTGAACGACGGCACGATGGCGCCTGATTGCAGGCTGCGGGCGCCGCCGCGCCGTATGCCGCTGGCGATGCCGTGCCTGGACTGGACCAGGTTAGCCGCACGATATTCGAGGCCGGGGTGGAACAAGCAACGCCGGGAAGAACGGTGTCATGCCGTGCTCTGGACGTTGATCCTACATTCTCGGCGTTGCGTGTTCTGGTTCATCAACCCGCCAAGCGGTCATTGGCTTTGGCCTGGATTGGCGGTTTTGCCGTCACGGCTTCCAGCACGGCCCTGGCGGTCTCCTTGGCGACGGTGTGCGCCTGCACCCGGATATCGGGTACGGCCGTGCACTCCCAGAACACGCCGCGGACGATGGGGCCAAGTGCCCACAGCCCTGGCGCCGGACTGCCGTCCCGCCGGGTCACCTGTAGCGAGGACGTGACCTCCACCCCCATCCCGTGCGGGTCGGTCCGCACCAGGCCGGTGCCGACCAACTGCGCTACTAGGCCGTCGGTCGCGGCGCCAGCGCCGATGCCCGTCGCATAGATGACCCGCTGCGCCACGACCTCCTCAGTACAGGACCCGTCCCGGTCCTGGAACAGGACCCGTGCCGCGCTGCCGGACGATCCCGGGTGGGGCGTGATGTCCAGCACGCACCCGCGCTTCAGGCGCAATACGCCACGGGTCAGCAGGCCGTTGAACGCCTCGGCGACCACCGGCGCCATCCGGTGCCGGTGGGCATCCCAGTAGGGCCGGAGGTGGCGCAGGAAGCGGCTGCGTTCGGCTCGCGGTAGGTCCTGCCACAGTCCGGCCGTCACCGGCCGCATCCCATCCACCATCGCGCGCCAGTCCACGCCCTGCACCGCCGCGTCGCGTGCCCTGCGCCGCAAGGCTTGCAGGAGGGTGGACAACGACCTGCGCTCCCCGGCGTCGAACGGCGGACATGGCCAGGCCGGACCCGGCGGCGAGTGGCGCTGCGGCACCAGACCGCGCCGGGACAGCGCGATAACCGGCCCGTCGAAGCCGCGCGCGTGCATCGCCAGCACAAGGTCCACCATCGTCAGGCCCGTACCCACGATCAGCACGGGCTCGCCTGGCCGCAAGCCGGCGGTCGCCCCGGCGGCCCAGGGGTCATGGAATATGACGCCGTCGCACGGCTGGCTCGACGGCAGCGTGCCGCTGGCGATGACCACCGCAGCGGCAGTTACCGTCCGCCCGCTCGCGCAGGTGATGCGCCAGCCGGTGCCCGCGGGATCAAGCCCCGTGGGATCAAGGCCGGTCACATCGTCGGAGCACAAGCGCACGCGCCCGCCCGACAGGGTCATCTCATCGTAAAGCAGGGCGCGCAGGTAGCGGCCATACAGGCGCCGGCTGGCGAAGGTGCCGGCTTCGGTCACTTGGATTTCGCCGGGCCAGCGCCCGGCCTGGTTGGCCAGCCATCGCTCGAAGTGACCGGGATCGTCCGGCAGGGCGCTCATGTTGGCCGACCGCACGTTCAGCAGGTGTGGGGCACCGGTCTCGGCATAGGCCGGACCACGGGCAAACCGGCCGGTGCGGTCGAACAGCACCACGACCCAGTCGGGCGGCAGCGCGCGCCGCAGGTGGATCGCAGCCATCGTGCCCGAAAATCCGGCGCCGACGATGCCGACCACCTTGCCGTGGCCCTCATCCCCGCGCCGCACCCGCCGCCGCGTCGAAAGCGCGGCAGGCTCCAGGATTGCCGTGTCGCTTGCAAGCATCATGCCTGGCCTCCAGGGAAGTTCGACGTGGATGAGGCAGAGAAGGCCAGCTTCCCGGCCAGCAAGTCAACACATTCGCAGCCGGGCCGGGCACGTCCGCAACCGAATAGAGATGCATTCTTCAAACGCCGATTTGGAAGAAATCACATTGCGTGTCGCTCGTCAGCGATGACCGGTGTTTGCAAAATACTTTCCCCTGCCTGCGGATGCTTGGACAGCGAACCCTTATAGGTGACGATGGCCGCTACTGGCGACGCCGCCGCAAACAGATCAACAGGCCTTCCGCATGTCTCCGCCGCTGCACTTGACCCTGCCACGCCCGGAGGCGCTCCCGGCCCCTCCACCGACCGCCGATGGCGTCGAGGAGGGCCGGCGTGCGCTGCAACGATCCCTAGCCGAGTACAGCGGACGCATCGCCGTCGTGTCCTCATTCGGGGCAGAGTCGGCCGTGCTTCTGGCTCTGGCAGCCGACATTGACCCGTCGGTGCCGATCCTGTTCCTTGAAACCGGCCAGCATGCCCCTGAAACGCTTGCATACCGGCGCCGGCTGGCTGCCTCGCTCGGCTTGCGGGATGTCCGCGACGTCCAGCCGGCGCCGAGCGCACTCGACCAGCGGGACCCGGACGGGATCCTGCACGCCTTCGACCCCGATGCATGCTGCGCGCTCCGCAAGGTGGAGCCGCTGGAGCAGGCACTGCAGCCCTTCGCGGCCTGGATCACCGGGCGCAAGCGGCACCAGACCGCCACGCGCGCCGTCCTGCCCGTCATCGAGCGGGTGGATGGGCGCACGAAGATCAACCCGCTCGCCCACTGGACCCAGGCGATGATCGAGGCGGAGTTCGCCCGCCGCGGCCTGCCCCGGCACCCGCTCACGGCCCATGGCTTCACCTCCATCGGCTGTGCGCCCTGCACCCGGTCCGTGCGGCCCGGCGCGGACCCGCGCAGCGGGCGCTGGGCGGCCACCGGCAAGACCGAGTGCGGCATTCACCGCCCCATAGAAAGAACATAATGACCGACCTGGACCAACTA
>CAXTCI010000098.1:0-6769 GCA_964242325.1 uncultured Acetobacteraceae bacterium
TGGGACGAGTTCTGCGCCCGCTTCCCGTTCGCCGAAACCGAGGACCAGGCCCGCGCCATCGCCGACGTCTTGGAGGACATGGCCGCCGGCCGCCCGATGGACCGGCTGATCTGTGGCGACGTGGGCTTTGGCAAGACCGAGGTCGCGTTGCGTGCCGCCTTCGTCGCCGCCCTGTCCGGCGCCCAGGTGGCGGTCGTGGTGCCTACCACTCTGCTGGCCCGGCAGCACCACCGCACCTTCAGCAAGCGCTTCGAGGGCCTGCCGGTCCGCGTCGAGCAGTTGTCCCGCATGGTCACGCCGAAGGAGGCCGCCGAAACCAAGCGCGGCCTGGCCGATGGCAGCGTCAGCATTGTGATTGGCACCCATGCCCTGCTCGCCAAGGGCATCGAGTTCTCCGACCTGGAGCTGCTGATCGTGGACGAGGAACAGCACTTCGGTGTGTCGCACAAGGAGAAGCTGAAGCAGCTCAAGGCCGACGTCCACGTCCTGACGCTGTCCGCAACTCCCATACCGCGCACCCTGCAACTGGCGCTGACCGGCGTTCGGGAGATGAGCCTGATCGCGACGCCCCCAGTGGACCGCCTGGCTGTTCGCACCTTCATCTCGCCGTTCGACAGCGTGGTGATCCGCGAGGCGATCCAACGCGAGCGGTTCCGCGGCGGCCAGATCTTCTGCGTGGTGCCGCGGCTGGAGGACATGGACAAGATCGCCGCCCGGATGCGCGAGATCGTGCCGGAAGCACGCATGATCCAGGCGCACGGCCGCCTGGCGCCGACCGAGCTTGAGCGGGTGATGACCGAATTTGGCGACGGCAAGTATGACATCCTGCTCAGCACCAACATCGTGGAATCCGGCCTCGACATGCCGGCCGTCAACACGCTCATCATTCACCGGGCGGACATGTTCGGCTTGGGACAGCTTTACCAGCTTCGCGGCCGGGTCGGGCGGGGCAAGCAGCGGGGTTATGCCTACCTGACCTGGCCGCAGAACCATCGCCTGTCCGCGGCGGCACAGAAGCGGCTGGACGTGATGCAGACGCTGGACAACCTGGGCGCCGGGTTCACTCTGGCCTCGCATGACCTGGATATACGCGGCGCCGGCAACCTGCTGGGCGACGAGCAGAGTGGCCACATCCGCGAGGTCGGCATCGAGCTGTATCAGCAGATGCTGGAGGACGCCGTCGCCGAGATGCGGGCCGAGCGCGGACGCAAGAAAACCGAGGACCGCGACTGGACCCCCAGCATCCAGTTGGGCCTGCCGGTGCTGATCCCCGATACCTACGTGCAGGACCTGCCGGTGCGCCTGGGCCTGTATCGCCGCATCGGCGCGTTGTCGTCCGATGCGGAAACGGAGGCGATGGCGGCGGAGCTGGTGGACCGCTTCGGCCCGCTGCCGCCGGAGGTGGACAACCTGCTGCAGGTCGTCACCCTCAAGCGCATGTGCAGGGATAGCGGCGTGGAGAAGCTGGAGGCGGGACCGAAGGGCATGGTCGTCGCCTTCCGCGGCAACGCCTTCCGTAACCCCGGCGGCCTCATAAGCTGGCTTGGCAGCCGCAAGGGAACGATCCGCTTGCGCCCCGACCACAAGCTCGCCATTGCCAAGGAGATGACGGTGCAGGAACGGATGAGCCTGGGCCGGGACGTGCTCGGCAACCTGAGCCGGCTGGCGGGGCAGGTGAAGCAGGCGGCTTGATGCCGCCTGCTAGTCGCTGCGGGGGGTTACTTGCCGCCCATTTTTGTCAGGTCCACGCCGTTCACCAGCAGCTTTGTGCTGTCGAACTGCATGTCCCAGACCAGCTTGCCATTTTCGGTCCGGCCGATGCCCTTGGCGAACACGATGACGGGCACCGCCTGGGCCAGCGCCGGGTTCGCCTGCACCGTGGTGAGCAGCGCGTCCATGTTGGTTGCCGTGAGTTGCGCCGTGCCGGACGCCGCGTTCGGGGCGGGAAGGTCAACGCTTGCCTTGCCGGCAAAGCTGGCGCCGCCGATGTCCATCGCAAAGTTTTCCAGCCCCGCCTTCAGGCCGCCATGGCTGAACAGCGCCGCCACCTGCGCCGGTGGCAGGCCGCCTTCCTGACGCTCCATCTGGCTTTGCAGCAATTGCAGCAGCTCCTGCGTCGGCACGTTCGACACGAACGGTTGCAATGCGATGTGGCGCGGCAGCAGGTCGGCGAAGGTATCCAGCCCCATGCCGGGCAGGGTCAACCCGTCCAGCCCAACGTCGAGCGCGCCACGGATGAAGCCGCCGTCCGCCTTGGCCTCAAGGCCGAGCCGGAATTGTGTCGAGGCGAAGCCGACGCCCGGGCCGTTGACCATGAAATCGTCGAGCACCTCGGTCAGCGTCATCCCCGACGCCAGGCCCTGCATCGCCTGTATCACGGCACGGATGGCTTCGGGGCTCGGCAGTGGCTTCGTGCCAGGCTGCGGCGCGAAGCGGGCAAGTGCCGGGATCACCTGCGCGCTGCGCTCCCGCGAAATGCCCGCGATGGCCACTGCGATCTTCACCTGACGCGCCGCAAGCTGCACCGCCGGCGCCCCGGCAGCCGGATCCGTAACCGTGGTGTGCAGGGAGTAGCCCGTCCCGGTCACATCAAGGGCGGCATCCACCCGGCCATCGGCCACGGGACGGAAGGTCGTTGTGGAATTGAGACTCTCGATCTTCGTGACCTGCGTCGCGCCGGCACTGTCTGCCTCCAACTCGCACCCAGTGTAGGCAGTGTTGATGACCGATTGCGTCGCCAAGGCCGGGTCCCAGGTGCCTCCGCCGTTTTGGGTGGCGTAGTTCAGGGTGTAGATGGTGGGCACGGGTGGGCGGGCTGGCTCGCCGGGCTTCGCCGGTGCGGGCACATTCATGGTGAAGGTTGCAGGGGTTTGGACGCGCAGTGAATCCAGCGTCCAGCGTCCCTCCTCGGCAGGCCGGGCGTTGGCAGTCGTGGTGGGCCATCGGTTGGCCGGCGTGACAGCCTTGAGTCGCGGATACGTCAGCACGAAGTGATCGCCTCCAGGCGTGACCTGGATCGGGGATGCCGCAAAGGGCAGGTCGGGTCCGGCTTTAGACGCGAACCAGGCGCGTATCTGCGCTTCCAGGGTGCGTGCCTGTTCCGGCGTGACGTCGGCCGCATGGCTGGTCGCCGGCGCCCAAGCCACCAGGGAAGCAAGGATTGCGGCGCGTAGGGTCGGGTGCATGGGATCCCCTGAGTTTTGCTATGGTTGGCTGGTCGAAGCGCCCGGCAGTTTGGACGACCAAAACGGTTCTGTCCCGCTCAAGACCGAGGCGACGAGTCCCATTGTTGTGAAACCTGCACCGCGCCGACGACTACGGCGGGGCCGCATCCACCGCCGCGACGTCGAGTAGGCGCTCGATCACCTCAGGCTCCTGTGCGCCCGAGATGGCATGCTGCCCGGCCACCACGAAGCACGGCACGCCGTTGATGCCCAGCCGGTGGGCGCGCAGGTTGTCGGCATGGACCAGGTCAACCTCCTCGTCGCCGCGCAGGAACACGGTCAGCCCATGCGGGTCCAGGCCGCAGGACAGGCCGATGGCACGCAGCACCTGCATGTCGCCGATGTCATGCCCGTCCGAGAAATGCGCGGCGAACAGCGCCTCCACCACCTCACGCCCGCGGCCGTAGCGGGTGGCCCAGCGGACCAGGCGGTGCGCGTCCACGCTGCTTGGCGTGCGCCGGATGCGGTCGAAGCGGAACTGCAAACCCTCGGCGGCGCCGATCTCGGTGATTGAGGCATACAGGCGCCGCGCCCGGTCCTCGCCGCCGAATTTCCGCACGACATAGTCGGTCCGCGACATGCCCGACCGCGGCATGTCGGGATTGAGCAGGAAGGGCCGCCAAGCCAGCTCGAACAATAGGTCCGGGCGCCGGCGCATGGTGCGGAACAGGCGCCGTACGCCGAGATAGCACCAGGGGCACACAAGGTCGTGCACGACCTCGATCAGCAGGCGGGCCTTGGCTGGGGCAAGGATATTCACGGCATGATCCTACGGCGGGCCGGGGGGCGCCGTCATCCCCTGATGTTGGGTCCTGCTCGATAAGATGTCGTCAAGCCGGATGGCGGACAGGGTGGGATTCGAACCCACGGAACCCTTGCGGGTTCGCTAGTTTTCAAGACTAGAGCCATCAACCACTCGGCCACCTGTCCCTGCGGATTCGTCTACGGTTTTGCTTGTCCCAAGGCAACCGGGGACTGTGGCGCGGGCGCGGTTGGAACTGGGTTGGCCAGGGCAGCCGAATTGATGGACGCTGGCAGGCAGACTTGACCAGAACCCACGACATTTTCTGACATATCGAGGCTCCTCTTTCTGAGCCACCCACATGATATCTGGGCTCTCGGATCTGCTGCACCGATGTGTCCCGCATCTCCGCCATCCCACCGTTCCCCGGTGCAGGCAGTGCAGGCCGGCGTGCCCACACCATCGTAGATCGGCTGTGCTCGTTGCCTAGGAAGTACGCCGATAGCGCAGAACTGTTTAACCTATACCGGAGTCGCCATGAGAGTTGCCGCTGCTATGCTGTCGTTCCTGATCGCAATGGCCACCGCAGCCGCGCAAACTCCGCCGTCTGCACCTGCTCAGCCGCCCGAGCCGCCCGGCGCTGCCGCCTTGCAAATGCGGGCGTATGACCGGGCGAAGTTCTGCATCTACGCGAGCAGCTTCTATACCGAAGGTGCCGTCGTGGCGCAGGCCACCCGCCAGATGGCGTGCAGCAAGGCGCAGGGCGGCCCGGCATCCAATGATCTATCCTGGCAGCCGATGCACTGAAGCGCCGCCGGAGGTGATGCCGGCGCCAACGAGCACAGCAGCCGGTTCAGCAGTCCAATGGACGGCACTCCGACCATCGGCCGGCTGGATCGTATGACCCCCCACATGGCCTAAGGCAGTCGCCAAGGGGTTCCACGCAGCCCGGCAAGTCAGTATGGATTGACAGAACCTACGGCAGGGCAGCGCGATGCGGGTCACGACGATTACCACGGCGATACTCGGCTGCACGCTGGCCACCTTCGGCGCCGGGCCAGCCCATGCCACACCGCCGCAAGACCCGCAGGGCATATGGACGTTCCAGGTCGAGAACGACGCCGTGTCCACCTTCAAGGGCACATCGGACCAGTATTACACCAGCGGCCTGCGCCTGGGTTACACCAGCGGCACGACCCACGTGCCGGACTTCCTGGCCAACATCGGCCGCACCGTTTGGGGCGATGGGGTGCAGCGGGTCAGCTTTGACCTCAGCCAATCGCTGTTCACGCCGCGCAACACCCAGCAGACCCAGCCGGTGCTCGGCGACCGGCCCTACGCCGGCTGGCTGCACGGCGACCTCGGCCTGATCCATGATACCGATGATGCGCGCAGCGTGCTGAGCCTCAGCCTTGGCGTCGTCGGGCCGTCCGCGCTGGGTAAGGTGGTGCAGAACGGCTTCCACAACATCATCGGCGATACGCCCAACCTGGGCTGGCGCAACCAGATCAAGGACGAGCCTGCGGTGGAGGTGCTGGTGGAGCGGACCTACCGCATCCCGCTGTATCACTTCGGTGTGGCCGGGCTGGATGGGTTGGAGACCGACCTGTTGCCGGCGGCCACGGCCGGCGCCGGTACGGTGCGGGACTATGTGCAGGGCGGCATCAGCTTCCGGCTGGGGCAGGGACTGGCAAGCGACTTCGGCACCCCGCGCATCAGCCCGGGCATGACCGGAACCGACGCCTACACGCCGAACCGGCCCTTCGCCTGGTATGTGTTCGCCGGCGCGGACGGCCAGGCCATCGCGCGCGACGTGTTCCTGGACGGCAGCACGTTCCGCGACAGCCAAGGGCCGCACGTGACGAAGCGGCCCCTCGTGGGCGAGTTCGAAGGCGGGCTGGCCGTCATGGCCTATGGCATGCGGGTGACCTATACGCAAACCTGGCAGACCGAGGAGTTCAAGGGGCAGAAGGCCGGCCTGTTCAACTTCGGCTCCCTGGCGCTGTCCGCCAAGTTCTGAGGGGCTTGGCGCGGGCGGCTCCAACCCCGACGCGGAATTTCGGCGTTCGGTGACGGCTGCGATCAAAGGCGAATTGGTGCCGCCTTCGGACCGGGCAGCCGCTCCTCGGATCGGATCGGCCTCATTGCTGCCTGCAGCGATAGCGGTTGCCGCCACGGCGGTCCTGCTGCTGGTGGATCGGCTGCCGCGCTTCTTCCATGACGACCTTACGGCCTACCTGGCGACGGGACCGCTGGATTGGGATACGCCGGGCCGATCCTGGGCCTATGGCCAGGCCATGCGGCTTCTCACTGCGGCGACCCGCAGCCCGGTGGCGGTTCCGGCGGTCCAGGCCTGCGCGCTGCTTGCGGCGATCCTGTTGGCCTGCCGTTTCCTGGCCCGCGTGCCGGGCAGACGTTATGGGCTGCCGCTGTTTGCCTTGGCGGCGACGCTCGATCCATTGGGCCAGGTTTATGCCCGGTTCTGGCTGACCGATGCGATTGCCGCGGCTGCCTTCTTTGCCTTCCTGACGCTGCTGGGGGCGAGGCTCGCCGCATCATCCACCCGGTTCTGGCGCACGGCGCCCTGGCTTGTGGTGCTTGCAGCCGTGGCGACCGCCGGACGGCCCGACTATGCAGTGCTCGGATGTGCGGCGCTGCTGCTCGCCGCCGCTGCGGCCCTTCTGACCCCGGCCCGGCGCCGCACGCCCCGGCTCCGGCGCAGGCTACTGGCCGCGGCTGCATTGCCCGCCATGATGCTGGCCGTCCAGATCAGGCTGCCCGCCGCCGTGTCCGGCGTCTCGTC
>CAXTCI010000098.1:6869-18724 GCA_964242325.1 uncultured Acetobacteraceae bacterium
TCGTCCATCCAGCAATTCAACGTGCCGGATGCAGTTGGCGCCTTTCTCCCGGCGCTGCGGCGCGATGACTTCATGCGGGCCGGCATCGCCCTGACCCGGACGGAGTTCGAGCGGCTCGACCTCGGCAATCCCGCGCGGCAAGCCGCCCGGCTGCAAGAGGACGGGCCGGAGAGCCTGCGCCGGCTCATGGGGGGGCGCCTGGGCATGAACGGCACGGATGCCCCGGATGCGGAACGCCAGATCCGGGGCGCCTACTCTGCAATGCTGTGGTCGGGGCTGCGGGACCATCCGCAAACCTTTGCGGCGACCTACCTGCGCGGCTTCGGGCGAATATTCGATCCGGTGCGGTGGCGCGGCGGAGTCGTGCGTGACCTGGACGTCGGACACGCCTTGTCGCCCTGGGTGACCGACCGCCTTGCTGCGCTGACGAGCCGGACGCCGCCGCCTGCGGTTGCGGCTCAGGACTCCCGTTTGTCCCGTGCCTTGCTCGCGGTGGCCGGCATCTACCCGGCGCTGCTGGTCGCAGGTGGAATGGCGGCACTGGTCGTGCTGCTGTCGGGACAGCCCGGCACGTGGCTTCTGCCAGCGGCGGCCTTGGTCACGCTGTTGCTCGCCGCCCCGTTCGCCGGGGCCGACCTGCACCCCCGATATTTTCTGGCCGGCGTCACCCTAGCCCTGCAGTTGCTGACGCTCGCGTTGCTGGATTGGTCAACATATGCGGCGGCTGCCCGCCTGGCGCGCCGCCTCGCCGCGGCGGCCCAGACTGCTGCCGCATCACCAGCACTGCCGGCGGCGGTGGCGGTGCTTTGCATTGCCGCCTACGCGGGACAACTTGGCCTCGCGCGGTGGCAGACCGACGAGTATACGCTGTTCGCCAACCAGCGCACCGGAGGCTGGAACACCTTCGCCGCCCGGCTGGGCTATTCACCGCGGCCGTTCTCCGAGGGCTTGCTGTGGCTGTATGGCGCTGCGGTGAATGGATCGGGCCGCCCGCTGGTCGTGCCGTTCCTGCTCCTACTGTGGGCCGGGGTCATGGCGGCGGCCGGGCTGGCGGCTTGGACGGCGCTGCCGCGCTCGCCTGTGCGGTTTCCGGCCGCCTGTGCAATGGCGGTGGTGCCCTTCGCCTTCGTGCTCGCCACCAACGAGGTGACGGAGGTTTTCTACTGGCCCATGGCCGCTGCCGCCTACCTGCCGGTCGCAGGGGCGGCCACGGTGCTGCTGATCCTGCTGTCCCGCCCGGTGGATGCCTTGGCACGCGGCGGATGCTGCGCCGCGCTGCTCATCGCAGCCGGCAGCAGCGAGGTCGGCGCTGCCTTGGCCGTGGGCTTCGCCGTGGCAGCACTGGCCGAAGCAGCCACCCGGCCGGCCGGCCAACGCGGCGCCGGGTTGCTGCAAGACGGCGCATGGTGGCTGGTGCCGGGACTGTTGGGCATCGGCGTCCTGGTCGCCATCGTGCGGTCCCGCGCCAACGTCGTCGAACTGGGCGCCGATACGCAGCCCTATACCGGTCGGCTGCTGCCATCCCTGGGCCTTACGGCATGGCAATTCGTGCTGGACCTCGTCGGGGCGGACGACGACAGGACCCCAGCCGCCGCCCTCGGCGCATTTGCCGCCAAGCTGGCCCTGGCTGCCGGATTGGCCGGGATTTGGCGAGGTGCGTGCAGCGTCCATGCCGCATTGGTGCGGCAACGGGCTGTGCTGGCAGCGTCGTTTGCGGCGGCGTCGGCGTTTTCGATACTCGCGGCCTATTACCACTACGGCGCGCTGTGCTGCGAGCGCCAGGCCACCACCCGTTACTGGATGCTGGACCTGCTGCTGGTGGTGGGCGCGGGCTGGATGCTTGCGCGATGGCCGGCGCCGAGGCATTGGCTGGACCGCCGCCCGTGGCTGGCGCCGGTCCTGCTCAGCTTGTCGTTTCTGCCGGTGCTGGGCCAGGTCGAGGGGCTGCGCCAAGGCTATGACGTGCTGACCCTCTCGCAGAAGGGCGGCGCCCGCACCTGGCGGTCCGGCACCCAGGCTGGAACCGGGCAGATGGAGTTCTACCTGCCCCCCGAACGCCGCGACATGCTGGTCCGCGGCACGTTCCAGCCGGTCGGGACCTACCCGGCAGGCCCCGGCGCCGGACCGGACACGCCGGAGATGATCCGCGAACTCGGCCGGTTCTTCGGCAAGCAAGTCGTGCATGTCTGCCAACCCTGGCAGGAGGCCAAGTCCCGGCTGCTGAACGGCCAGTTCATCCCGGCCTGCCCGCCGCATGACGGCCCGCCGGATTACATCTACTCGTCGCCCTGACGACCGCCATCGCCGCCAGTCGGCTCGAAGCGCTCGGTCAGATACAACGGCCGCCGCTTCACCTCATTGAACACCCGCGCCAGGTATTCGCCGATGATGCCAAGGGTTAGCAACTGCGTGCCGCCCAACAGCAGGATCACCGCCAGCAGGCTCGGGTAGCCCCGCACCTCGTTGCCGAACAGCAGCGTGCGGACGACGATGACCGTCAGGTATAGCGTGGCGCCGGTGCCGATCAGCAGGCCGAAGTAGGTTGCCATGCGCAGGGGCGCGGTGGTGAAGCCGGTAATCCCCTCCAGTGCCAGGTTCCACAGCTTCCAGTAGCTCCAGGCGCTGCTGCCGGCATGGCGCGGCGCCCGGTCGTAAGGCACGGCGATGCTGGGGTAGCCGACCCAGGCGAACAGGCCCTTCATGAAGCGGTGCCGTTCCCGCAGCCCGCCCAGCGCCTCGACGACCCGGCGGCTCATGAGCCGGAAGTCTCCGGTGTCCCGCGGAACCTGCACCGGGCCGGTCTGTGCCATCACCCGGTAGAACGCCGACGCCGTGGCCCGCTTCAGCCAGGTTTCTCCCGCCCGCTCCCGCCGCTGTGCATAAACGGTGTCGAAGCCGCGGCGCCAGGCGGCCGCCAGCTCGGGGATCAGCTCGGGCGGGTCCTGCAGGTCGGCATCCAGCAGGATCACGGCGTCGCCCCGGGCATGGTCCAGGCCGGCGGTCGTCGCCGCCTCCTTGCCGAAGTTGCGGGACAGGTTGACGATGGCGATGCGTGGGTCCACGGCGCGCAGCCGCTGCATCGTGTCCAGGGTCGCGTCGGTGCTGCCGTCATTGACCAGGACGACCTCCCAGCCATACCCCATTCCGTCCATCACCGGCGTCAGCCGGGCCATCAGCGCAGGCAGGCTATCGGCCTCGTTATAGGCCGGCACGACAACTGAGAACGTGGGGTTTGGGGCCGCGTTGGCCTCCTGCTCCAACATGGGAGCGTGTTCTAGGCCGGGCGCCATCGCAAAACCAGATGCGAGGATGGCGCCGGACGGCGTCAGCCTGCGGTCTCGTGCACCAGCGCCGGGCCGACTGGATCGGACAGGCCGGCCTCACCGTCGGTCAGGGTGCGCCAGGTGCCGCCGACCAGGATTTCGCTGGGCCGGAACCGTGCCTTGTAGGCCATCTTGCGGCTTTCTGGCACCCAGTAGCCCAGGTAGACATAAGGCAGCCGCAGCGCCTTTGCCCGCTCCAGCATCCATAGGATGGCGTAGGTGCCGAGGGACTGCCGCTCCAGTTCCGGCGCGAAGAAGCTGTAAACGGCGGATAGCCCGTCGCCCAGCCGGTCGGTGAGGCACGCGCTGATGAGGCGGCCGGAGGGATCGCGGAACTCGGTGATGCCGGTCTCGATCGGCGTGTCCTCAATCATGGCGCGGTAGTCGTAGAAGCTCATGGTCGCCATGTCGCCGTCGCCGTGCCGGGCCTGTTGGTAGCGCTGGAACAGTTGGAACTGCTCAGCCGTGGCGCGGGCGGGGACGTCATGGCCCTCGACCCCGACATTCGCGCGGCTGATGCGGCGCAGGCCGCGGTCAGGCAGGAAGGTGGCGACGGGAATGCGGATCGGCACGCAGGCCTGGCAGGACGGGCAGACCGGGGCATAGGCGATGTTGTGGCTGCGCCGGAACCCTGCGCGGGACAGGCGGTCGTGCAGGCTCTCGGCCTCGGGGCCGGTAATCTCGGTGACGACCTTGCGCTCGGTCCGCCCGGCGACATAGGGGCAGGGAAGCGGGGCCGTCGTATAGAAGAACTGCGGTCGGCGCGGCGGCTTGTATGACATGCGTGCGGAAGTCCCCATCCCTATGTTCGGGGAAGCAGGGTCCGCGGTCAACGGATTGCTGCCGGTGAAAGGTGTAAGGTTTCGTCATCGGGACCGGTCTGCGGCCCGAGGCGCACCCCGATGCCGTCTCGCCACCGCTGCATCAGCGACCCTGCGGTGCGGCGCAGCGGATTGCCGGACTGCCCCGGCGTCATCGTGAACAGGCTGCGGTCCAGGTCGGCCAGGTCATAAACACCCCGGTATCCCGCGCCATGCACCGACAGCCAGTTGTTGGACCGGGTGCCGCCCCGGTAAACCGTGGTGTCGTCGCCGGGTTGCTCGATGGACCAGGTCGCCAACCGCGACAGCAGGGGGATTTGGCCCAGCAGCGGATGCGAGAAGACGGCGCGGTGCTCGGCGCCCCAACGCCAACCCTCCGGTGCGGAACCGCGGCGTGCCGTCAGACCTGCCACGGCGTCGGCAAGCGACTGGGTGAGCTGCGGGCCGCAATCGCCGCGGCACCACCAGGCGCCAGCCGGGGACAGGGCATAGGCCACGACGTCGTAGCCTGCGCCGGCGATCCCGGCCGGCACCCCGGCGTGGCTCAGCAGCGAAGCCTCGAAGCCGCGTATCCACTCGTTGAACAATAGCGGCTGCGGCAGGTCCATGCGCATCGCTCCGTCCCAACCTTGCAGCAGCGCCAACGCCCGCGCGGATGTCTCATCGGCCGGAGCGGTGGCGAGCAGCCGGGGCAGGACCGCCTGGGCGAACGTGCTGACCGGGTCCACCTGCATGGCGGCGAAGTCCACGGCGTCGTGCCGGGGAGTTGCATCGAGCAAGGCCCGGATGCGCCGGGCACGCCAATCACCGAACCAGTCGCGGCCCATGAACACCGGGAAATCTGGCGGAGCAACGCGCTCGTTGGCATTCACCAGATGTCCGCTGGGCGGCGCGGCCTGATGCGGCAAGGCGTCGCCGCCGGCGAAGCCGGTCCAGTCATGTGCGCCGTCTGCGCCGGACACCGGCACGCTGCCATCACCCGAAGCACGCACCGGCACCCGGCCGGTGGTGAACTGGGCGATCCCGGCGCGGTCTGCCACCAGCATGTTCTGCACCGGCGCCACGATCCCCGCCGCGGCCCGGCCGGCCGCCACCACGTCCGTGGCGCGGTTCAACGCGAGCAGGCCGGGTGCGGCGTCGCCGGGCTGCAGGTTGGCCATCGCGACCGCCAGCACGGGTCCACCGGGATTGTCCAAGTCGCTCAGCACGGGGCCATGCCGGGTTTCACGCACCCGCAGCACCTCGTCGGGCCGGCCGCGCACGCGGATGCGCTCGTCCCGGGTCATAAAGGCGCGCGGGCCGTCCGGCGTCGCATAGGAACCGTCCGGCAGCAGCGTTTCGACGAACACGTCCTGGGTGTCGGCGCCCGTCGTGGTGAAGGTCCAGGCGATGTGTCCGTTGTGGCCCATGACCAGGAACGGCACCCCAGGCGCCGTGGCGCCGGCCAACACTCCGCCCGGTGTGTCCAGCCGCGCCAAGTACCAGATGGCCGGCATCGAGAAGCCAAGATGCGGGTCGCCGGCCAGCAGCGGCGCACCTGTCGCCGAGTGATCGCCGTCCACCGCCCATTCGTTGCTGGCCTCGTCGGGCAGGGTGAAGGGTGCAGGGAACACCGGCGCCAACTCGGCCAAACGGGAGGCGAAGCCGATCCCTATGCTCGCCTGCGGCGCCGGCGTGGCATCCTGAGGCGGCCAGTAATCCTGCACCTGCAGGCCGGGTTGGCGCTGCAGCAGCGCCGCACGGGCAATTTCCTGGCGCCAGTTGCTGGACAGGTAAAGCCCCATCGTCTTGCCCCAGAGCAGGCTGTCCACCGGGGTCCAAGGCTCGGGCGGACCGAGCGGGATGAACTCCGGCGCGGCCAGCCGCCCGCGTGCTGCAATCCAGGCATTCACCCCGGCGGCATAAGCGTCCAGTAGCCCGCGCGTGCCAGCGTCCAGCCCGGCCAAGTCAGCCTCGGCACGGCGGCGCAGGCCCAGAGTCCGCATCAGGCGGTCCTGCGGCAATGCCAAGGGTCCGGCCAACTCCGACAGCCGGCCTGACGCGTTGCGCCGCATCAGATCCATCTGGAACATGCGGTCCCGCGCGTGCATGTAGCCGAGCGCCGCGGCGGCGTCCCGCTCCGAGGCCGCAGAGATGTGCGGGATGCCGTCAACATCCAGCGAAATGGTGGCCGCTGCTCCAAGCCCGGGTATGTCTGTCCCACTCGAAGGGGGAAATGATAGCCATACCGCGGCGGCGACGCCGGTCAAAGCCAGCAGCAACAAGGTCCAGAGCGCCGCGACCAGGCGGCGCAGCCAGAGCAGGATGCCATTCCAGACCCTGCGCTGGCTGCGCCGGCGCATCACACTAATGCAGCCGGGGCGACTTCAGGATGCTGGCGCGGTCGGTGCTGGTCACCGTCACGGCTGAAGTGCGGTTGCCGCGTCCCAGGCTAACCTTCACGTCCGATCCTGCCGGGCCGGACGCCCATACCGCGCGCCACAGGCCCGCGAGGTCCGGCACCTCTTCGCCGTTCACGGCCAGGATGCGGTCCCCGGTGCGCAAGCCCGCCTTGTCCGCCGGGCCATCGTCGGCGAGGCCTCCAACGACCAGAGAACTCTCGTCCTCCATCGCGAACAGGCCGAGCCAGGGACGTGGTGGGCGGTTGACGCGGCCGTAGGCCAGCAGGTCATCCAGGATCGGCATCAACAACTGCACGGGAACGGCCATGTTCATGTCCTGCCGCTTGCCGCCCTCGCCGCCCTGCTGCAGCACCAGCGAACCGATGCCCAACAGCTTGCCGTCACGCCCAATCAGTGCCGCCCCACCCCAGAACGGGTGGGATGGCGTGGTGAAGATCGCGTCGTCCAGCAGGTATTCCCAATAGCCCGCGAACTCCTGCCGGCCTGCCACCTTGGCCGCGATGCTTTGCCGGCGCCCGCCGGCCGCGGCGAAGATCACCGGCTCGCCGACCCGTGCCTTGGCACTGTCTCCCAACTCGATCACCGGGATATCGAGCCGGCCTAGCGCCTGCACCAGGCCGAACCCGGTTTCCTGGTCGTAGGCCAGCGCATGACCCGGTATCGTCTGCCCGTCATGCGCCTTGAGCCAAACCTGCTCGGCCTCGGTGATCAGGTAGCCGATGGTCAGGAACAACCCTGGCCTGATGTGGACGGCGCTGCCGGCACGTTCGGTTCCCAGCGTGCCGGCGGTGAACGCATCCTCCGGCACGTCGGCGCGGAGAGCGACGATGCTGCGGAGGGCCTGCTCCAGATCGAAGGCGTACTCGGACGCTTTCGGCTGCAGGCTTGCGGGGATGCCTTGGTCGGATTTCGCCATGAGATCAGCCGTAATTCACCATGATGGTCTTCTTGTGCATGAAGTGCTCGAGCATGGATTCCAAGCTGGCCTCTTTGCCAAGCCCACTGCTCTTCACGCCGCCGTAGGACAGGTTGGCCTGCACGACCAAGTTCTGGTTGATCTGCACCAATCCAGCCTCCAGGCGGTGCGCCAGATCCAAGCCGATTTTGAGGTTGTTCGTCCACAGCGATGCCGCAAGGCCGTACTCCGTGCCGTTCGCCTGAGCCAGCACGGTTTCTACGTCGTCGAACGGAAAAACGCATGTCACGGGGCCAAAGATCTCCTCCTGCACCAGCCGGCTTTCGTTCGGCAGGTTGGTGAAGATATGCGGACGGATGAACAGCCCGTCCTTGAGTGCGGGATCGGACGGCATGGCGCTCGCGGCGCGGCCGGTGGCGCCGGCGGTTGCCATGCCTTCCTTGATGAAGCCCTCGACCTTTTCGAACTGGTCGGTGCTGATGATGGTGCCGATGTCGGTCGCCTCATCCAGCGGGTCGCCCATCACCATCGCGTCCACCTTGGCCGCCAATGCCTCGACGAAGCGGTCGAACACCGGGCGTTCCACGTAGATGCGGCTGGCCGCCGTGCAGCTTTGCCCCTGCCGGGTGAAGCGCATGGAGGTGACGGCGCCCAGCACGGTCTTGTCGAAGTCGCAGTCGGCGAACACGATCATGGGGGACTTGCCGCCAAGTTCCAGGGTGACCGGCACCAGCTTTTCCGACGCTGCCTTGGAGACGATGCGCCCGACCTCGACGCTGCCGGTGAAAGTCACCTTGCGCACCTTGGGATGCGCCACCAGCGGCGCACCGCACTCCGGCCCGTAGCCCGACAGCATGTTGAAGCAGCCCGGCGGCAGCACGCGGTTCATCAGCTCGCAGATGCGCAGCACGGCGAGCGGCGCTTCCTCCGCCGACTTCACGACGACGGTGTTGCCGGCCACCAGCGCGGGGGCAATCTTGAGCGCCATCAGCAGCATCGGCACATTCCAGGGGATGATCGCGCCGACCACGCCCAGCGGCTCCCGCACCGTCACCGACAGCACGTTGGGGGCGAAGGGCACCGTCTCACCCTTCAGCTCGCCGCCGAGGCCACCGTAGAATTCGAGGATGTCGGCGACGGTGTTCGCCTCCACCCGGCTTTCGGTACGCAGCGCCTTGCCGGTTTCCATGGCGATCAGCCGGGCCAGTTCCTCCACGTGCTCGCGGATGACGGCGGCGCATTGGGCGACCAGGGCGCCGCGCTTGCGGGATGGCATCTTGGCCCAGGACGTCTGCGCCGCGTCGGCGTTCTCGACGGCTGCGTCCACATCGGCGGCATCGCCTTCGGCGGCGCGGGCGACCTCCTTGCGGGTGGCCGGGTTCACGACGGCGAACGTCTTGCCGCCGCGGGCCGGGACGAACTGCCCGCCGATCAGGTGCTTCCCGGACAGCGCCGTCGCCAGCGCCTGCTGGTCCAAGGTCGGCGCCTCCGGGGTGGGCGCGTCGGTGGCCGGGGAGGCTTGGTGCGGGTGGGGGCTGTCCAGCATCGGGTTTGCCTCGGGGCTCAGGGTGCAATAACGCTGCTGCCACAATGGACCCGGCGGATGGGCCGGACAAGGGCAGGGGACGCTTACAAGCATGACCGACACCGCACCAACAGGCCCGCTCGCCGGGCTGACGGTATTCGACCTGACCCGGGTGCTGGCGGGTCCCACCTGCGTGCAGATGCTCGGCGACCTCGGCGCGGACGTCATCAAGGTCGAGAAGCCCGGCAGCGGCGACGACACCCGCGGCTTCGCCCCGCCGTTCATGCCGGGCACGCAGGAAAGCGCCTACTTCGTTGGGGTGAACCGCAACAAGCGCAGCGTCACGCTCGACATCGCCAAGCCCGAGGGACAGGAGATCGCGCTGGCGCTGATTGCCAAGTCGGACATCCTGGCGGAGAACTTCAAGGTCGGCGCCTTGGCGAAGTATGGGCTGGGCTACGAGCAGCTTCATGCCCAATTTCCCGGCCTGATCTATTGCAGCATCACCGGGTTCGGCCAAACCGGGCCGTATGCGCCGCGGCCGGGGTATGACAGCCTGATCCAGGCGATGGGCGGCATCATGAGCCTGACGGGCGAGCCGGACGGGATGCCGCAAAAAGTGGGCGTGCCTGTCGCAGACCTATTTGCCGGGCTGTATGGTTGCATCGGCATCCTTGCGGCGCTGCGGCACAAGGCGGCAACCGGGCAGGGGCAGCAGGTGGATATCGGCATGCTGGACACGCATGTTGCCTGGCTAGCGAACCAGGGCATGAATTATCTGGCGACCGGTGAGAATCCGGAGCGGTTGGGCAACCAGCATCCCAACATCGTGCCCTACCAGGTGTTCCCGACCGCAGACGGTTATGTCGTGCTGTCAGTGGGCAATGACCCGACATTCCAGCGGTTCTGCAAGGAGTTCGGGCTGGCGCACATGCTGGACGACCCCCGCTTTGCCACCAACGCGGCCCGGGTCGGCAACCGGCAGCTCGTGACGGACATGCTGACGCCGGTGCTGCGCGGCCAGCCCACGGCTTGGTGGGTGGAGCGGTTGGAGGCGCTGAAGATCGGCTGCGGCCCAATCAATACACTGAAGGACGTGTTCGCCGACCCGCAGGTACTGGCGAGAAACGCTGTGGTGCACATGGAACACGCGGCGTCACCGGACGGGGTGAAGGTGATCGCCAATCCGGTGCGGCTGTCGGAAACGCCGGCGGACTATCGCCGTCCACCGCCGGTGCTGGGCCAGCATACGGAGGAGGTGCTGGGGGAACGGCTGGGGCTTTCGGGCGCTCGGCTGGCGGAGCTGCGGGAGAAGGGCGTGATCTGATCGGCAAGGCCGGTGCCGAGGAAGTAAGACGCCCTCCGTCCAAACCCGCATTGCGCAGTGTCGCTGGAGTCATGAATCAGCGCACGCTCCGTATCTTCTGCTCGAACCCTGGACCAACCCGGGCGCCGGCTACTTCACCGACTCCTTCTTGGCATCATCCGACAATACGCGCCAACCAAGGAGCCGGGACAGCGGCGCAGGGTCGTTCAGCAGCAGTCTCCAGCCAACGCGCGACGACAACGGCGCAGGGTTGTCCGACAGCAGCCCCACACCGGCACGAACCGGCGGCAGCTTCTGTTCCTTCGAAAGGACCCGCAAGCCCAGGCGCTTGGAAAGCGGAGCCGGATCGCCCAACAGCACCCGCCAGCCCAAGCGCGACGAAAGAATTGCCGCACGGTCCTTCAGGACGGGCATGTTGATCGCTTTGGACAATGGCGCGGGGTTATCAATAAGCTCTGAGTCGGGCTGCCGCGGTCGCTGGCGTGTGAGCAGCAGCGGCAACCCCAGGGCCGAGGAAAGTGGCGCCGGGTCGTTGGAGAGCACCCTCCAACCGGCCGCTGAGGAGAGCGGCGCCGCAGGGTCCGGCGGCGTTTTCTCATGGCCCTGCTCCGGGAGGCCGGTGTCTGCCGGGCCGTGCTTCTCCAGGATCTCGATGGCCATGACCGCATAGCCGAACGCCGCCAGGATGCTGACGAGCGTTTCGCCCTGCTTGATGCGTTCCACATAGACCTTCGCGTGCGTGGCCGCGACCCCGCCCTCCCGAATACGCGCGAGGATCTCCTCGTCCGGCGCCTCCGCCGACGCGACCACGTTGATGTCGCGGCCGTCATACCCGGCCTTCTTCAATTCCGCTGCTGCCGCGTCGGCGTCCTCGCGAGCCCGGTAAATTCGGCTGATCGTTTGGGTCATGGTCTCTCCATCTCGCCCAGCGTGGCAGTGCGGTGCGCGTCAAAGGACCGGTGCACCGGTTCAGGCACGACTCTCCTCCGAAGGCTGACAAGCGGAAGCATCGTCGCGAGCGTCGCCAGCAGCAGGATTATCTCGATGCAGTAGACCGCATCGTACGCCACCGCCGCCCCCAGCCCATCAGTTTCGATAAACCCGGCCACCACATCGCGGATGATGCCGCCGAGCGCGATCGCCAACCCCGCCGCCGACGCCTGCGCCGCCCCCCAGGCGCCAAGCGCGAGGCCGGTCTGGCTGCGCGGCGCCAAATTCATCGTCGCCGTCAGTGTTCCGTGACCAAACAGGCCCGCGCCAAACCCGATCAGTAGAGTGCCGGACGCGAACAGCCACGCCGCCGACAGCGGCCCGGCAAGGATCACCGCCGCAAACGCCGGCATCCCGACCAGCGCGCCATACGCTGCCATCCGGAACGGGTCCGCGCCGCGGCTCAGCACCCGCGAGGCCCAGCCGAAGCCCAGCAACCCGCCGATCGCCAGCGTCGCCGTCAGCTTGGTCGTGTCGCCCACGCTAAGATGCAGGATCTGC
Source organism: uncultured Acetobacteraceae bacterium (assembly GCA_964242325.1). Taxonomy (GTDB): domain Bacteria; phylum Pseudomonadota; class Alphaproteobacteria; order Acetobacterales; family Acetobacteraceae; genus DASWOJ01. Next base: position 18,675 of record CAXTCI010000098.1, read on the forward strand.
CCGCCATACGGCTCTAGCAGGACGTCCTCCATGCTGAACGCCATCGTGCC
>CAXTCI010000099.1:0-18264 GCA_964242325.1 uncultured Acetobacteraceae bacterium
GGGCGGCTGTTCGGGCGGGTGCTGACGCCTCGGAATGCGGCGGTGCCGGTGGGACGGGCGGCGGGTGCCGAGGGCAGGGTGCCGGTGGGGGTGCAGCAGCCGGCGGAATAGGGGTGACCGTCAGTCGCTTCTGCCGCCAGCTTGGCAACTAACGCCGCAACGCCAAAACCATAGTTCAGGAGTTCGTTCAAGCCAAGTGGGCACTTCTCCGGCAGCGGCGTCGGTGCAATCCCATTGCGGTCCGTGCCCGGCCTGCTGCCTTTCTATAAAGATCGTCCAAACCGATCCGCTGCCGCATGGACGGCGTGAATCGGCGCTGCACATCGTGCCGGAACGCCTGGACCTCATCGCGCCAATGCTTGGCCGACGGGCTGTCCGGCATGGCGTGCAGCTTGAGCAGGGCGTCAGCGCTTGTTCCAGCAGGCTTTGGCAGGCCCTGCAGTTCCGACAGTCCCACGTCCTGCACTTCCTCGACCACATGCGGCCAATCAACTGCCTCGTTCACGCTTTCGCTCGCAGCCACCCGGCGCAGCAGCGCCGCCTGGTGGTCGGCCCAGGCCAGCGCGTCGTGCTCGTACAAACCACCTGGCATGCAAACTTCCCGCCTCAGGCCGCCTCCGCCCGGATCGCCTCCCCCAACGTCTCCACGATCCGGTCCACATGCCCGTTCTCGACGATCAACGGCGGGCTAAGCGCCACGATATCCCCTGTCGTCCGGATCAGCAGCCCGTCGTCAAAGCACCGCTGGAACACCCGGACCGCCCGGTCCGAAAGCTTCCCTGCCCGCGGCTGCAGCTCGATTCCCGCGATCAACCCGGCATTGCGGATGTCCACCACGTTCGGCAACCCGCGCAGGCTATGCACGGCCGCCTCCCAATAAGGCTCCATCGCCCGCGCCCGGCCCGGCAAATCCTCCGCCCGCTGCAAATCCATGCTGGCAATCGCCGCCGCCGACGCCAGGGGATGCCCGGAATAGGTGTAGCCGTGGAACAATTCTATGCCAGCCGGCGCCCCCTCCACGATCGTCGAGTAAATCTCGTCCGAAGCCGCCACCGCCCCCATTGGCACCGCCGCGTTAGTCAGGCCCTTGGCCATCGTCATCAGGTCTGGCACCACCCCAAGTCGCTCCGCCCCAAAGTTGGCGCCCATGCGCCCGAACCCGGTAATGACCTCGTCGAAGATCAGCAGGATGCCGTGCTTGGTGCAGATCTCCCGCAGCCGCTGCAAGTAGCCCGCCGGCGGCACCAGCACGCCGGTGGACCCGGCCACCGGCTCCACCATCACCGCCGCGATGGTGTCCGCGCCATGCAGGGCGACGATCCCCTCCAGGGCGTCCGCCAGATGCCCGCCCCAGGCCGGGGTGCCGCGGGTGAAGGCGTTGTGCTCCGGCGCATGGGTGTGCGGCAGGTGGTCCACATACGGCAGCAGGGCGCCGAACTGCTTGCGGTTCGGGCTGATGCCGCCGACCGAGATGCCGCCGAAGCCCACGCCGTGATACCCGCGCTCCCGCCCGACCAGCCGCACCCGCTGCCCTTCGCCGCGGGCGCGGTGGTAGGCCAGGGCGATCTTCAGCGCCGTGTCTGCGCTTTCGCTGCCGGAGTTGGTGAAGAATACCCGGTCCAGCCCCGTCGGCAGCATCTCCGCCAGCCGTGCCGCGGCCTGGAACGCGATCGGGTGCCCCATCTGAAACGTCGGCGCGAAGTCCATCGTGGCGGCCTGGCGCTGGATGGCCTCGACGATCTCCCGCCGCCCGTGCCCGGCGTTCACGCACCACAGCCCGGCGGTCCCGTCTAGGATCTCGCGGTTGTCCCCGGTGTAGTAGAACATGCCCTCCGCCCGGGCCAGCAGCCGCGGCGCCGCCTTGAAGTTGCGGTTGGCGGTGAAGGGCATCCAGAAGGCGTCGAGGTTATTTGGAAGGTTGTTGGGCCGGCTGATCTCGTTCATGGCGGAGGCGCCTCTTGCATGGGTGGCGCCAGGTTCGCGCTTTGGCGGCGCCGGGGCAAGCATGGCATGCTGCGCCGCACGTTACCGGGGAGCATGACAATGCCTGATGGCCGGCTGTATCTCGGAACCCGCCGTTATTCGTCTTGGTCCTTGCGCGGCTGGCTGGCGGTGCGGCTGGCCGGGCTGGACGTGGAGGAGATTGTCATACCGCTGGCCGCCGGGGATGCGGGCGGCACCCCGGCGGTCAAGGCGGTGTCGCCAAGCGGGCTGGTGCCCTACCTGGAGCACCGCGGCATCCCCGTCTAGGAAACCCTGGCCATCATCGAGTACTGCGCGGAGCTGTCGCCGCATCTGTGGCCGGCGGACCCCGCCGCCCGCGCCCGCGCCCGGGCGATCAGCGCGGAGATGCACGCCGGCTTCCGCGCCCTGCGCAGCGCGATGCCGATGGTGCTGGGTCCGCAGGCGCCGGGCCAGTGCCAAACGCCCGGCGCCCTGGCCGACATCGCCCGCATCGAGGCGATCTGGCGCGACACCCGGGCCGCCTTCGCCGATGGCGGTCCGTTCCTGTTCGGGGCGGAGTTCAACGGGGCGGACGCCATGTTCGCGCCTGTCGTCACGCGGCTGCTGACCTACTTGCCGCCGGTCGCCGCAGACACCCGGGCCTACTGCGACGCCGTGCGTGCCCATCCGCTGGTGTCCGAGTGGTATGACGCCGCTGCTGCCGAGCCGCTGGAATGGCGGCGGGACAGTGATGAACGCGCCTTCGCCAGCTAGGCGATTGTCCCAGCCGACTGAGGCTAGGGGCCTGCCAGGGACGTTCCACGCCGGGGCGGGCTGCAGACCCCATCTGGTGCTGCAGGACCAAGACCTGGCGCTTCCAGCGTAGACCCCGCACGACTGTCCCACGGCAGCCCGGGCTTGGGGTTCCCCAACACCTGCGCCTATATCCTACCCAACGCTCACTGCTGTGAAAGTCACGTCATGTCCGACAGCCTGATCCCCGTCACCGTCCTGACCGGCTACCTCGGCGCCGGCAAGACCACGCTCCTAAACCGCATCCTGTCCGAGAACCACGGCAAGAAATACGCCGTCGTCATCAACGAGTTCGGCGAGCTGGGCGTGGACAACGACCTCGTGGTGGACGCCGACGAGGAGGTGTTCGAGATGAACAACGGCTGCATCTGCTGCACCGTGCGCGGCGACCTGATCCGCATCGTCGGCGGCCTGATGAAGCGCCGGGGCAAGTTCGACGGCATCATCATCGAGACCACCGGCCTCGCCAACCCGGCGCCCGTCGCCCAGACCTTCTTCGTGGACGAAGGCGTGCGCGCCAAGACCCGGCTGGACGCCATCGTCACCGTCGTGGACGCCAAGAACCTGCCCGCCCGCCTGGCCGACAGCGCCGAAGCGCAGGAGCAGGTGGCCTTCGCCGACGTGATCGTGCTGAACAAAACCGACCTGGTGACGCCGGAGGAGCTGGACGCCGTCGAGGCCCGCATCCGCGCCATCAACCGCTATGCCCGCATCCACCGCACCACCCGCTCGGCCGTCGCCATTGAGGACGTGCTGGGCCAAGGCGCCTTCGACCTCAACCGCGTGCTGGAGCGCAAGCCGGCCTTCCTGGAAGACAGCGAGCACAGCCACGACACCGACGTGAACAGCATGAGCTTCGAGGTGTCCCGCCCGATCGACCCCGAGAAGTTCAACGCCTGGATGGGCACGCTGCTGCAGGAGAAGGGGCAGGACCTGCTGCGGACCAAGGGCATCCTGGCCTATCCGAACGAGGACCGCCGCTTCGCCTTCCAGGCCGTCCACATGATCGCCGACGGGGACTTCGTCGGCCGCTGGCCCGTGGGCGTGGAGCGGCGGTCCAAGCTGGTGTTCATCGGCCGCAACCTGAACCGCCCGCAGTTGCGCCGCGGCTTCGAGGCATGCCAGGTCGCCGAGGCCCGGGTTGACGCCAAGGCCGACGCATGAGCGAGACGCTGCGGCGCTTCGTTCTGGAGGAGCGCGGGCAAACCCAAGACCTCGGCGCCTACGTCGTGGATGCGGTGTTCGACCGCGCCGGCATCGCCGCGTTCGGCCTGGGTGACGGAACCGTGCGTATCGCCCGTGGGCCAGACTGGCCGGCGGTGGAGGCGCATGACGGCGCGGTGCTGGCGATGGCCGCCGACCCCGGCGCCGGTTGGGTGACGGGCGGCGACGATGGCGGGCTGCGCCGGATCGCGCCGGACGGTGTGTTATCGGACGTCGCGCGCTACGGCTCGAAGTGGGTGGAGCAGGTCGCCACCTTCGCGGACGGCAAGGGCGGCAGCGTGCTGGCCTGCGCCGTCGGCAAGGCCGTGCACGTGCTGGACGGCGCCGGTGCCGCGCTAAAGTCGTTGCAGCATCCCTCGACCGTCACCGGCATCGCCTTCGACGCCAAGGGCAAGCGCATCGCCGCCTCGCACTACAACGGCTGCAGCCTGTGGTTCGTGGCCGCCAAGACCGACAGCCCGCGCATCATGGAGTGGAAGGGCAGCCACACCGGCGTCATCCTGCACCCGGCGGCCGAGGCCGTCGTCACCGCCATGCAGGAGAACTCCCTGCACGGCTGGCGCCTGTCCGACGGCCAGCACATGCGTATGAGCGGCTATCCCTCCAAGACCGCCAGCCTGTCGTTCAGCCGCAACGGCAAGTGGCTGGCCTCGTCGGGTGCCGAGAGCGTGGTGCTGTGGCCGTTCTTCGGCGGGGGACCCATGGGCAAGGCGCCGTTGGAGCTGGCGGGCGCGGACGGCGTGATCTGCACCCAGGTCGCCTGCCATCCCAGCCACGACATGGTGGCCGCCGGGTTCAACGACGGGATGGTGGTGCTGGCAGACATCACCAGCCAGCGCATTATCCCCGTGGCCCCCCCCGGCCACGGCCCGGTGTCCGCGCTGAACTGGAGCGCGACCGGCAGCCACCTGGCGTTCGGAACCGAGGAGGGCTTTGCCGCGCTTGTCGATTTCACGCCGCGATAGGAGCCGCCTCGATGGAACTGATCACCGCCCAGGGCATGCATATGCCCAAACTCGGCCTCGGCACCTGGCGCATGAAGGGGGCGGAGTGCGTGGACGCCGTGCAGCGCGCCATCGCCCTGGGCTACCGCCACATTGACACCGCCGAGATGTATGGCAACGAGGAGGCGGTCGGCGAGGCCATCGCCAACGCCGGCATGTCCAGGTCCGACCTGCACGTCACGACCAAGGTCTGGTACGAAAACCTGTCCCGCGACGCCATGCAGCGCAGCATCGAGGGGTCGCTGAAGAAGCTGCGGCTCGACCATGTGGACCTGTATCTGATCCATTGGCCCTCCCCTGGCATGGACCTGCCGGATGCCTTAGCCAACCTGATGCGTGTCAAGGAGCAGGGTTTGGCCCGCGCCATCGGCGTGTCGAACTTCCCGGTGGCGCTGCTGCGCCGGGCCATCGAGGAGATCGGGGCGCCGATCGCCTGCAACCAGGTCGAGTATCACGTGCTGTTGGGCCAGAGCCCCGTGGTGGACTATGCGGTGGGCCATGGCGCCAGCATCGCCGCCTACGCGCCCCTGGCGCAGGGCCGGCTGGCGGAGCACGAGGAGCTACAGGCCATCGCCCGCAAGCACGGCGCCACCCCGGCGCAGATCGCGCTGAAGTGGCTGCTGGACCAGCCCGGCGTCGCCGCCATCCCCAAGGCCAACCGCGCCGAGGGCCAGAAGGCCAACCTGGACGCCCTGAAAATCACGCTGGACGACACCGACCGCGCGGTGATCGCGATGCTGCCGAAGACCCAGCGCTTCGTGAACCCCGGCTGGGCGCCAGTCTGGGACCAAGCAGCCTAACGTCCCCTTCTCTCTCCCTCCGGGAGAGGGTCGGGGTGAGGGAGCGGGCAAGCGCTGGTCCGCTTTTTTCGGGCTGTGTGCCGGGGGCAACTAGAGTCTCCGCTCCGCAGTCGAGACCCCCTCACCCCAACCCTCTCCCGGAGGGAGAGGGAGCAGGAACCCAGCCTCATGGTCATGACCGTCCTTCGGCCTTCCCGCGCCCGCGTTGCCACTAGCCTGGTCTTCCTAGCGAACGGCATCGGCATTGGTGCCTGGGCCGCAAGCATTCCCGGGATCAAGGCTCGTCTCGACTTGTCCGGGACCGCTCTCGGCTTTGGGCTACTGATGTTGGCGGCTGGGGCAATGGCGGCGATGCCTTTGGCGGGATGGCTCGGCGCCAAGCGGGGTGGGCTGATCGCAAGGACGGGGGGCCTGTTCGCGGCGTCGCTGCTGCTACCTGTGGTCGCGCCGGGCTATTTGGCCCTGCTGCCGGCGCTGTTCGTGCTGGGTGCGGCTAACGGAGCGCTAGATGTGCTGATGAACGCCGGGGCCGCCCGGGTCGAGGCCGCATGGGGCCGCGCCATCATGTCGTCCTTCCATGCCTGCTGGAGCCTGGGCGGGCTGCTCGGCGCCGGCAGTGCGGCGGTGGCGGTGCATTTCGGCGCCGGGGTGCTGCCATTCGCGGCGGTCGCGGTTGCGGCCCTGGTCGGAAGCGCAGCCCGGTTGGGCTTGCAGGACAATGTGAGGGCGGACGTCGGCGGCTTTGCCTGGCCCAGCCGGGCCGCCGCGGGGATCGGCGCGCTGTGCTTCCTGGCCTTCATGACGGAAGGAGCCGTGGCGGACTGGTCCGGCGTGTTCCTGATGGGGGCGGGCGCCACTGCAGCAGGCGCTGCGGCGGGGTTTGCCGGCTTCTCGGCGGCAATGGTGATGGGGCGGCTGTTCGGAGACCGGCTGGTTCGGCGTCTTGGCCCGGCGCTCGTGCTGCGCGCCGGGGCGGTGCTGGCCGCCGCCGGGTTTGGTTTGGCCGTGCTGTGGCCGGCGGCGGGGGCGGCGGGCTTCGCATTGGTAGGATTGGGAGTGGCAAACATGGCGCCGTTGCTGTTCTCCGCCGCGGGCCGGACGGGAACGGCGGCCAGCACGGGCGTGGCTGCGGTGGCGACGCTGGGCTATGCCGGGCTGCTGCTGGGGCCGCCGGTGATCGGGGCGGCGTCGGACGTCATCGGGCTGCGCGGGGCTTTGGTCCTGCTGATCGCATCGGCCGGGGTGCTAGCTGCCGCGAGGCTACGTGGGGAGTAGGGCGGAAAAGCGTCAGCGCCTTTCGCCATCGGACGGCGCAAACCTGTGGCGGAAGGCGCTGACGCTTTTCCGCCCTACAACCATCAATCGGTTGTCGGCACGGTCACGCCGATCATGTCGCCTTCCCGCACCAGCGCGGCGAGTTGCGCCTCGCCCCAGCCCTCCGTGCCCGCGGGGCGGCGCGGCAGCACCATCCAGCGGTAATCCGCCGTGCTATCCACGACGCTGATTCGCACCCGGTCCGGCAAAGACGTGCCCCACTCCGCCAGCACGCCGCGCGGGTCCCGCACGGCGCGGGCGCGATAGGCCGGCGACTTGAACCAGAACGGCGGGTAGCCCAACACGCCGCGCGGGTAGCAACTGCACAGCGTGCAAACCACGAGGTGATGCACGTCGGCCGTATTCTCCAGCACGCCCAATGGCGGCAGGCCGCGCATGTGAATGCCTGCCGCCTCCGCGGCCTGGGCGCCGTCGCGCAGCAGCAGCTCGCGATAGGCCGGGTCGGTCCAGGCGCGGGCGACCATGCGGGCGCCGCCGGCTGGGCTGGCGCGGTCGGTTTGCTCGATCCGGGCCGAGATCTCGTCCGGTGTGGCGATGCCCTTCTGCTCCAGTAGCGTGCGCAAGGCCGCGAGAAGGCGGTCGCCCGGCGCTTCAAGGATGGGGTCGAGGAGAGTGCTCATGCCGGCTCCAGCCAGGGTTCATAGAGTTCGACCAGCAGTTCGGCCCCGCCCGCGTCCGGCCAAACCGACTGCGGCGCGAAGGCGACGTGATACAGTGGCAGCCGCGCTGCCGGGCGGGCGAAGGCGAGGTCCTCCGGGTTTGGGAAGTCCCCAAGGTGCCGCACCACCCGGCCGGTCCGCCCGCGCAGGTAATGCGGCGTGCGGATGTGGCAGGGGCCGCGCGCTTCCGGCCAGTCGTCCCGCACCCTGACGGCGCTGCCCGGCTTGTATGAAGCAGGCGCCAACATCAGGCCGCGTCCAGGGCGGCGCGCAGCTCGGCCTCGGTTACCACGCCGCGAGCCAGCAGGTTGTCGGCGATGGAGCGTATCCAGCGCTCATAATAGGTGAGGCGGAGGTAGTCGGCTTCCGGGATCGCCTCGATGCCTCGCCGCAGCTCGTCCACGCTCATCACGCCCTTGGCGCCCAGGATGCCGCGCAAGGCATCCACGGTGCGGTCGAACTCAGTCAAGGCGTGCGGCCCAGTATCTATGCCTTCGCAGAGGAACTTGGGTATCCCGCCCATGTCGTGGTGGGCACGAGGCGGGCCTTCGGGGGGTGGCGCCGCCTGCTGGCCGGTCGCCGCTTGCTGGCTGGTCGTCGCTTCCTGGTCAATCATTGGATCGCCTCGTCCGGGGACACGCCCCACAGGTCCGCACGCTTCATCCAGCCACGGTAGTCCCCGACCTGGGCCTGGCACCAGGGGGACGTTGCCTCGCAGGCGCGCAGGCGGACGATAACACCGGGCTTGAGGCGCGCGACTGGGCTGGCGTCGTCCCGGGCGTCGCGGCGCAATGCCTGCTCGGGGCCGTTGGGCGCGCCGATGACGATGGCGGTGCGGCGGGGGGCAAGGGTGGCCTGGTGGACCCAGCCCTTCACGCCCTCCTGGTCGCGGACCAGGCGCCACACCTCGAATTCGCGCTCGATCTGCACCGGCAGGTCGCGCCGCTTATACACCCACTCGATGGGATACCGGGTGCCGGGGCCGCTGCGGAAATTGACCTCGTCCGAGCGCAGGGTGGCGAAACGTGGGAGGGGAAGGCCGGTGTTGCTGCCCTTCTGCGGCTCGGCCGGCTGCTCCGGTTCAGGGACCGAGACAGCGACGGGAGCCGGCGGCGTGGCGGGCTGGGCCGGGTGGCGCGGTGGCGCGGTGGCGCGGGCCTTGATGAGGGGAGCGTTGTGATGGGCCGCGGGGCGCGGCGGCGAGTGGGCCGCAAGCGGGGCGGGCTGGGCATGGGGCGGGGCGGGCGGGGCCGGTGGCACGGCAGGCTCCGCCCCTGCCGTTGCGGGCGCCAGCAAGAGGGCGGCCAGGAGGATGCGTGCTGCGGATGCGGGCATAGGGATTCCGTGCCAATGAACGGGCGGGCGGGTCAAGGGCGGATGTCGGCGTCGCGCTCGTTCGGCCTTGATGACGGCGCAGGCGGGATGTGGGAGCGCCGGGCCATATCGGCCTGTTCCCGTGGGCCGGGTGGATGTGGTAGGGAGGCGGCGGCGCCGGGTTAGCACAGTGGTAGTGCAGCGGTTTTGTAAACCGAAGGTCGCGGGTTCAAATCCTGCACCCGGCATCTTCCCTCCTTTGGAAGCCACGGAAGCGCCAAAGTTTTGCATTGGCAACGGAAACGTCCGGCCGCCCTGGGAACACTGGGCCGGGCAGGTTACGCAGTGCCAGGCCGCCCATAGCATCCTGTCGCTCGCCCCTGGAAACTTCCACGACCGCTCTATGTGTAGCCAGGTAAAGGGCCTACAAGGCAGCATGTCCCATTCCCAAAACGTCATCGTCCGTGGGACCCGCGTATTCGTCGCACTCCGCAAGGCTGGGCGGACCCAATCCCGACAGGTGCCCGTCTTCCACGCCGTAACGCCAAATTGCCGTCCCGCTCTATGTGCGGCTGAACCTGGGGCTGGGTCGAGTTGGGCCGAGCCGCCGAGCGCAACCGTCACGTGCCCGATGTGCCTGATCCGGCTCGCGCGGCTGCCAAGGTGATGCCAGCAACGGCTTAGTGGCTAAGCAGACTTGCGCGGCTTGGCGCACAGATCGCCTGCAGATGCGCCAGGCCGTACCAGCCTGCATAACTGTTCTTCTGTGCGCAAACCTCCAGAGGTTTGCTGAGCGCCGGCATGAGATTGGCGGACGCCCAATCTGTGGACCCGCGGCAGATGAAACTGCTGGACTGCTCACGTTATTCGCCGCTGCTTTCCTAATCCTGCACCCGGCACCCCTGTATCCCGTACACAGTCAACTGCGCCCGTTTCAACAAAAAGGCCGCAGCTGCGCTGATGATCAAGCCTGCAGCATTCAGGCCAATCCCGTGGTGCGCGGCTATGCTGTCCGGAGCAGAGTCAGCTTCGGCCAGTGTAGGCTTCGACCCACTCGGTCCTGAACTCTACTGAGGCCATGCCTTTCACCATCCTCTCGGTTTCGAAGATGATGCGCTGCCTGTGGTGCTCATAGCTGTAGGCCAGCCACTTCCCCATGCAAAAGGTGATGAAGATACAGCCTGCATACCACCAGCTCCACCCAGCCAAGAGCGCGAAGCCGGCGAGCACAAGCATGGCGGCGCTGCACGACACTCCCAGCCACGCCAGCCGCCCGGCGAGCAGCTCCCACTTCTCTGCGCGTCGCGCGGCGGCGCGACGTTGGTCATCGGTCAAAGAGCAACTCCTGGCTTGGTGAGCGCCGCATAATGCCATGCGGTCATACCGTTTGGGCAAGATGGCTTTCGTTCGGAAAGTTTTGGTTAATTATGGATAAATAGGCCGGGGCATCGCAGTATTGCATGTCGCAAAAGCATGACGGTGGGACAGGACGGCAAGCGGCTCAGGCCTGTGTCAACCGGTCCTCAATCAGCCGGCGCCCGTCGCATGCCAGCCTGCCACCCCGCCATAAACAGCCAGCAGCCGCCTGGCATGAGCCGCCGGCGTGAACGCCTCCGCCCGCCGCAGTCCCCGCGCCACCAGCGACGCGCGCAACTCCCTGTCGGAGTCCAGCGTCTGGATGGCTGCCGTCAAGGCCTCGGTGCTCCCGGCGTCCGCTAGCAGCGCCGCCCCGCCTGCCACCTCGGAGAGCGCCTGATCCTCCGAAGCCAGGGCCGGTACGCCCAGCGCCATCGCCTCCGCCACCGGCAGCCCGAACCCCTCGGCCAGCGACGGCATCAGCACCGCCCGTGCCCCGGCCATCAGTCCCAGCAGCGCGGGGCGCGGCAGCCACGGCACCCGGCGCAGCCCGGGTCCGGCGCCTTGCAGCTCCCTCGCGGCGCGCCAGCCATCCGGACCCGCCAGCACCAGCGGCGCCGACACGCCGCTTGCGGCATGAGCGTTCAGCAGGCGGGCGATGTTCTTGCGCGGCTCGATGGTGCCGGCGCATAGGAAGTAGCCGCCGGGCTGCAGGCCCAGTGCGGCCGGTGCGGAAAGGTCCGCGCCGGCCACGGACACGGATTGCCCGGTGCTCGTGACCCGGCCGGGCGGCCAGCCGGTCTCGGCCAGCAGCGCGACGCGCGACGCCTCGCTGACGGTGACGACGTGCGCCGCCCAGCGTCCGACGCCGCGCAGCAGGCGGCGCAGCCGCGCGGCCGGCACCGGCGACAAATCCGGACGCTGCAGCGGGATCACGTCATGTACGGTGTAAACGTTCGGCACGCCCGTGAAGCGAAGTGGCACCGGGTAGGTCCAGTGCATCAGCCCCGGCGGCGACGCGTCATGCAGCGGCATGAACCGCCGGTGCAGGTCGAAGAACACCTGCGCCGTGCGGAACGGGTCCGTCCCCGTCCGCAGCCCCGGCGCTGCCAGGGACGCCGGCCGTGTCCCGGGCGGCAGGGCAGCCAGCCAACGGCGCAGCCTGCCTGGCGCCGGGCCGGCCTCGGTGAGCCGCTCCATAGGTACTCCGGCACCCGCCAGGGCCTCCGCCAGGCCGGCGGCATAGGTGGCGACGCCAGTACCATGCCGCGCCAGCAGCCCGCGGGCGTCCACGCAAGCAGTGGGAAAGATGGGATAGGGGGACACGGGCGGCAAACCTAGCAGCAGCAGCAGTGCTGCACACCTGCACACGCCATATCTCGACCTCGTGGCCGGAACGGCCGCATGATTGTCTCAGTAGATCAGGAACCCGCACCATCCCACGTCACGCCACCTTGCGCCGTGCTCGCAGGGGGTGTTGCCCTGATCTCCCCAACCGGGCCGTCCCGTCCAGGGAAGGGCGCATACCGCCATTTCCGTCCGCATAGACTGCGGCATGGAGGTGCTTGACCCGGCCTTCCGCAGCGGCCTGCAGGACGGCAACATTGTTCGCGTCATCACCCCACGCCCTGTCACCGTCGTGCCCGGTGGCAAAGGTGAGCTGGCCAAACTTGCTGAACCTGCTGCTGGATTTGCAGCGGGAGCTGGGCCTGACGCCGCTGGCGTGCGGCTGCAACCTGCCGGTAATCCGGCGGATCACGGCTGCGATGGTGGTAATGCATTCCGGTGAGGTCGTGGAGCACGGTTCGACGGTGCTGGTGGCGATGTCCCGGCTCGCTGATGGAACCCATCCATGCCGACCCTGTCCCGGAGCCGGGCGGCGCGATGGCCTGCTAACCCGCCAGGCCACGCCACCCCGCGGCAAACCTTACTCCCACGCCGATCCCGTCCTCCTCCAGGAACTGCACCCCGCCGCCTTCCAGCGCCCGGCGTATGGCTGCCAGCGTTGCGTCCCGTGGCCGGACGGTCTCGTTCTCGATCATGTTCAGGGTTACGGCGGACACCCCGGCCCGATGCGCCAAGGTGGCCTGCGTCCAGCGCAGCAGGCCACGTGCCGCCCGGATTTGCGCCGTGAGCACCGGTGCGGCTTCGCCGGGCACAGGGCCATCCGCCGCGGCCATAAGCGGCGCAGCGCCAGGTGGTTGGGGGTGGGACGGGGTATTAGGGGCGGACCTGGCCATCTCGACGCACCTTACAGCAAACTTGAGGAAAACTAAAGTTTGCTGTTGACGGCTTAGTGCCGGGCCGGCATACCGCGGCACCGACGGGCCGGAAGGGTCTGGGTTATCCTGTTAAGATAGCACCCAGCCCCGCGCTTACATGCCCGTCGGTGCAGGTTCGGGCGCGGGCCGGAGGTTGAGGGTTATCCACGAACGCCGCGGGGCGGAAACGTCCTCGGCGTAGCCAGAGTGGGCCGGGAGGTCCACAGTCCCGGATGGGACGGCATCCCTTGGCGGCACATGACCGCGCCGTGACTTGCGTATGGCTAGACGTGCGTATGGCTAGACTGGCCCGGGCGGGCCGGAGCGTGACGGTTATCTTAATCTGCTGGTCGTGGGTTCGAGCCCCATCGTGGGCCGTAAGGCCTCGTAGCTCAGTTGGTAGAGCATCAGAACACCCGTCAACTCGACCATGACCGCCTGGCCGCATCGGCTTTGGCTTGGGAATAGGAGGCTGGCTTGGAATTGAAACAACGACCGACACACGCGCTGGCCACCTGGTTTCCACAGCCCATGCGGCTGCTGCGAAAGCTGCTGATCGGCGCATGAGCGCATATCCATATATTCTTCCGGCGGGCCGGAAGGCGAGGGTTATCGTGAATCCGGGGTCGAACCCGGAGGTGCTGGCAACGGCGCCGTAAACCTCGCCGTATTCATGCCCGCCGGGTCACTGCTGACCCATGAGGCGGGCCATGACGAACTATCTTTCGACCATTTTCTCGCGCCGGAACCGGGCTGCGACGCCGCAGTCGCTGCCGATCCCTGGCAACGTGCCGAATAGCGCGGGCGGGCACGCGTTTGCGCTGGACGACTGGGCGCGGCTGGACCGCTTTCTGATCCTTGGGTCGGAGGGGGGCAGCTATTATGCGGCCGAGCGTCCGCTGACGCGCGAGAACGCCCAGGCCGTGCTGCGCGCCATCGCGGCCGATGGGCTGCGTGTGGTTTCCCGCATCGTCTGGGTCAGCGAGGGGGGGCGTGCGCCGAAGAATGATCCGGCGCTGTTTGCGCTGGCGCTCGCGGCTTCGGCCGAGGACTTGGGGACGCGGCGGGCGGCGCTGGCGGCGTTGCCTCGGGTGGCGCGGATCGGGACGCACTTGTTCCGGTTTGCCGAGATGGTGGACGGGACGCGCGGTTGGGGGCGGGCTTTGCGCCGGGCTGTGGCGGGGTGGTACTTGGCGCAGCCGGCGGAGCGGCTGGCTTATGGGCTGGTGAAGTATCGCCAGCGCGGGGGCTGGTCGAACCGTGACCTGCTGCGGCTGGCGCACCCGAAGGGAGCTACTCCGGCGCAGGCGGCGCTGTTCGATTGGGCTTGCCGTGGTACCTTGTCGGATGGGTTGCCTGCCTTGGTGCATGCTGTGGCGGCGCTGAACACCGGGGAGGTGCTGACCGAGCCGGGGGCGGTGCAGGCGGCTGCGTTGATCCGGGCGCACGACCTGCCTCGGGAGGCGGTGCCGACCGTGCTGCTGAATGATCCCGCGGTTTGGGAGGCGCTGCTGGAGCGGATGCCGGTTGGGGCGCTCGTGCGGTCGTTGGCCAAGCTGACGGCGGTTGGGGTGGTGCGGCCTTTGGGGGACCAGTTGCCGTTGGTGCTGTCGGCCTTGGGGGATGCCGAGCGGATTGCGCGGGCTCGGCTGCATCCTATGGCTGTGCTACTGGCGCTGCGGACTTATGCGGCGGGGCAGGGGGAGCGGGGTAAGCTGCGGTGGGAGCCGGTGCAGGCTGTGGTGGATGCTCTGAATGGGGCGTTCTACACGGCGTTCCGCTCGGTCGAGCCGACTGGCAAGCGGATGCTGCTGGCGTTGGACGTTTCGGGGTCCATGGCCTTGGGGGGCGTTGCCGGGTCGTCGTTGACGCCGCGGGAGGCTTCGGCGGCGATGGCGCTGGTGACGGCGGCTACGGAGGCGAGCACTCACATCGTGGGGTTCACTGCCGGGGGCGGGTGGCGGGGGGATACGGTGATGACGCCGTTGCCGTTGTCTCCGTCCATGCGGCTGGATCAGGCGGTGTCGGCGGTGTCGGACCTGCCGTTCGGAGGGACCGATTGCTCGTTGCCGATGCGCTATGCGTTGGAGCGGGGAATCCCGGCTGATGCCTTCGTTGTCTATACGGACAGCGAGACTTGGGCCGGGCCGGTGCATCCGGTGCAGGCGCTGCGGGAGTATCGCGAGCGGACCGGCATCGCGGCGAAGCTGGTGGTGGTGGGGCTGGTGTCGAACGGCTTCAGCATCGCCGATCCGGCGGATGCGGGGATGCTGGACGTGGTGGGGTTCGATACTGCGGCTCCGGCGGCGATTGCGGATTTCATCCGCGGGTAGCTGGGCCGGCGGTTCCTGGAAGGGGGCCGCCGGGGGCTGTGTTCTTGCGGGTGGGTGGAGTCCGGAGGGCTTGGCTAGTCGCCGGGTGGGGGACGCCATCGGGCGTCGGTGCGGGCATGGTGGTGCAAGATGAAGGCTACGGCTTCGGCCGGGTCTTTTGGCAGGGTGTCGCCGGGCTGGACGGGGGGACGGGCGGGTGCGGCGGAATGGCCGGGTTCGCGCGGAGCCGCGGGATTGGGGGCGGGCTGGGCGGCGGTGGGGTTGCCGTTTTGCGGGTTGGGTGGGGAGGTGGTGCTCCTTGCCGGGCTGGTTGGGGCGGCGGCGCTGGCGTTGAGGTCGGCGATGTCGGCGGGGGTGCGGCGCTTCCAGGGGCGGCTGCCGGGTAGGGCTGCCAGGCCTAGGTCGCGGAGGATGTCCTTGATGATGTCCTCGACGGGGCGGTTGCCGATTTCGGCGTCTAGGTCGGGGGGGTGTCCATGCGCTCGCGGAAGTCGGCCAGGAGGACTTCGGGGTCGTCGCACTCGTCGTTGTCTGGTGGGCGCTGGATGACGTCCTCGACGGCGCGGATGATGCGCTTGCGGGCGGTGGTGCGGTCCGGGGCCGAGGGTTGGGCCTGGGGGGTGGCGGGGTGCTGCTGCTTGGGGGCGTTTAGGGATTGCGATAGGGCGATGCAGCGGCGGGCGGCGCGGGCCATCTGGTCGAAGGCGGCGGCGCTGCTGATGATGATGGATGGGGCGGGGGGTGGCGCGGGGTGCGTGGCGGTGGCGCCGGGCGCGGGTTGGGCGTGGGCCATGACTTGGCCGTGCAGGACGTGGGCGATGGCTCTGGCCATGCTGATGAAGTCGTTTAGGGCGTCTTGGTGGCCGTGCGGGTCTGCGGCTTGTGGGCCGGGGGTGGGCTGCACGGGGGTTTGGGTTGGTTGGGGTTGCATGAACGGAACAAGAACATTGTGGGGGTGGGGGTGTCAACGGTAGTGTGAGAGTTGATGTGTTTTAGGATTGAGTGGGCCCGGATGACTTGCAGGCTTTCGGATGGCAGGCCACCTTACCCCCGTCTTACCTGGAGCCAGACATGGCAGCGGACAGCCTTATCACCACCGTATCTACGAAGGGACAGGTGATTCTGCCCAAGGCGATCAGGGATCAACTGCGTTGGGATGCCGGGACCCGCTTGGTCGTGGAGCATACAGTGGATGGCGTGCTGCTGCGGCCGGTGACGACGACCTTCGCGCCAACCCGGCCGGAAGACGTGTTTGGCTGTCTTTCCTACAAGGGCGAGCCGAAATCGGTCGAGCAGATGAATGCGGGCATCGCGGCGGAGGCCAAGCGGCGCCATGCGCGCGGCAGATACTAACGTCATTGTCCGCTACTTGATGAGCGACGACCCGGCGCAAACGGTCAAGGCCAGGGCCATCATCGGCCAGGAGCCGGTGTTCGTGCCGAGGACGGTCGTGCTGGAAGTCGAGTGGGTGTTGCGAAGCGTTTACGAAGTGCCCGTCGGCCGGATTATCCCAGCCCTTCGTGCAGTGGCTGGCCTTCCGGGCGTATCGGTGGAGGATGCTCCGATGGTTGCTAAGGCGATGGATTGGGCGGAGGGAGGGATGGACCTTGCTGATGCTCTTCACTTGGCGGCTGCCGCTGGTTGCGATGGCTTTCTGACGTTTGACAAGCGGTTTGCGCGTTCTGCAGCGCGGTTGGAGGGCGTGCCAGTCACGATGCCATGAAGGTCCACATGCGCTTCTGTAAATGATAGGAAGCTGCAGATCACTATGCTCCCTCCTACATCGATCTTCCGCAGGATGCCTGGGACCTTATGACTTTCGAAGGCGCTTGCTTAGTGCGTTAGCGTATGCCAACGAAGGTGCAGAACCCTCGTTTACAAGATTGAAAAAGACTACCTGCGCATATCGACTGCTTTCAACTGTCTAAACTATCCCTACGCTGGATTGCCTCCAATAAACCGGCTCAGCATCATTACTGATGCTTGGTTGTGTATCGACGTAAGCGATCCAGTGCAATTGCTTTGAGGGAGTCACCGATCCTGCCCCAGCACTTTGAAGCATCCAACTATCAGATGCAGGAACAGCAATTTGATACAAATGTGCGACGGCGACCTGCTTCTCACCGATGTGTATTCTTGGAAAAAGTTTAAGATGGCGAACAAGCTCGCGGGTCAAAAGGCTAAGTACACGAGAGCCCTCGCTGACTACAATCGAACGGAGGACGTTTTGCAGAGAGAGGGACCTCTGCGCCGGATGAAGGAGGTGCTTGATGAGGCTCCCGGCAGCGGATTTTCTCTGCACGACGTAACAAGTGGTCGAGATCTTCCGACTGAACCCCAGAATGGCATAACACAGCCAAAGGCTGTGGAACGGTCGTCAGAGGATCCGGAGCAGTTGGTCCAACAGCTTGCACAAGTTATTGATACTTCCGAGTTGCGAGAGGAAGGCCAGGGCGACCAATTCATCTATGCCTACGGTTATTCTTGTGCGCCTGACCGGCTCAAGGTAGGTCGGACAGAAATAGATGTTGTCAGTCGCGTCGCACAGCAGATACATACAAGCACACCCGATAAACCGAGTCTCTTTTTGATCATTCGCACATCGGACTGCCGTGCTCTTGAGATGGCAATGCATGGTGTTCTACGGCTTCGCGATCGAAAAATTGTTGGGGGTGGCAGTGAGTGGTTCATGACAACCCGCGACGAGCTTCTAAGTATTTATCAAGCAATAGACAGCTTGCTCAAGCTGTAGCTACATGGCATCTCGCTTTGGCCGATATGTCAGTTACAGTGTGGGGTCTTGGGCGCTTTTGGTGATCATGCTGCGAGCAGGAACCTGCGTTCGAGCAGGTCAAGGCTGGCCCGGCCATACATCTGACGCTTGAGGGTTTTCAGCCGATTGATCTGTCCCTCGACCTGCCCGTTGCTCCAGGCCAGCGTCACCGCAGCGCGCACGGCGTCGTAGTCCGACGACAGCCGCTTGGCGAAGCGCTGCAGCGCCGGCACCGCGCTGTCCTGCGCCCGCTGCAGCCAGGGATCGAGGCGCTCCGGCTTGCGTCCGCGCACCAGGGCGGCGAACTCCTCTGCCAGGGTCACCGCCATCGCGAGGATGGGCGCGGTCTCGCCCAGCCTGGCCAGCAAAGCCTTCTCCTCGCTGCGTCGCCGATCCGGCGGGCGCAGCACGGTCCACGCCGCGGTGCGCGGTGTCAGCACCTGCTTGG
>CAXTCI010000100.1:0-18257 GCA_964242325.1 uncultured Acetobacteraceae bacterium
GCGTATGGCGCTTCGCTTATACGCCCTACGAGGCTTACCGGGAAATGGTCAGAGCAAGTGGCGGTTAGTATTACTCTGTTCAGCCCCGGAGGTTTCTTCGTTCATCTTGATGTCAACTACCGCGGCGTCTGCGCAGGTCCGCTGCGGGTCGGAAGCCGGCATTTGAGCTGAGACACTCCCTGCACGATGCCCTCTGATGAGACGATGCTCCCTGATGACATGGCGCCCTGCACGGTCCATCCTGTCTCACCAGCCGCACCAGACGGCCTTACAGGAAACGCCCGCCAGGAGCCATCGCCCATGCTTGGACTGATGCAATCTCAGCCGCTGCTCGTGTCCTCCATCATCACCCACGCCGCGCGGCACCATGCATCCAGCGAGGTCGTGTCGCGCACCGTGGAGGGCGCCATCCACCGCACCACCTATGCCGGCGTCGAGCGCCGGGCACGGCAGTTGGCGCAAGCGTTGCGGGGGCTGGGGGTCGGACAATCCGACCGGGTGGCGACGCTGGCCTGGAACGGGCACCGGCACCTGGAGTTGTACTATGCTGCCTCCGGCATGGGGGCGATCATCCATACCGTGAACCCGCGGCTGGCGGTGGCGGACATCGTGCATATCCTGAACGACGCCGGCAGCGTCGTGGTGTGCGCCGATACCAGCTTTGGTGCCATCCTGGGCGCCATCGCGCCGCACGTGCCCGGGGTGCGCGCGATGGTGCTGCTGGCGGACGAGGATGCGATGCCGGAGGTGGCGCTGGCGCCGGGCCAGGAGCTGCTGTGCTACGAGACGCTGCTGGCGGCGCGGGACGGCGACTTTGCCTGGCCGAGGCTCGACGAGAATTTGGCGAGCGCGCTGTGCTACACCTCCGGGACCACGGGGCGGCCGAAGGGGGTGCTGTATAGCCACCGCAGCACGGTCATCCATGCCTATGCCGTGAACATGACCGACGTGTTCGGGCTGCGCGCGGTGGACCGGGTGATGCCGGTGGTGCCGATGTTCCATGTCAATGCCTGGGGCATCCCGTATGCGGCGCCGATGGCCGGCGCCTCGCTGGTGATGCCGGGCCGCCACCTGGACGGGCCGAGCGTCGCGGCGCTGATGAACGATGAACGGGTGACGATGTCCGCGGGGGTGCCGACGGTGTGGATGGGGCTGCTGCAGCACCTGCGCGCAACGGGCACTCGGGTTGAGACGCTGAAGCGGCTGGTGTGCGGCGGCTCCGCCTGCCCGGCCATGCTGATCGACGTGTTCGAGAGCGAGTATGGGGTGCGGGTGGACCATGCTTGGGGCATGACGGAGACTAGTCCGCTCGGCACGTATTACGGGGCTAAGGCGGAGTTCACCGGGTTTTCGGCGGCGGAAAACAAGCGGCTGCAGTACAAGCAGGGGCGCGCGGTGCCGGGGCTGGACATGCGGATCGTGGATGATGCCGGGCGGGAGCAGCCTTGGGATGGCGCGACCTATGGCAACCTGCAGGTGCGTGGCCCCTGGGTGCTGCGCCGCTACATGAACCATGAGGCGGACGCCGCGGACGCCGAGGGCTGGTTCGCCACCGGCGACGTGGCGACCATAGACCCGCACGGCATGATGGAGATCACCGACCGCACCAAGGACATCGTGAAGTCCGGCGGCGAGTGGATCAGCTCGATCCAGTTGGAGAACATCGCCGTCGGCCATCCGGATGTGGCGGAGGCCGCCATCGTCGCCGCCCGGCATCCGAAGTGGGACGAGCGCCCGCTGCTGATCGTGGTGCCTAAGCCGGGGCGGAGCGTGGATTGCCAGGAACTGCTGGGGCTGTATGCCGGGCAGGTCGCGAAGTGGTGGACGCCGGACGAGGTGGTGGTGGTGGACAGCCTGCCGCATACGGCGACGGGGAAGCTGAACAAGCTGGCGCTGCGGCAGCAGTTCCGGGATTACAAGCTGGCGTCGCTGGTGGAGTAAGGCGGCGGTGGAGTAGGTCGGTGGTGGACTAGGGCGGGCTGGAGCGACAGCGGCGGCGGGGTGCCGATCCGGTGATGTCCGGTGGGGCGGCTACCGCCGCTTTGCCACGTTGGGCAGCGGGTTGATCAGCATTGACGGGGCCGAGAACCCGCCGCTGAACGCGCCGAAGGCGAGGCTGGTGGGTGCGAACGCCGCGAAATTGCTGGGCGGCGAGGCCCAGGCGCCATACTGGCTGAGGCCCTTCAGCGACGCCAAAGACCCGGTTGCCAGAATCCCGCCTGCGCCCATCGGCGTCATTACCCGGCCCAGCACCAGGCGTTGATACTCCTCGCCCCGCACCGGGTCCATCGAGTGGTAGGCCGCCGTCGCCAGGTTCCAGTCCTTGAGCATGCCGTGCAGGGAGGTCAGGAAGCGCGCGGCATAGGCGGCGTTGGTCATCGGCTCGAACGCCTGATCCAGCGTCGGAAACGCGTTGGGGTGGTGCATCAGGTTCACCTGCATGCAGCCTACGTCAATCGAGCGTACGCCCTTGGCCTGCAACGCGGTCACGGCGGCGATGACCTGCTCCTTGCTGTCGTAGACGTGGCCGACGCCCTCTACGTTGATGGTCCACGGCCAGGGACGCACCCGCCCGGTCGCTGGATCGAGCCGCCCACTTTCCACGCGGGAGATGGCGGGCAGCAGATTGGCGGGTAGGCCGCGCTCGGCGGCGGCGATGGCCTGGTCGCAGGCTTCATAAGGGGTAGCCGGTGGCGGGGGCGGTCCAAGCTGCTCGCGCGCCGGGGCAGCCGCGGCGCGCACGGGGCGGTGGCTGCGGTGGGGCTGCGGCTGTGCGGCGGCGGGCAGGGCGGACAGCAGCAGCAGGGTGGCGGCGAGCTTTGGCAGCGGCATTGGCTTCACGTTCGGGACTTGCAGCGGCACGGGCGTGCCGTCAAGCCCAGGCGGGATGCGCGGCCGGAGCGGAGCCGCAAACATTCGGTCGTCCGGGGTGGCATAGGTCCGGTTTGCGTCGGAATTTGGACGCTCCATGCTTGCAGAGGGTTCTATGAAGCGCATCGGGACGGATGTCAGCTAAATTTTTTGAGACGCGGACGTTGCAATACAGCAGTGAGTCGCTGTGGTCCAAGGGCAATTTTCTGCCGGTTTGACCATGCTGCTGCGCTGGCCGCTTGATGCGGTCTTCCTGTGCTCGCTTCGCCTGACGCCGGCCGTTGGATGGGCCGGCACCGCGCCCGGTTCAGGCGGCGATAAGCCCGCCCAGCCGGGCTAAGGCTGCCAGGTGGCTGTCGGTGTCGCCGTAGCCGCGCTCGATCATGGTCATGCGCTTGAAGTGGTGGCCGACGGCATACTCCATGGTGACGCCGATGCCGCCGTGGAGCTGGACTGCCTCCTGGCCGATGTGGCGGCCGCTGCGGCCGATCTGCACCTTGGCGGCGTGCATGGCGCGCTGGCGCTCGGTCAGGTCGGGATCGGTGGACATCATGGTGGCGAACATCGCCATGCTGCGCGCCTGCTCAAGCGACACATACATGTCCACGGCGCGGTGCTGCAGGGCCTGGTTCTCGCCGATGGCCCGGCCGAACTGCTTGCGGGTCTTCATGTAGTCCACGGTCATCGCGTGCATGGCGTCCATTACGCCCACGGCCTCGGCGCAGAGGGCGGCGAGGGTCTCGTCGTTGACGCGCTCCATGACAGGAAGGGCTTCGGCCGGGTCGCCCAGGGCGCGGCCGGGGGTGTCCTTGAGGGTGATTTCCGCGGCGCGCGCGCCGTCTTGGGTTGGGTAGCCTCGGCGGGACAGGCCGGGGGCGTTGGAGTCCACCAGGAACAGGCCGATGCCGTGGCGGGCGCGGTGCTCGCCGGCGGTGCGGGCGGACACGATCAGGGTGTCGGCGCTGTCGCCGTTCAGGACCAGGGTCTTCTCGCCGGTGATGCGCCAGGCGTCGCCATCGGGGGTGGCCCGGGTATTGATGTCGTTCAGGCTCCAGCGCGCTTGGCGCTCGGCCTGAGCGTAGGCCATGACGCGCTCGCCCTCGGCGATGAGGGGGACCAGTTCGGCGAGTTGGTCGTCGCTGGCGGCGTGGCGGAGCAGGCCGCCGCAGATGACGACGGTGGCGAGGTAGGGCTCCACCACGAGGGCGCGGCCGAATGCCTCCATGACGATGGCGGTCTCGACGGCGCCGCCGCCGAAGCCGCCCTGGTCCTCGGCGAAGGGTAGGCCCAGCAGGCCCTGCTCGGCGAACTGGCGCCAGATCTCGCGGCTCCAGCCGTCGGGTTGCGCACGGTATCCGCGGCGGGCCTCGAAGCCGTAGCGGTCGCCGATCATGCGGTCCACGCTGTCTTTCAGCAGCCGCTGCTCGTCAGTCAGGTCGAAGTCCATGCTTGCAGTCCTCCCCGGCCGGCCAGGATGCCCTGTCCGGCCGGGGAGGGGAAGGCGGGCTTACAGGCCCTGTTTTACGTCGTTGGCGCCGCGGGTCACGGCGCGTCCGGTGGCGCTCACGTCTGCGCCGACGCCGGCGGTGGTGTTGCAGGCGCTCAGCATCGGGGCAAGGGCGGCCAGCGCCAGGACGAGCAGCAAGGCGCGGGTGGTGGGATGGGACATGTTACGCTCCGACTTTGGGTTTAGATACGTGATCGTAACTCGTGCGGGGGTTTGTGGTTCCCGCTTGAAAGTTGAAATCATTTGCTTCTCGATGTCGCTTTGGGAAGCGGGTTGGGATCAGGGAGCGGACGCGGGCCGCAGTTGCCTTGCCGGGGCTGTGCTTGGCGGCAGGTGCGGCGCCCTGCTCTACGGCCAGCCCCCCTCACCCCAACCCTCTCCCGGAGGGAGAGGGAGACGGGTTGTGCCCAGTTGCAGGGGAGCGCCCGCCCCGGCACCCTGCTGACAACAAATCGCGGAGGACCGCCCTATGCCTACCCTGTTCGACCTGACTGGCCAGGTCGCCCTCATCACCGGCAGCAGCAAGGGCATCGGCCGGGCCATCGCCGAGCGCATGGCGCAGCACGGGGCGCGCGTCGTCGTCAGCTCCCGCAAGGCCGACGCGTGCGAGGCCGTGGCCGCCGGCATACGCGCGGCCGGCGGAGAGGCGATGGTGATCCCGTGCAATATCGGCCGTAAGGAGGAGCTGCAGGCCCTGGTGGACCGGACGTTCGACGCCTGGGGCCGGGTGGACGCGCTGGTTTGCAACGCGGCGGTCAACCCGTACTTCGGCCCTGGCGCCGGCATCCCGGACGATGCGTGGGACCGCATCATGGGGAGCAACATACGCAGCAATCATTGGCTGGCCAACATGGTGCTGCCGGGGATGGCGGAACGTGGGGAGGGGTCGGTGACGGTGGTGTCCTCCATCGCCGGGCTGCGCGGCAGTACCAGCATCGGCGCCTACGGCATCAGCAAGGCGGCCGACATGCAGCTTGTACGCAACCTGGCGTGCGAGTGGGGGCCGCGCGGGGTGCGGACCAACTGCATCGTGCCGGGGCTGGTCCGGACGGACTTTGCCCGGGCGCTGTGGGAGGATCCGGAGAACCTGCGGCGGCGGACCCGGGACACGCCGTTGCAGCGGATCGGCGAGCCGGATGAGATCGCTGGGGCCGCGGTGTTCCTGGCTGGGGCGGCGGGGCGGTTCATGACGGGGCAGACGATCGTCATAGATGGGGGGGTTACGGCGGGGTCGCCGGCGGTGGATTAGGGGGATGGGCACGCCGCACTCAGCCGCAAGGCGGGCTGCACCTATCTCTCGATGGGAGAGCCTGAAACCTTGCCGGCTGTAAGGCGGTGACGGGTGGCCTCACCTGCGTCGAGTGGCTGTTGTTCAGGGCCTGTTCAGCAGGCCAGCACACGCAGGAACCCCCGTTCAGCATAGGCGATCAGCTTGGAGTCCCGCGTGACCAGAGGCATGCCGAGATGGCGAGCCGTAGCGACCAAGAGCCGGTCAGCCGGATCGCCATGCAGGTCACCGGGCAGGTAGGACGCGTCAACGGCGATCCCTGGGGTGAGCGCCGCCTCGCGGATGCCCGGTCCGGCCATGAGCTTTGCAAACCATGTCTTGGGATCGGGCAGGAACTGCAGCCCTGGCCGGCTTCCCCGTGGCTTGCTGAGCATCCCGACCTCCCATGCAGACACCGGCGACACGAATATGCCCTCCCATAGCCCCGCTCCAATGATCGCAGCCAGGACCGGCGCCGGCAACGCGTCGCCGTTGGCCAGCCAGATCGCCGCGCAGGTGTCGAGCAGCACGGCCCCGCCCGCCTCTGTCATGCGTGCAGGCCGCCCCCTTCGGCATCGAGCGGTTCGTCCAGCACGGGCGCCGTCAGGTCCATCCCCTCGGGCACCAGGACTGAGCCGCGCAGGAAGCCATGAAGCTCCTGTATCGCCTCTTCGGGAGTTGCGGGCGGAATGAGCACGGCGACAACCCTGCCGTGCTTGGTAATCCCCAGACGTTCGATCCGCCGGGTGCCCACCTGGTCAAGCAGGTCCAGGCACTTCGCCTTGAACTCCGACGCGCTTACCGTTTCCATCATCACCGCCCCATATGTGGTCAGATATTATGACCATTCACGTCGGATTGCCATTTAATCCGTCGAACGGCAAATCCCTTGGTGCAGCGCGGTCATCAGCTTCGGCGCCGGCTGCGGCAACCCGCGGCGCCTGCGACCGCATCAGGGGGCCGTCCCTACTTCAACGTCGAAGACCCGCCGCGCCACCAGCTCGTCCTTCGCATAGGCCCGCAGCTCCACCCGGGCCGGGCCAAGCACCGCCAGGTGGACGACTGCCCCCTCCGGCCCTGCGGCCACGTCCTGCGACAGCAGGGGGCGGCCGTTGCCCCAGGTGTCCAGCCGGTCGGCGTTCCGCAGCCGGACCCGCAGGCCCTGGCCGCCCAGCAGGTCCACATCAAGCTGCCGCCATGGCAGGGCGAGCAGCAGCCGGGCCGCCGCGGCCATCAGGTCGGGGTCGCCGTGCAGCAGGTCGCGCCGGGTCAGGTCGTGCACCTGGTTCGGCACTACGCCGCGCTCCTCCAGCTCCAGCCCGGCGTTGCGGCCGATGCGCAGGCTGCGCCGCATGGCGACGCGCAGCTCCGCCCCTTGCGGCAGCGGCTGCGGGACGCCGAGCGCCTGCTGCAGGATGGCGTGCGGCCATACGTTGGCGCCGCCCGCGCCAGTTGCGGCGTGCACGCCCAGCACCGGGCCGATCCGGTGGTCCTGGAAGCCTCCGGCGAAGATGTCGGTGGCGCTGTAGCTGAGGGCGCTCGTCAGCAGCACTACGGGGCCGTGATAACGCTGGCCCAGTGCGTTGCAGGCGTCCGGCGCGGTCATCGGCAGGGCGGCGGAATAGGGGGCGCCGACCTCCAGCGCATGCTGGACGGAGGCCGCCCAGGGCGACAGGTCCGCGACCCGGTCCGGGTTGGACGGTCCCTGGCCTTGGCACAATGCCAGCACCGCCGGGGTCGCACGCAACTGCATCGGCGCCGGGGTGACCGGGTGCGGCGTCAGCAATTGCAGGCAACGCTCCGCCGCGTCCACCAGGCCGCCGCCGTTGTCCCGTACGTCCAAGATCAGGCCGCGCGGCGGCATCCGGGCCAGGAGGGCGGCGAACTCCGCCACGAAGGCGTCGGCGTCGTCGATCACGAAGGTGTGGATGCGGATGTAGCCCAGCTCCGCCCGGCCGGTCCGTAGCGACGCGGCGGTGAAGTTGCGCGGGATGGCGCTCGTCACCTCCGTCCAGCCTGGGGGCAGGGCCGCGGAGGGGAACAGGGTGCGGCGGGCTCGGCGCAACGCGTCCAACTGGACGTCCAGGCTGGCGCCGCGCCGCTCGTGGCGGGCATCCAGGTTCAGCACGCGCCAGTCCGCCCGCAGGTGGCGCGGCGCGGCGCCGGGTGTTCGCAGCTCGGCCATCACCCAGTCCTCGTCCGGGGGCGGACGCTTCAGCAGCGGGCGCATCGTTAGCGCCGCCAGGGCCTGGGCTCGGGCTGCGGCCGGGTTCGCGCCGGCGGTGCGTCCGGCTGCGCGCTCCAGCGCGCGGAGGATCGGGACACCGCCCCAGGACACCAGCTCGTCGCCCGGTACGGCCTCGGTGTAGCCGGCCGCGACCTCCGTCACGATGACCCGGCGCTGCCCGGCCGCCACGCACTCGCCCAACTGGAACGGCAGGAAGGCGACGACGTCGGCCAGCGCCACCGGCAGCAGGTAGTTGGTGTGCAGGTCCTGCAGCCCGTCGAACACGTCGGCCAGCGCGGTGTGGAACCAGGCGCTGCTGTCCATGCCGGGCAGGCGGCGGCGCAGGGCACGCAGCCGGGCCACCGGGTCTACGCCGTGGCTGGCCTGCTTCTGCGGCAGGTGGACGTAGTAGTCCGACAGCATCGCAATGGCGGCATCCACGATCTGCTCGCGCTCATGCAGGTCGAGCGGCGGGATGCGGCTGCGAAACCGGGCCAGCGTCTCGGTCCGGTGCCAGGAGGCGGTGGAGGCGGCGGTTGCAGGAGGGGCTGCGGTTGCAGCAGGGGCTGCGGACATTTGACAGGTCCTCACGTTTTGGTGTGCTTGGGTGCTATACCCGGGCGGCAGTGCCGGGATGGGTTTAGTTACGTGTCCGTTTCAAGTTACAAGCCCGGCGGATACAGGTCGAGGGGATTTGGCAGTGCGGTGCGGCGCTTGCAGCATGGACCATCCGGAGGGCGCACGCTTCTGCGACGCCTGCGGCGGCGCGTTGGCGCGGACGTGCCCGGCCTGCCAGGCGCCGGCACGCGACGGTGCGCGGTTCTGCGGCCAATGCGGCAGCCCGCTGGCCGCCGTGGCCCCCTCCCCTGCCGTGGCGTTGCCTGCCGCTCCGGTCGCCATCCCGCTCGGCCCCGGCGAGCGCAAGCACGTCACCATCCTGTTCGCGGACGTGCGCGGCTCGTCCGAGCTGATCCGCGACCTGGACCCGGAGGAGGCGCTGGCGCTGATCGACCCGGTGGTGCAGGCGGCCGCGACCGCCGTGGCCCGATTTGGCGGCATCGTCAACGAGGTGCAGGGCGACGGCATCATGGCGCTGTTCGGGGCGCCGCTGGCCGCGGAGGACCATCCCGTGCGCGCCTGCCTGGCCGCAGCGGCGCTGCTGCGGCACCTGCCGCGGGGCATCGAGATACGGGTTGGCGTGCATTCCGGGGAGGTGGTGATCCGCCCGACCGGGCATGATGCGACCGACTATGCCGCGGTCGGCCCGGCCGTCCACCTGGCCAAGCGACTGGAGCAGGCCGCGGCCCCGGGCACCGCCCGCATCAGCACGGAAACGGCGCAGCGTACCCGCGGGTATACCGATGTGCGGCCGCTCGGCCCGGTGCCGGTCAAGGGCTGGGACGCGCCGATGCCGATGTTCGAGCTGCTGGACGCCACCGACCGGCCGAGCTGGGAAGTGCGCAGCGCCGGCAGCCTCAGCCCGTTCGTCGGCCGGGAGCCGGAGAAGGCCACGCTGTGCGCCGCGCTGATGCGCGCCACTCTGGGCCGCGCCCAGGCGGTGGCGGTGGTGGCCGATGCGGGGGTCGGCAAGTCCCGCCTGCTGCACGAGTTCCTGCAGGGCGCCGTGGCGCGCGGCGTGCGGGTGATGCGCACCGCCGGCGCCCAGCACATGCACGACGCGCCGTTCCATGCCGCGGCCGAGCTGATGCGCTCCTGGATTGGGGCGATGCCGGCCGATGACCGGCAGGCGCTGGAGCGCCGCCTGCATCAGACCGTGGCGATGGGCGATCCGCTGGAGGTGGACGAGCCGGCGATACGCTCCCTGCTGGACCTGCCGCTCGCGGACCCGGCGGCGTGGCAGGCGTTGGAGGCCGGCAACCGGCGGCAGCGGCTGCTGGATGCGTGCCGCCGGGTGGTCCTGCGCGGCGCCGACGAACGGGCGCGCATCGTGGTGGTGGAGGACCTGCACTGGCTGGACGAGGCCAGCCGCGCCCTGGTGGACAGCCTGGTGGCGACGGCGGGCGCGGCGCGGCTGCTGCTGCTGAGCAGCGCCCGGCCGGAAGGGCGCCCGGATTGGGGCGGGCGCAGCTATGGCACCGAGATCCGGCTATCGCCGCTGGACCCCGAGCAGTCCGATGCGCTGCTGTGCAGCCTGGTGGGTCCTGGCCCGGAGCTGGCGGCGCTGCGGGCGCGCATGGTCGCCGGCGCCGAGGGGACGCCGCTGTTCCTGGAGGAGATCGCCCGCGACGTGCAGGAGAACGGCACGGTCGGCGAAACGCCGCGCCGGCAATGGATGCAGGTCGCGCTGGACCAGGTCAGCATCCCCGCCTCCGTGCAGGCGATCGTGGCGTCCCGCATGGACCGGCTGGCGGCGGCGCCGCGGGTGCTGCTGATGCTGGCCTCGGTGATCGGCAAGGACGTGCGGCTGGAGATGCTGCGCCGGGTCGCCCGGCTGGCGGAGGCGGAGCTGCAATCGGGGCTGGCGGCGCTGCAGGCGGCGGAGTTCCTGTATGAGACCAGCCCGGGCACCGGCACCGACTACACGTTCAAGCATGCGGTGACGCAGGCGGTGGCCTATGAGGCGATCCTGCGGACGGAGCGGCGGGCGCTGCACGGCCGGGTGTTCCAGGCGTTGCAGGCGATGTCCGGGGACCGGGCGGACGAGCAGACGGAGCTGCTGTGCAAGCATGCGGCGATGGGCGGGCAGTGGGAGGAGGCCGCGCGCTACGGACTGCTCGCGGGGGACCGGGCGCGGGCGCGGTTCGCCTGGCCCGAGGCGGTCCATTACTACGAGCTGGCGCTGGAGGGCATGTCGCATTTGCCGGAAACGCCCGAGGTGCTGGAGCGCGGCATCACCCTGCGGATCGGCCTGCGGGCGGCGCTGGGCACCATCGGCGAATGGCGGCGCGGCGCCGAGGTGCTGGAGGAGGCGAGCGCGCTGGCGGTCCGGCTGGGCGACGAGCTGCGGGCGGCGCAGCTGGACGGCATGGCCTGCATGATGCTGACCACGCTCGGCGACCTGGAGCGTGCGGTGCACATGGGGCGGCGCGGCGCGGCGGTGGCGGTCCGGTCGGCGCACGTGCCGACGCAGCAGACGGTCGGGTTCGGGCTGGGACAGGCGCACTGGTTCCGCGGCCACTTCGCCCAGGCGATGGAGGTGCTGGGGGGGCAGCTTCATCATGCGCGGGGGCCGCTGCGTGCGGCCTCGGTCGGCAGTGCCGGGACGCCTGCGGTGATGAGCTTCGTTTGCCTGTCCAAGACACATGCCATGCTGGGCGAGTTCGGCCCGGCGCATGAGCTGGCAGAGGAGGCGGTGGCGCTGGCGGCGGAAACCGGGCAGCCGTACGACCTTGCGTATGCGCCCATCGCCGCCGGGTTCGCCCTCATGATGCAGGGCCGGGACGCGGAGGCGGCCGTGGTGCTGGAGGCTGCGCTGGCGATGGTGCGGAGCCGGGGCGTCATGCTGCTGCTGCCGTCCATTGCCCGCTATCTCGGACGGTCGCTTGCTGGGTCGGGGCAGGTGGATAGGGCGCGCGGCCTGCTCGTGGAGGCGCTGGAGGCGACGCGGCGGCAGAACCTGGTGAGCCTGACGGCGTGGTGCGGTGCGGCGCTGGCGCACGTCCACCTGGCGTCCGGCAGCCCCGCCGCGGATGCCGTGGTGGCGGAAGCCCATGCGCTGGGGAGCCGGCACGGTTATCAGCCGGTGCAGGCGATCTGCATGCGCCTGCTGGCGGAGTGCCATGCGTCGCGCGGCGCCTGGGTGGAGGCGGAGATGGAGTTCCGCGCCGCCTCCGCCATGCTGGCCGAGCTGGGGATGCGGCCGGAGCGGGTGCGGGCGGAGATCGGCCTGGCGCGGGCGCTGGCGGCGCTGGGGCGGGCGGCGGAGGCTGCCGGGGTGCACGCGGCGGCGGTGGCCGAAGCCGAAGCAATTCGCCTTGACCCCGGCGTGACGGCGTCGTTTCCTGGGATCGTTGCATAGGGAGATCGGGAAGATGGCCACCAGGGTTGCAACCACCGTCGATTTGGAAGCGATCATCAAAGCCGCGAAGCACAGCCCGGGCGAGTTGGAGCGGCTGGCCAGCAACCCTGAGGACGTGCTGGCCGACCGGGACCTGACGGCTTCGCCCGGGGCAGTCGAGTTTCTGCGCACCATGGGGAAGTCCACTTACGAGGAGGACAAGGAGATAGAGAAAGCGAGCAAGGACGCGCTTGGCACCCGGGCGGGCGAGAACTGATCCCGGGCGCTGGCTGCTTTGATCGTAGTTACGTCATGGCGGGCCGCTTGCGACGCGGCAATCGAAGCGCGATGGGGTAAGGGCCAGGGCTGATGGCATGATCCCGTCCGCGTGCGTGTCCGGCCCGGCGCCGCTCCGCGTCCTGCTGGCGTCCATGCCGTTCTCCGCGCCGTACTACCCGAACCTGGCGCTGGGCCTGTTGAAGCCGTTGGCCGAGCAGGCCGGCGCGGCTTGCACGGTGCGGTATTTCTCGCTCGACTACGTGGATGCGGTGCCGGACGGCTATGAGGCGCTGACGGAGCCGGGCCTGTATATGGCGCAGGCCGGGGAGTGGGTGTTCGCCGCCGCGGCGGACCCGCGGATCAATCCGGACGATGTTACTTTCCTGACCGACGTGCTGGCCCGGCATCATGCGCCGCAGTATCGGCCGTCGCTGCTGCTGGCGCTGCTGGCGGCACGGAGCGGGGCGGCGGCGTTTATCGAACGGTGCTTTGACGCCGTGGACTGGGATGCCGTTGACGTGCTGGGGTGCACGACGTCGTTCCAGCAGACCACTGCCTCGGTGGCGCTGGCGCGGCTGGTGCGGGCGCGTTATCCGGGTGTGACGATCGTGTTCGGCGGCGCCAACTGCCAGGGGGCGATGGGCCAGGCGTTGCTGGACGAGTATCGCTGCATTGATGCGGTCTGTTTGGGCGAGGGCGAGCAGGCGTTTCCGGCGCTGCTGCGCGCCATCCGGGCTGGGGCGGGGATGCACGGCATCCCGGGCATCGCCGTGCGCGGCGGTGCGGCGGCGGAGGCGCCCCGCACGGATGTGGAGGCCCTGCCCTACCCGGACTTCGATGATTTCTTCGCCCAGCACGCCGCAAGTCCCGGCGCGCGCAGCTACCCGGCGGCCGTGGTGTTCGAGACCGCGCGGGGGTGCTGGTGGGGGGCCAAGCACCATTGCACGTTCTGCGGGCTGAACGGCACGGGGATGGCGTTCCGCTCCAAGTCGCAGGGGCGGGCCTATGACGAGCTGGACTACCTGGTGATCCGGCATGGCTGCTCGGACGTGGCGAATGCCGATAATATCCTGGACATGGCGTATTTCCGGGAGTTCCTGCCGCGGTTGGCGGACAGCCGGCATAACTTGCTGATCTACTACGAAACCAAGGCCAATTTGCGGCCCGAGCACCTGCAGCTCCTGGCCCGCGCCGGCGTGCGCAAGATCCAGGCGGGAATCGAGACGCTGGATACCCGGCTGCTGACGCTGATGCGCAAGGGTTCGACGGGGCTGCAGAACGTGCAAACGCTGAAGCTGGCCGCCGAGGCCGGGGTTTATGTGGAGTGGCTGGCGCTGTATGGCTTTCCCGGGGAAACGCCGGACGATTACGCGGGGATCGCGGCGCTGCTGCCGGCTTTGCGGCATTTGCAGCCTCCGGCGGCCTTCCTGCGGGCGCGGGCGGATCGGTTCAGCCCGTACTTCGACGGGCCGGCCGGGTTCGGGGTGACGCTGGAGCCGCTGCCGGCCTACCGGCATATCTACGGCGGCGACGCGGACGCCCGGATGCGGCTGGGATACCATTTCACGATGCGGTCGGCGGAGCTTGACCGGTCGTCGCTGTATGCGGCGGATGCCGCGGCGGAGTACGAGACCTGGCGGCAGCGCCAGGCGGACAGCGCGCTGTGGATCGAGGACGGGTGCGTGCATGACCGGCGCTGGGGCTGGCCGGCGGCGGATTATGTGCTCGACCCGGCGGAGGCGGCGCTGATGGAGCGGGCCTGGCGGATCGTGCCTTGGACGCGGGTCGTTGACGGGGCTGGTGAGGCCGGGGGCGTCGGCATGGACGCCGCCGCAGAGCGTATGGAGGCGCGGGGTTGGCTGCTGCGGGAAGGCGGCTCCGTGCTGGGGCTGCCGTTGCGGACCGTGGGAGGCGCCGGGTTCCGTGCCGCGCCTTCGGTGGCGCAGATACGGGATGCGATTGGGCTGCCGTTGGAGCGGGACGGCCGCGTGGGGGCCTGATGGCCATGGCTAGGCGGCAGGCTAACCGGGATTAGGTGGGCTTGCGCGGGCTGTCATGCAAACGGCCTGCGGCCGCGTAAGCCTGCTTAGCTTTTGATCTGTATGCTGACCTCCGGAGATTTGCTTAGGTGGGCTTTGTTCCACGGCGTGCTTTTTGGTAGACCGCCCGGGCCTGCTTCAAGGCGCACCCACTCCGCACGGAGCCATCCCATGCCGCTCGATGCCACCCGTTCCAACCGCTCCCTCAACGTCCTGGGCGGGGTGCTGGAAACCTGCTCGCTTGATCCCGTGACCGGATTTACCCGCACCGGCTGCTGCGAAACCGGGCCGGAGGACCACGGCAGCCACACCGTCTGCGCCGAGGTGACGGCGGAGTTCCTGGACTTCAGCCGTAGCCGGGGCAACGACCTGTCCACGCCGCGGCCGGAGTACGGCTTTCCCGGCCTGAAGCCTGGTGACCGCTGGTGCCTGTGCGCGCCCCGCTGGCAGGAGGCGCTGATGGCCGGCTCCGCGCCGCGCGTAGTGCTGCGGGCGACGGAGGCGGGGGCGCTGGAGCATTGCCGGCTGGAGGATTTGCAGTTGCATGAGGTTTGATGGCGGTGAGGTGCGCCGCATCGTCTTGGCCGGGGTGGCCGGAAGGAGGGAACGGGACCGGTGGCACGCGAGCCAATTAGGCTGGAAGGCTGGCGTGACGCTGGAAACTGTGGGGTCCGTGATGTCGCCGGGGCCGGGGCGCTGCTGGGATCGAGGGTGTGGCGTGTGGTCCCGTCAACGCCCGTTATGAAAGCTGAGCCGCCCGCACCCAGACCGCCGTGTCATGGAACACCGCCCCACCGTTCGGCGCCGCAGGGGCATCGCTCGTCAGCGCGTTGATTCCCATCCCGCCGGCGAAATCCTCGTTCGGCCAGACGCTTTCGACCACCACCACGCCCGGCTGCATGCCGCCGGCCACGCGGGCATGCAGCCGGACCTGGCCCTGCCGGTTGCCAAGCAGCACCAAGTCGCCCTCCGCCACCCCTAGCCGCTCCGCGTCGTCTGGATGGAGCAGCGCGGTCGGCCGGCCTTCGCGGCGCCGGCTGCCGGGGGTTTCCGTGAAGCTCGTGTTGAGGAAGTTGCGCGCTGGCGCCGCCACCAGGCGGAACGGGTGCTCGGCGGTTGCCACGTCCACCGCCGCCCAATGATCCGGGAGCGCCGGCATCCCGGCGTGGTGCGGGCCGACCGCCGCCCAATCCGGCGCGAAGCGGAACCGCCCGTCGGGAAAGCCGAAGCCGTCCAGGAAGTGGCTGCGCTCGAACCCGTCCGACGCGTCCACCCAGCGGCGCCCGATCACTTCGGCCGCGCCGGGCCAGCCGGAGGCTTGGAGGGTCGCGTCGGCCAGTTCCATCGCGGTCATGTCGAACCCACGGTGCCGGGCTCCCAGCCGTGCCGCCAGGCCCTGCAGGACCTCGTGGTTGCTGCGGCACTCGCCGGGCGGCTGCACCAGCTTGCGGCCGACGGAGAGCGTGGTGTGGCCGCCGGCCGCATATAGGTCGTCATGCTCCAGGAAGGTGGTCGCCGGCAGCACCACGTCGGCCAGGCGGGCGGTCTCGGTCATGAACTGCTCGTGCACGACGGTGAATAGGTCTTCGCGCAGCAGGCCGCGCCGTACCCGGTTGGTGTCGGGGGCGACCACGGCCGGGTTGGTGTTCTGCACCAGCAACGCATGGACCGGCGGGCCGCCTTGCAGCTCGATGGGGTCGCCGGTCAGCACTGCGCCGATGCGGCTCATGTCCATCCGGCGTATCGTTGGGTCCAGCGCGTCGGTGCCCTCGATGAGGGTCTTGTCCCAGTGATAGATGCCGGTGCCGCGGTTGTTCCAGAACGCGCCGCCGCCGCGGTGGCGCCACTTGCCGGTGACGGCCGGCAGGCAGGTGACCGCGTGCATCGCCACGGCGCCGTTGCGGCTGCGGGAAAAGCCGTAGCCCAGCCGGATGAAGGCCCGCTCCGTCCCGCAGTATAGCCGCGCGAACCCCTCGATCTCGTCTGCGGTCAGGCCGGTGATCCCGGCCGCCCAGGCGGGGCCGCGGGCTTGCAGGTGCGCCTCCAGCCGGTCCGGGCAATCGGCGTAGCGCGCCATGTACTCCCGGTCGGCATGGCCGTCGCGGAAGGCGACGTGCATGACGGCGCAGGCCAGCGCCGCATCGGTGCCGGGCCGCGGCGCGATGTGCAGGTCCGCCGCGGCGGCGCTGGGGGTTCGGTAGGGGTCCACCACAACGAACTTCGCTCCCCTGCCCTTTCGCGCCCGGGTCACGTGGGTCATCACGTTGACCTGGGTGCTGACGGGGTTGCCGCCCCACATCACGATCAGGTCGGCCTCGGCCATCTCGCGCGGGTCCGGGCCGCCGTAGCGGCCGACGCCGGCTATCCAGCCGCTTTCGGATACGGTCGAGCAGATGGTGTTGTGCTGGCGCGAGTAGCCCATCACGTGGCGCAGCCGGTTGATCCCGTCGCGCTGCACCAGCCCCATGGTGCCGGCGAAGTAGTAGGGCCATACCGAGGTGGCACCGTGCCGGGCGGCGATGTTCTGGAACTGCGCCGCAACCAGGTCCAGCGCCTCATCCCAACTGGCTTCGCGGAACCCGCCCTCGCCCTTTGCGCCCGTGCGGATCAGCGGTTGCGTCAGGCGGCCAGGGTGATGCTGCCGCTCGGCATAGCGGGCGACCTTCGCGCAGATCACGCCCGCGGTGTAGGGATGGTCCGCCGCGCCGCGTACGGCGCCGATTGTGTGGGCATCGAGCACGTCCACTTCGAGCGCGCAGGTGCTGGGGCAGTCGTGTGGGCAGACGGTGCCGTGAAATGCCATGCTGGGACGCTACGGCCGGGCCCGGCGGTATGCAATCCGGTGATGGCACACTCCGGCGGCACTGAGGGCAATGCAGCAAAGGTTTACTTACGGCTGCATCGGCGAGCCTGGATGTTAGATAGAAAGTGTTTTGGGAAGTGTGATCCGTCTCTCGTCATGAGACGTCTTGTCGTTGGTGGGTCGCCATTGCGGTGTGAAACTGACGTCATCGCTTCAGGATCTTTGTCCTCTGACACGCTCCGGCCACCCTGGAGGCTGCATTTGGCAGAGCTGGGGATCGTGATCCCGGACCCGTGCGCCAGGATGCTCGGGCCAATCGCGCTTTTGAGGCCCGGATTAGTAAAATCGTTTGAAGGCATTAATATTTTCGACGTATGTTGTCACCATTAGAAAAACAACGTCATCCTGAGAAGGATGGATTTTGATACAGGTCTATGTTACAGGAAAATCCTATGCCGAAGTTCCGCACATCAGTCGCCTTTTCAGCCTTGGCGGCCTTGATCGCGACGGCCCCGGCGCTGGCCGACACGTTCACCTTGAACCCGGGTTCCGTGGGGTTGGACGGCACGAGCGTCACTGCCGATACGCTCGTGCTCAGCGATTATGCCCAGATCAGCTTTACCCCGACCGGCCCGACGACGGCCACGTTCCTGGATGCCGGTTACCTGCCGGTCATCGGCTTCGAGTTGAACGGACAGGCGGTCGCGCCGTCTGGCTACCTCGCGTCGGACGGAAGCGGCTGGGGTGCCTATATCCGCTACGTCGGCACTGGCACCCAAACCCTTTCGGCCCAGGGTGTCCCGGTGTCGGCCACCTATCAAACGCTCACCTACGACCTCGTGGGCTACAACGGGCTGGCGACGTTCGGGGCTGCTGCTGACGGCAGCGCCACGGTTGTCGGGGCGATCAGCAATGTGACGACGCTGGAAAGCGGCTCGCTCATCAGCGGCAGCTTGGCGTTTCTGCCGGGTCAACTCGGCCCGACGATCAGCGGCCAAGCCCAGGAGTCCAGCACCGGGGCCAACCCGCAGTTCTTCGAGAACAATCCTGGTGGCCTCGACGTCACCTTCATCCATCCCGTGGGCGAGTACTTCTTCACGTCGGCCCTGACGCTGCAGATTGCCGGCGGCACGAGTTCCAGTGCGACGATCGTGGCAGACGGAAGCGGCTCCGGTGACCCACCGGACTCCGGCGGCGTTCCGGTGCCGGAGCCGGCGTCCGCGTTACTGCTTGGGGTTGGCCTGGCAGGTGTTGCCGGGCTGGTGAAAATTCGGCGCGCTTTCGGGCCGGCGCTGGCGCTTGAAGA